>JAQWLN010000127.1 GCA_029247265.1 Fuerstiella sp.
CTGTTGATCGCCGCGATTCTTGCTGCTGCCATGAGTACGGTTGATTCCTCGCTGAACAGTTCAGCCACGTTGCTGTTGTGCGACGTCAGAAATCGGTTCTTTGTCAGCAATACGGAACTGTCCGCCGACGCCGCAAAACGCGCAGCGGCGGCAGAACTTCGATTTCTGCGAGTCATGACTGTTGTTCTGGGCGTCGCCGGTATCGCTGTTGCCCTGGCAATGATGGACATTAAGTCGATGCTGGATGTCTGGTGGAAGATATCAGGAGTCCTTAGCGGGGGGACATTAGGTCTGATCCTGCTGGCTCGGTTTACAAACGCAATCGGGGCCTTCGGATCCGGATTGGGAGTCATTGTCGGCATCACATCCATTTTTGCGATTGTGCTGGCGGATATGCAGAGTCCTCCCGAATGGATGATACCGCTATGCGATGCAACACGCCCAATTCTGGATTATGTTCACCCGTTAATGGCAATCGTAGTGGCCACGCTGCTGGTGGTTATTATCGGAGCTATCTTTTCGTCGAGAGACAAATCCGTGCATGGACACCAGACAGGTCGCGACAGTGCATAGCTGGCCTGACAGGTGTTATTCAGGAACGCGATGTTGATTCCCGCACAGATCATTGCCAGAAAACGCGATGGAGCAGAACTATCTGATAAGGAAATCGCGTTCTTTGTCACTGGTTTTACGGATGAAACAATTCCGGACTACCAAATGTCCGCTCTGGCGATGGCCATCTACCTGAACGGGATGAAAGATCGTGAAACCGCAGTGCTCACTCAGCAAATGCTGCAGTCCGGCACGACTTTGCAGTGGCCGGATGACGGACACAGTCGCATCGATAAACACTCAACAGGTGGCGTTGGTGACAAGACATCAATCCCGCTGGCGCCGCTGCTGGCGTGTCTGGGATTCCGTGTCCCGATGCTGTCCGGCCGAGGCCTGGGTGCAACCGGTGGCACGCTGGACAAACTGGAGTCCATCTCTGGTTTTCGCACAGATCTGTCGCTGGACGAGATTCAGGGACTGACCCAGGAAGTCGGGTGCGTCATCACGGGAGCATCAAGCGAACTGGCTCCGGCAGATCGAAAGCTGTACGCGTTGCGCGACGTCACGGCAACAGTCCCGTCAATTCCACTCATCACTGCCAGTATCATGAGCAAGAAGCTGGCCGAAACTCTGGATGCCCTGGTGCTGGATGTGAAGTTTGGCTCGGGCGCGTTTATGAAAACGCGACAACAGGCAACACAGCTGGCTCATTCGCTCGTGCGTACCGGAAACCGCATGGGAGTCACGACCACAGCGTTGCTGACCGACATGAATCAGCCACTGGGACGAATGTGCGGAAACGCACTCGAAGTCAGTGAATCAATAGCCGTCATGAAAGGCGGTGGTCCTCATGACGTGCGATTACTCACGATAGAACTCGCTGTCGAAATCCTGTTATCCACGGGGACAGAATCGAACCGTGTTGCAGCTGCCGAAACCGCGTCAAGGTTGCTGGACAGCGGATCCGTATTCGAAAAATACTGTCAGATGGTGCGGGCTCAGGGCGGAGATCCTGATGCTGAAATCAAGATCGCACACTGTTCTGACGTTACCGCAGCAAGGTCAGGCGTTGTATCCGAAATCGATGCTGAACAACTGGGAGCATCGATCATCTGGATGGGAGGGGGACGCGTGCAAATGACCGACCGGATCGACCACGCCGTGGGACTGGAAATGCTTGTCAGAGTCGGCGACGCCGTGCAAAAAGACCAGCCAGTCGTGAGGGTATTCTGTAAGGACTCAGAGGAGTATGCTTTGCCAATTCAAAAAGCGATAACGGTGTCAGATGAGGCCGCACCTTTGCCATTGATCGTCGACAGAATCGGAAAGCAACAGGAATCAGGGACTGTCGAGTGATGGATCCTGCTGCGGCATGACAGCTGAGTTTTCTTCCTGCTCCGTGTTCAATGTCTGACCCGGCGAATCCTGATCGACAGGATCGTCTGCCACCTTGTTCAGATCAGAAACACGCATGCCCAGTGAATGCAGATAATGCAGCCCCAGAACGGTGACCGGAATGTACATGCTGATGTGGTAGTAAAGGGACGCTCCCAGCACCAGAGAAGGATCGATGTCGAGTCCCTGTGCGGCCATGCTGATGGCAAAACAGTATTGAATCACCCCGAAGTATCCCGGTGACGACGGAATCGTTACACCGATGGCGATCACGCCTGTAACGATCAATCCGGCCGTGGGTGTCACCGGCACATGAAATGCTCTCAGCGCGGTATACGCCAGAAGACCGTTCAGCAGCCACTGAACAATCGAATTCAACATGATCAGAAAAACGGTCCTGCCGCTTCTCAGTGCCGCCAGCCCGTGGGCTCCGGCACGCAGCATGTCGAGAATTTTTCCGGTCAACGATTTGGGAATAAACGGAACCCACCCAATGATCGTTTCGGTGAGTTTCAGAAACCAGTCTGTCCAGATCAGGTAGAACGCCACACAGATGACGACAAAGACGCAGCCGGCCGCCAAGAATATGGCACTTTTTCGATAGTCGTCGGGCAGGTCCTTCGTGAACATCAAGCCAACGCTGAACAGTCCCAGAATCGCCACCACGTCAAAGATTCGTTCCAGCACAACCGTGGAAAACACTGTGCTGAATGGAACTTTGTGCTGCTTGCGGACGACGAAGACACGAACAAATTCACCCAGATGTGCCGGCAGAATGTTATTGGCTGCAAATCCGATCAGCAAAGGCGGGAACAGTTGGCGGGTAGTCAATGGCGTCACCGGAGACAGCAGCCATGACCACCTCAGGGCCTTCAGCCAATAGAAACCAAATAACATGGCCAGCATGAACGGCAGTGACAAATAATTGGCCTGTAAAAAACCGGCCTTGAGCTCCTCCAGCGATGTTCCTTTCATGGAATACGCAAAGCAGATCACAGAGACCACGATGCCGATAATCAGTCCAACCGCGCGTTTCATAGAGCTCTGCACCAGAGACAAAATAGAGTATTGATTGTTGTCGCGACCCGGGCCGGAATGATACGACGTGTGGGCGGCATTCGTGAAACGTCATTCGTATATTCGACAGTTTCAGTCTCTACTGTGAAACCAGCATCATCTGGCCTCTTCAGTCGCACACCCATACCACAGAGAATCACACACGAATGGCATTAGCGGCCGGAAACCGCTGTGGTCGGCCTGTACCGCTGGAACAAACGTGTTTGCCAGACTCCGCAGTACCAAATGTACCGCGCATTCTGCAATGTGGAGAGAACTCTCCTGGAAGACACAGGTGTGTGGCGGCTTCGTCAGACCGAAAAATTCAGACGTCAACAGACACTTCAGCTTCCGAGACAGGCTGTTCCGCCTCGGGACATTTCCCGGGAAACAGGGCCAGCAGAGCAGGCAGAAACAACAGATCCGCAGGCAGAGCCACGGCCAGCGTCGTGCACGCCATGACGGCAAAACTGACATGTGGCGGCAATTGACTGGTTATGACAGTGCCCAGTCCCGCAGTCATGACAACCGTTGTCAGCATCAATGCGCTGCCTACAGCAATAAACGTCTTTTCGTTGGCGACAAGTGCGCTGTGCCCACGACGCCGCTCCTCGTTGAAATGAACCAGATAGTGGATGGTGAAGCCGTGGCCAAAGCTCATACAGAACCTCATGGCGTCCTGTGAAACCGAGTGGCTCGATTCAGGAATGCCCGCACATGTTGTCGCCAACTGGATCGATCACAGCGTGGAAGTGCAGAACGATAACTACGCCTAGGTGGACGATCCCCATTTCGAACAGTTCCACGAAATCGAGTCTCAAAAAGTGGCACACCAGACACGCAAACTGACGAAAACGCAGGAGAAACAGTGTGCCACCAAAAGGGCCGACCGTCCACAAAAACCTATTCGCGCAATAAAAAAGCACGGTCAAAAGACCGTGCTTGATGCCCTGGAGAGGAGTCGAACCTCCACGTCCATTACGGACACATGAACCTGAATCATGCGCGTCTGCCAATTCCGCCACCAGGGCTGATGGCGAAGCGTTGCCGCCTCATCGACCTGAAACCATGCGGCTCAGATGGGCCGAATGCTACTCTCAGCAGACAGCACAGACAACCGGCAGGTTCAAAATTCTGGATCTTCGAAGGACTCGTTCCACCGACAGCCACAGGCGGGAATGGACTCCAGACGGTGGGATGGCCGCAGCCTGGCAAAGCAGAGTCCGTTCATATGGGTACGTCTTCGTGCCTGGCACTGGAATTCCGAAATTCAGTCGATTCCGTGCAGCCGTGGTGCCCATGACATGATTTGAGCAATAATATGGTAACGAAGAACTCCCCCTGACGCAGCCCGGTCCGTAAGCCAACTCAGGCAGTCGAAAACAGACCGTTTGATCGCTCGAATCGCGACAGAATGTACCGACGACAGGGGAAAAGACTCACAGAAAGATAAACGCCATGTTCCGGGTCTCCAGGATGTTTCTGTTCGTTGTGATGGTTACCACCGGCCTGCCTCAAGTCACAACCGCTCAGCAGGTGAAAGCCCCGGCACAGAAGTATCTGACTGTCGAAGACATTCTATATCACGATGGCGACGACCTGACGGAGTACATGACAGAGCGTTGTCGGTTAGATGTGTATCATCCTGCTCACGCACAGCAATTTCCCACGGTCGTGTGGTTCCATGGCGGAGGCTTGAAGGCCGGCGAACGGTCAGTCCCCAAGGCATTAGCGGAACAGGGAATCGCGGTTGTCGCCGTTAATTACCGCTTGCACCCTGAAGTCAAATCGCCAGCATATATTGAGGACGCAGCGGCGGCTGTCGCATGGACGATCAAGAACATCGAAAATTATGGAGGGTGCGCCAGACGCGTCTTCGTCAGCGGTCATTCGGCCGGGGGATACCTGACCAGCATGATTGGACTGGACAAGCGGTGGTTGGCCCCGCACGAGATCGACGCCGATCAGATCGCCGGCCTGATTCCTTTCAGCGGGCATACGATTACCCACTTCACAATCAGGGCAGAACGAGGCATCGATGGCAAACAACCGATCGTCGACGACATGGCACCCCTGTTTCACGTTCGTAAGGACGCGCCGCCCCTGCTTCTGATTACGGGAGACCGCGACCTAGAACTGCTGGGCCGCTACGAGGAAAACGCTTATCTTTGGCGGATGATGCAGGTGGTCGGCCATCCTGACACAGAACTGTTTGAACTGGAGGGATTCAACCACGGCCAAATGGCCGAACCCGCACATCCA
This sequence comes from Fuerstiella sp., assembly GCA_029247265.1. Lineage (GTDB taxonomy): Bacteria > Planctomycetota > Planctomycetia > Planctomycetales > Planctomycetaceae > Fuerstiella. The sequence goes on from JAQWLN010000127.1 coordinate 5,266, forward strand.
TTGCTACTGCGTTTCGTGCGGAAGATCAGCTCCGAGGTTGCCGACCCGACAGATTGATATCTACCCGGTAAAAAGATCAGAAAAATAGTCATCCGTACCCAGAAATCAGCGTTTCGCCGAATAACCACGCAAAGGAACTCATACCGACCATGGTCCGATTGTCCTGTCCGATCGATGTTTTCGGCGTTCTCTGCACACAGAATCGAATCCTGGTTGAACGAGTTTCGGATTGGTCTGAGACGGAATCGGAATCGATGTACTCCAGCTGTTGAAAGACGGCTGCGACACCTTAACATGCCCGCCAAGTCACACTTGGCGGTCATAAACTCCTCATCCGATGGTGAATCCCTTGGACATTTCTGCAATTGTTGATCTGGTCTGCGGAATCGTGGGCGGACTCGGCCTGTTCCTGTTGGGCATGAAGAACATGTCCGAAGGAATGCAGGCAGTCGCTGGTACCGGTCTGCGGCGCATGATCAGCGCCGTCACGAACAACCGAATCGCCGCCACGATTGTCGGTGTTGTCGTCACATGTGTGGTGCAATCCAGTTCCGTAACTACGGTGATGGTGGTGGGATTTGTCAACAGCGGCGTCATGGAACTGACGCAGGGCATTGGCGTGATCATGGGGGCCAACATCGGCACGACAGTTACCGGCTGGATTCTGGTACTGAAGGTGGGGAAATACGGACTGCCGCTGCTGGGCGGTGCTGCGTTTGTTTATTTGTTTTCGAAGGGGGACCGCTGGCGGTACTGGGCCATGGCATTTATGGGCGTGGGCATGGTCTTCTTCGGCTTGGAACTGATGAAAGACGCGTGTTCGATTATCAAGGAAATCCCAGCATTCGAAACCTGGTTTCAGAGATTCCAGGCGGATAGTTATGTCGGCGTTTTGCAGTGTGCTCTGGCCGGCTGCGTGCTGACCACACTGGTGCAATCTTCGTCAGCGACTCTTGGCATCACGATTTCTCTGGCATCCCAGGGCATCATTCCCTACGAAACAGCGGCGGCGCTGGTCCTTGGCGAGAACATCGGAACCACCATCACGGCCATCCTTGCTTCCCTGGGAGCGACCACGAATGCCCGCCGAGCCGCCTACTTTCACGTGGTCTTCAACCTGATCGGCGTGTTATGGATCACCCTGATCTTTCAATGGTACATCGTGGTAATTCAGTCGATCGTCCAGCTCGACGTGACACACATCGTGATGGTGGACGGAAAGGAAACGTTTCCGAACAGTACACCAATGATTGCAGCCACGCATTCCGTCTTCAACGTAGTGAACACAATTCTGTTTCTGCCATTCATGCCGTGGTTTGTGAAAATGCTGAACCAACTGGTGCCGTCAAAGGAATTCAAAGAGAAGCCACGCCTGACGGACCTGGACATTCGAATTCTGGAAACTCCATTGCTGGCCATCGAGCAGTCGCGGAAAGAAGTTGAAAAGATGAGCGTCGGTTGTTCCAAGATGCTGGAATGGCTGGCAGAACTGCTGCAGCAGGATGAACCGGACAAAGCGCTCGCGGACCGTCTGAGACAGCGGGAACAGGTGCTGGATTCAATGCAGGATGAAATCGCGGAATTCATCACGAATCTGCTGGCCGGCAATGTTCCCCATTCGGTTGCTGACGAAGCACGGCAGCAGTTACGAATGGCTGACGAATATGAATCGGTCAGTGACTACATAGTCAACCTGGATAAATTCGACCGCAAACTGCGTCGAGACGGACATCGCTTCACTGCAGAACAGCGGGAAGGACTCGCAGAACTCAATCGTTACGTTGCGGACTACCTTGCTGCAGTCAATGAGGCATTATCGCAGGAAAACCGCAGTGTTCTGACAAAGACGGACGCAATGTCCAAGCGAGCGCGGAATGAGATTAAACAATTGCGTCGTAAGCACCTGGAAGATCTTTCCAGCGGTTCCATCGCACCACTTGTCAGCGTGGCCTATATGGCGACGCTGAACGCTTATGCCCGTGTGCGAGATCATTCTCACAACATTGCGGAAGTCGTATCGGGCGAAAAGTAAGTCAGCCGCAGTAGAAAGATCGCTTGTCATTGTCCGCCGCCGAACTTCCTTCCGATTCAGGGCCCGACTCGCCTCATTTGATTCTAATGGGGACGGGCACCAGTGTCGGCGTTCCGATCGTAGGTTGTGAATGTCCCGTATGTACGTCGCAGAACCCAAAGAACCAACGCACTCGGACCGGCGTCTTGGTCCGCGCACCTGGCGGCGAATTTGTAATTGACACCGGGCCGGAACTTCGACTGCAGCTGCTGCAGAACAAGGCGTCACTCATCAGGGCCGCCGTCTTCACTCACGCTCATGCCGATCATGTCATGGGCCTGGATGATCTGCGAATTTTCGGTTTTCGCATTGAGAACCAGCTTTTAGCGGAAGCGGAACGGATTGCCGCCGCCAACGGCGACGACTTTGATCGTGATCAGTTTCGCCGCTCAGGCGCGGGAAGTATTCCGCTGTTCTGCGAAGAGACCGTGGAAGAAAACATCCGTCATATTTTTCATTACGCATTTGCTGACCCGACGCAGCATGCTCATCGCTTTGCCGTCCCAAGACTCACATTTCAGCGAATTGAAGCGGGGCAGGCCTTCGACGTGCTGGGACTTCGGATGCTGCCCATCCGCCTGCACCACGGAAGACTGCCAATCGTGGGATATCGCATCGGCGACGTTGCCTTCTGTACCGACGTGTCCACCATACCGGCCGACAGCCGGGAGATGCTGACCGGACTGGACACATTGGTCATTGATGCGCTGCGGCACAAGCCACACCCCACTCATATGCACGTCGCGGAAGCAGTGAAGTGGCACGAACGGCTGAGGCCTCGACGCACCATCCTGACCCACATGGCTCATGACCTGGACTATGATTCGCTGGCTAGTGAACTACCGGATGGCGTAGAACCCGGGTACGACGGATTGAAAATCAATATTTCCGCAACAAAACCTGCCTGAGAATTGCCATCACTGGCATTCTGAATGAATGCAATGCCAGCTACTGGAATCCTGCGTCCGCTGACGCCACGATTTCCGTACTGATTGCTGAATTCATCAGCAATCGGGTACTGCTGATCGTTCGTCCAGGCTCTCACGGGCTCAGCTACGAATTTTGAAAAGTCGCCATCACACAGGTGCAGGTTGAGAACGCTTCCAATGACCGATCATTCTGATAATTCATCCGATGAGCAGCGAGAACTGCTGCCGATGGATCCTCAGTTGCAGGATATCCAGCCGGGTAGTGGCGTGGTGATTCATCTGGAACAGGCATGGGGGCGAGTTCGACGTTGCTGGCTAAACGTGTTCCGCCGCGGCTACGTGCGTCGAATGGCCGAATGCCGCAAAGGCGAATTCAATCCCTGTCCGCATCCAGTGCTGGACCCTCGTGACCTGAAGTTCCATCAGAATCAGGGCGGGTACTACTGGGAAAAAGCCGATGATCCGTTTACCTGGCGAGACCAACTGCCGTTTGCTCGAGTTGGGTTGGCCGAATTGCTTTTAATGGGCGGCGGTTTCTTTGCCGCAGCCGCCGGGTTCGGAGCGTGGACAGCATCAACAGTCGGCACAACTCAGATCGTTGCGGCTGTGTTAGCGATGGCCGCAGGTGTGGTCGGCATTCTGATTGCGTGGTTCTTTCGGGACCCCAACCGTAGCATCCCGACCGAACCGGGTGTCGTCGTATCACCGGCAGACGGCAAGATCGTCGATATTGAGGAATTGGAACACGATGAGTTCGTAGGCGGTCCGGCCGTGAAGATCGGAATATTTCTGTCGATCTTCAATGTACACATCAACCGAAGCCCGATTGCCGGCCGGGTGATCGGCCTGAAATACCGTCCCGGCAAGTACCTGAATGCACTTCGTCCGGAATCTGCTCGGGAAAATGAACAACTGGCAGTGCTGTTGGAATCGTCAGAACCCCCCTATCGAGGCATGGTGATTCGGCAGATTACGGGTGCAATCGCCAGACGGATCGTGTGCTGGGTGAAACCAGGTGATAAATTGGATGCAGGCGAACAGTTTGGCATGATCAAATTGGGATCGCGCACAGAACTGGTACTGCCGCGTGAGGCCAGCCTGCAGATTCGCACACAACTGGGTAACAAAGTAAAAGCCGGAACATCCATTCTGGCGAGCTATTCCGCAACCGGCGAGAGCAACTAAACCGGGCTGGTTTCATTCGTGGCCGCGGATGGAATTGATTCCATATGCCCTGCTCTGTTGCTGTCGGTCCGTAGATATGAACTGAGCCAATTCGACGACCGCCGTGCCTGGAATATTTCATTGGTAAAATCGGACGACACCACGAAGAAAACGCGTCGACAGAAAGCGTTCGCCGTATTACCGACAATGCTGACGCTCGGCAATGCGATCTGCGGATTCGGCGCCATCACGATTCTCGCTCGCGTTGGCCCGACATTTGATGTTGTTCCTGCCGATCCGCCGACCGCTGGATTTGACCCGGTCGGCGAAATGGTCTTTGCAGCTTACCTGATTTTCCTAGCGATGCTGTTTGATGCATTGGATGGCAGTGCCGCACGGCTGACGAACCAGACCAGTGAGTTCGGTGCCATGCTGGACAGTCTGTGTGACGTCGTAAGCTTCGGAGTGGCACCGGCGTTCATGATGCTGAAGCTCACCAACCCGGCCCACCACCTGATGGAAACACTCAGCGTTCCAGGTACGACAGCGTCTACCAGCGAGAATCCGATTTACATGCCGTTTGGCTATAGTCTCGACTTCCTGTGGCCAATCGCGGCTCTTTTCCTGGCATGCGCCATACTCCGTCTGGCCCGCTTCAATGTTGAGACCGACGAAGAGGACGATCACGACGGCTTCAGCGGCCTGCCTTCGCCAGCGGCCGCGGGCGTGATTGCCAGCTTTCCGATTGGAATCAATACCCTTAAGCAGCTGAGCGAAAAGGACTGGCTGGATCCGGTGGCCAGAATCGCGTTACCCACCTTGTCGGTGCTGTTACCATTTATCACCCTGGCCACGGCCGTGCTCATGGTCAGCCGCATTCGCTACCCACACATTTTCAACCAGATATTGAAGGGTAACCGGGGCCGAAAACAGTTGCTTCAGCTGGTCTTTGCACTCGCACTTATCTTTATGATGAAGGCACGAGGATTGGTGGTTCCCGTTTTGTTTTGCTGGTTTGCTTTCGCTGGACCGCTGCGGGCCCTCTGGCTCAGATACGTCGGGCCGTTGTTCCGCCGGACAAAAGCGGCCGACATCGACTCAGGCGTTTCATGAAACATCTGCGTTCGCTGGCCCCGGGGATTCTGTGCAAACTTTGGCCATGGTCGTGCAATTCTCCTGAAATTCGCTAGAATTGCCGTGCAACAAACAACCGCTGAGCTGCGGGATCATTTTCGTGGGTCCGTTTCACCCACACGCCGCCTTTGTTGCACTGCTACGCTAAATGTTCACGGGTCTCGTTGAAGGACAAGCCACAGTCAGAGTCCTGAAGAAGGAATCGGCTGGGCTGCGCCTCACGATTACTCCTGACCCTGAGTGTTTTCCTTCTGCTGACGTCAACATCGGGGACAGCATCTCCATTTGTGGCTGTTGCCTGACTGTTGTGCAAATCACAGATGATGGCATAGATTTTGAGGCGGGGGAAGAAACACTTTCCAAAACCAGTCTCGGTGAACTTACGGTCGGTGGGCGAGTCAACCTGGAACGGTCACTGGCTGTGGGAGCACGCTTGGGCGGACACTTTGTGCAGGGACATGTCGACGGAGTGGCCACGATCGATTCAATCGACCGCAACCACGAATGGGTCGATATGTGGTTCCGACTGCCGTCCGAGTTGACGCAGCTGATGGTACCGAAAGGCTCCGTCGCCGTTGACGGCATCAGTCTGACACTGGTCAACGTGGAACCGGAACGCTTTTCGGTGGCATTGATTCCTCACACGCTGGAAATAACGACGCTGGGGCAGCGTTCAGTGGGTGCCGGAGTCAACATCGAGCTGGATATTCTGGGCAAGTATGTTGCCAAATTGTTGAGTGGAAAAGGTACTCACAGTATTTACAACGACCTTGGGCAGCACAACTAAGTGAAAGACAAAGACCGCCAAACTCGATCGTACCTGATGGAGCTTTTCAATAAGCACGGTTTCAATCCGCGCTCGGATCTTGGACAGAATTTTCTGATCGATATTAACCTGATTGAATTCGCGGTCCGAGCTGCTGAGTTGTCGAAAGACGACCTCGTGCTGGAAGTCGGGCCGGGCACAGGCGGCATGACGACATTCCTGTCGGCTGAAGCAGGCCGGGTCATCAGTGTCGAAGTCGATTGCAACATGTTCGCATTGGCGACAGAAGCTACCCAACACTGCGATAACGTCACTCTGATTAATTGCGACATCCTGAAAAACAAGAATACAATCGCGCCCGAGATCACGGATCTGCTGCAGGGAACACTGGAGGCTCGGCCAGGCAGCAACCTCAAGCTGGTCGCAAATCTGCCTTACAGTGTGGCCACACCTGTGATCTCGAATCTGGTCGCGTCGGACCTGCCGTGGCAAAAGATGGTCTGCACGATTCAACTTGAACTGGGCGAAAAGATGATCGCCGAACCCGGCACCTCCAGCTACGGATCACTGTCCGTGTGGATGCAGTCGCAATGCAGCGTCCGAATCATTCGCCGACTTGGCCCGAAAGTTTTCTGGCCCCGTCCCAAAGTCAATTCCGCCATCGTCAGCATCTGGCGACACGATGGACGCGGTGACCGGATTGAAGACAGGAAATTTTTTCTGGATTTTCTGCGGCGACTATTTCATCACCGACGGAAACTGCTGCGACGTGTTCTGGTGGCCATGTACAGCAAACAACTAAGCAAGCCGGAAGTCGACGCCATCCTTGAAGAACAGGGACACGGCCGGGAAACACGCGCTGAAGCACTGGATGTGCCCACACTGGTAAAGCTCGGAAACAAGTTTTGTACGGCTGTCCGAGACGCCCACGGAGGATAGAAGGAGACCAACAATGCACGATCGTATCACCTACAAGGGACTGACATTTGACGACGTCCTGCTGGAACCAGGCTACAGTGAAGTCGTACCGGCAGATGTCGCGCTGGATTCGATGCTCACACGGAACATCCCGTTGAGTGTCCCGATTGTCAGTAGTCCCATGGACACCGTCACCGAAAGCGACATGGCCATCGCGATGGCTCAGTTGGGCGGAATCGGCATTATTCACAAGAACATGAGCATCGACCAGCAGGCTTTGCAGGTCGACAGTGTCAAGCGCAGTGAGCACGGCGTCATTGTTGACCCGGTCACACTGCCACCGGAAACCAGTGCCGGTGAGGCGTCACGAATTATGGACGAACGCAACATCGGTGGCGTTCCCATCACTGTCGATGGCAAATTAGTAGGCATCCTGACGCGCCGCGATCTCCGCTTTCTGGAGACCAAGGAACGACCGGTTTCCGAAATCATGACGAAGGACAACCTTGTCACGGCCAGGGAGAACACCGATCTGGAGGAAGCAGAACGAATTCTGCTGGAAAACAAGGTCGAGAAACTGCTGCTGGTGGACGATCAATATCAACTGAGAGGCTTGATCACGATCAAGGATATCGACAAGAACCTGCAGTTTCCGCAGGCGTCGAAGGATCCTCGCGGCAGATTGCGCGTGGGCGCGGCTGTTGGGATGTACGATCTGGAACGAGTCGCTCAACTGGTCGAGAAAGGCGTCGATGTTCTTGTTGTGGACAGTGCTCATGGGCACTCACGCAACGTCATCGAGACCATTCGGGCCATTAAAGACAAATTTGATATCGATGTGATTGCTGGCAATATCGCGACGGCGGAAGGCGCGAAAGCTCTGGCGGATGCCGGAGCGGATGCGGTGAAGGTGGGTATCGGGCCGGGATCGATCTGCACAACTCGGATCATTTCCGGAATCGGCGTTCCACAACTAACGGCCATTTCCAATGCGGCAAAGGCACTGGAAGGGTCGAACGTCCCAATCATTGCTGACGGTGGCATCAGATACAGCGGAGATATGACGAAGGCTCTTGCTGCCGGAGCATGGACCGCAATGGTCGGTGGTTTGCTGGCAGGAGTGGATGAAAGTCCTGGAGAGATGATTCTTTACCAGGGTCGGAGCTTCAAGCGTTACCGAGGAATGGGTTCGCTGGGAGCCATGGTGAAGGGAAGCAGTGAACGATATCGGCAGGGTAACACCGACAGCGGCGACGGTTCAAAGCTGGTTCCGGAAGGTGTGGAAGGTCGAGTCGCTTACAAGGGTGCACTGCAACCAGTGCTGTATCAGTTGACGGGCGGCCTGCGATCTGGAATGGGATACGTAGGCGTCGGATCGATAAAGGATCTCCGCACGAAAGCTCGATTCATCGAGATTTCAGCGGCATCGGTTAGGGAAAACCATCCTCATGACATCGCAATCACTCAGGAAGCACCGAATTACTCGGTGGAACATTCCGGCGACAAACAATCGTAAACGTCGCTACGGCAGGACTTCGTCGTCGGGAATTCTTTGCCTGACCCTCTGCTGCGTATTTCTGGTCAGTACAGCAACCGCTCAACAGGGTTCTGCGCCAGTTTTAAATCAGGCTTCGACTGTCGTCGCCAAACCAGCCGGGCCGACAACTCCGGTCCCTCCGGTACCCACACCCCAGGTAAGCCAGGCGCTAGTACAAAGCCGCGCCTTATTGAATGGGCTCAGGAGCTCACGGAACGCAGCAACAATCCCAGCGTCGCCAGCAACGCCCCCGAAACTCCAGACCAACAACATCCTGCTGACATCCGATAAAGACGGAACCGCCTCGTTCTCAAGCATGTCTTTGGTGCTGGATGAGACCGCAGAAGGTCCGCTGCCCCCGGTGCCCGTCCCCCCAACGCCAAACACTGATGAGAACGCCAGTGCGGCTAACTTCAGTGAGAGTGCAAATGCCAGCGCGTCGCCGCACTATTCGTTGAGGTCAGGGCCACAAGGGCAGCACGGAACGGCTGCCAATGTCCGTAAACAACGTCGAAAATCACGAAGCTTTCATGACAGAATCACTCGCTGGACGGCCGGGATGATCGAATTCTACGACCCCGATTTTGAAGAACCGTACGACACCGACGACTACGAAATGAAGATCCTTCTCGTCTCCGGGGAAGAAGAATCATCGGACGAAGGCACTCCTGATCCGCCGCAGGGCAGCGGCCTGCTGTCCCGTAAAATCTCAGACATCAAGCCGTCACTTGATTACGCATGGGGTGACTACAAAGACGCTCAGTTGCCGGACGATTTTCATGAGCGGATGGACAATGGTACGTACATCGCAAAATCCGCTCCACGGACAGTTCTGCAATGGGCACCATCGAATCTGTGGTATCACCCGCTGTACTTTGAAGACCCAGGACTGGAACGCTACGGACACACGAGGCATCCGATCATTCAACCATTCGCTTCCACCGGCCGATTCTTCGGCCAGGTTGTCGGCCTGCCGTATCAGGTCGCCCTGCACCCGGCACACTCGCGAGAATACGCCCTGGGTTACTATCAGCCCGGCGAATGGGTGCCGAAGAAAAAATACCAGATCCCCTTCAACGAAGAGGCGGCAGCCTCAGAGTTCCTCTGGATCACGGCCCTTGTCCTGCTGATCCCATAGTGCGGGACGGCCCGCCAGCCGATGCGAGCTGAGGCTCGGAAGCTGCTGGCCCGCTCTCGTTGGTCACTACGGTTGATTCACGTACGACATGGCTTCGTAGACGTACATCACCGGCTGGCGTTGATCGGCCAATTTGCGCAATAAGAAGCCCCGGCCTTTTTCGCAGGACCGGGGCTCTTTTCATTCGCCGCCGCCTGTACCTACTTCCGGACGAACCAGATGTTGCGATAGACAACCGGGTTTCCGTGTCCCTGCAGATACAGCAATCCTGGACCTTCTTCCTCCGGAAGCTTGCCGGGAGTGCCGTGAGGAAGCTCAAGGTCATCATGAATGGTGATGCCGTTGTGCTTGATCGTCGTTCGAGCATTGACAACCTTCTTGCCGTCCTCATAACGAGCGGCCGTGAAATCGATGTCGTAGGTCTGCCATGTCAAAGGTGGAAAACATGCGTTGACGGCTGGTTCCGCGATGGAATAGATACCGCCGCATTCATTGTTCTTCCCTTCCAGACCAAACGTATCCAGCACCTGGCATTCGTATCGCCCCTGCAGATAAACACCGCTGTTGCCGCGAGCCTGGCCGCGAGCAAAGGGCTTGAACGGCGTCCGGAATTCCAGGTGCATCGAATGATCACCGAGTTTTGCTTTGCTTTCGCAGTCGGCCGCCAGCAGGTTTCCCATGGTGATTTCACCGCGTTCAAAATGTTCGGCCGTTGAACCATCAAACAACACGACAGCACCAGCTGGTGGTTTGGCACCCAGAGTAGGACTCTTGCGTTCGACTCTCTTCAGTGTTCCCATTTCACGGTCGTCAGTAGTAAATACCTGGGCCGAGCCACGTGCGATGATGGCATAGCCGATTCCCTCCGCCACGATTTTCGTGACACCGTCAATCGTTTCACCGACCGCGCCAAACTTCGGTTCACCGACCGAACCATCTCCCGGCAACCCACCCATATAGCGTGTAGCACTAAACTTGTGATCGCCCTGTGCGATCACCTGCAGACCAACTTTTTCCTGTTTGCCCTCCGGGCCCAGCATGCCGGTATATTCACCCTGAATCTGATAGTCCGCTGGAGCATCTGCCACGATTAGGTATGTTTTTTCTGCGTCGTCGTCCGCTCGAGCAAGAGGACAGACAATCACAGAAAGCAGGCAGCAGGTCGTGAGGCGAGACATATCGAAAGACTCCAGGAAACAAGTAGGGGGATAAGAACAGGATCTGCTGGCGCGGTGCGCAACGAATATGACCTGTTGGCCAACTTCATGAGACATATTGAGGCTGGCTGGAAAGCAATTATGACGAATCGTGATCGTCCGTCCACCAATGGATCTCAACACGGCATCTGCGTCTCGAATCTATGGAGCCAGCCAGTCAGCGTGCGATACAGAACTGCCTTCGTATATGAAGCGTGCACGCAGGTTGCCTTCAGGTCGCAGCAGCAACCAGTCTGCTGTGTCGATAGAACAGGAAATCACCGCAAAGTTCGCGCGAGCGGCCGATAACTGGACGCGGTCAGGAACGCTGTGCCTGATCTCGTCGGGAAGATTGGATTCCGGGGACAGACGAACGCTGCCAGGAACATATGGTGCCATATAGCCTCGCAGGCTGAACTCGGTTTCGTCCTGCCAAACCTGTTCCGCGATGTCATCGTCTGTGTGCACAGTTGCCAGCCCCTTCAATTGCAACTGGACCTGCCGCATCGCGTCGTAGAACAACCATGACACGTTTTGGTTGCCGTCAATACTCTTAATTTTGGGCGACCGAACATCGGTGTGGACGAAGATCATCCGGGACTGAGCATCGACCTTCCGAAGGACGACCGTCCTCTGTCGAAGTTCTCCGTGCGAGCAGGTTGCCAGCACAGGCAATCGCCAGCCACACGACTTATCATGCACAGCAGCCTGCAGCAAACCCCAGCAATCGACTTCAATTCGGTCGACTCGCGTAGCGTCTTTGAAGTGATCAGAAGTCATTGTGTCCGCCATGTTCGAAGTCCACTCACCTTTCCCACGGCACTAAGAATCCAGACCGAAATCATCGAGTGCGAGCGACTTCAGATACTCAATCGCTTCGTCCAGCTCACAAACACGTCGTCCGGGAACTCGACCATCACTGTCACATCGTGCCAGCAGCTTCAAGTCCTCTCCGTCTTCGTGTTGTGACAATCTTCGGCGGGCCCGGACGCCGATTGTGCCGTCGTACAGACGGTGCTGTGTTGGTAAATTCTCCACAAACCAAATCGTCCGCTCCCACACGATACCATCCAGTGCCTTGAGCGTGGCGGTTTCCGCGTCAAACGGGTCGATACCCTTGCCCACGTCGTGCAGCAATGCAGCCGTCACAAATTCTTCGTCCCACGGACGGGCTTCTCTGGCAAGTTCAAAGACCTGCAGGCTGTGGTACAACAGGTCGCCTTCCGGGTGTGTGTCACGATGCAGTCGCACTCGATCGAGTGGTTCCAGTAGTGAAAAATACTGATCGAACCGAGAGTCCATATTGTCTGAGCGATCTTCCGCGGCGGTGTCACCGTCATCTGCAGGCACCATGGTCGACACCAGTTGCTGCAGCGCCATGCGAATTTCCATGTCCGTCGGAACGGATTCCGGGGCGACATAACTGCGGGTAATGGCGCGTGTGGCACGCCATTTGGCCGTCCGAAAGCTGGATTCACGTCGCGAATGCAACAGCTGCGCCGCATCAAAGCAGATGCGTCGTCGAAGTTTGTCCGATTTCATGATGGTCATCCAACCTGGCAGCTCGCTGTCTCACAATGATAAAGTCAGGGTCGACAACGAGTTGTCGGTTCGGCAATTCGCCCAACTGCGTGGTTTAACAGTCCATGAATTGGGGTTGGAGCATAACAAAATCTGAAGACCAACCATCAACCCGATAATCAAGCCTCGAAGAAGCACTACTGCACAAACTGAAACTCCGGCAACATCACAAGCAGCCACAGCAGGTCCTGTACCGACTCGGCAGTGGGTGACTGTCCGAGTATTAACTCAGCCAGACGCTGTTCGGCGACCGAAGGTTCACGCACAATCGCTCGCCGAAACAGTTTCCGAACAAATGATGGCGCATCATCAAACTGAGGCAGCAATTTCTGAGCAGACGTTGACAGCATGTTGTCCAGCAGTTCTCCATTAGCCAGATCGATCGCCTGTAAAGTGGACAGCGACGCGGGACGCGTCGTCACGACCTGCTCGCGATTGGGGCGACCAAGCGACCGCATCAGCATATTACTTCTCAACAGCGCCGCTCGAGCCCTGCGGCGGACGGAGTTTGTCGCCGATGCCAACTCTGCCTTGATGGCGGCACTGCCAGCGACCCACGTGTTCTGCTGATCAACCGGCACCGCAGCCTGCCAGGGCACAGTATCAGTCTGCTGAGGTTTGGGCACCTGGCGACTGGCCTGCCAGGTCTCGTCGGTCGCAATCCGGACATACTTTTTGGCACCCGCAGTAAGTACGATCTCCGCATACAATCCGGCGAGATTGGGACCTCCGCCGGCATTTCGACCCACGATCAGGATTTCGTTTTCACCATTCTTCAGGTGACGTGACAGATTCAGAACTTCAATACTGGTCCAGTCTTTGTCGCCACCAACCTTCTTCCCATTGACCCACGCGGTGTACTCGTTGTCGCAGGTAATCACCATCACCGCCCCACGTGGCTTCTTAGCGAAGGTCAACTGTTTTCGAAACGCAGCCCGCTCTCCCGCAGGCGACGAAGCGGTGTCCGCATACGTCCAGATCCACTGACCGCTCGCCGCAATATCAGAAGCATCATCGCCGTAGTACAAATCTGCCGGCAACGTCGCGTTGATGGAGCTGGGCGATGTCGCAGCCAGTGACCACACTCCGTCCATCAGCTGTTCAGCAGTCAGGTGTCGCGCCACAGGACCGCGAAACGTGAACTCCCCGGACGTCGCGGAATCCTGTGCCGGCGCCGATTGTGACTGGTACATCTGTGAGGTTGCAATCAGCCGCAGCACTTTTTTCAGATCGTATTTCTGTGCGACCAGATAGTTGGCCAGGTAATCCAGCAGGTCTTCATTCCACGGTTCGGTGTGCATCGCATCGACCGGATGTACGATGCCGTGCCCCATCAAGCGATGCCACAGGCGATTGACGATCGTTCGAGATAACCGACCATTCCTGGGCGACGTCATAACGGCCGCCAGCTGCTGCAGACGAACCGGTTGTTCGGCCTGCGGATCCACGTCACCGATTTCCGGAAAGATCCAGGCAGCCTGAGCAATGCGGCCGACCGGTTTATCACACCGATGAATCTGAAGTTCACGCATCGAGTAAATAGCGGCCAGGCCGTAAGCTTCATCCAGTGTCCAGCGATCAATAAAACTGTCGTGGCATGAAGCACACTTCATGTTGATACCCAAAAACACCTGCGACACATTCTGCGCGAACTGAACTTCGCGTACCTGACTGGCATTCACATTCCCGCGCCACTTGATTCCACTGATGAATCCATCCGAAGACGCCGTGGGAGCGATCAACTCGCGTACAAACTGATCATACGGCTTGTTCTTCACGAGCGCTTCATACAGCCATGCAGTGATCTGCCGACGACCACCGTCGATATATCCGGTACCCGCATAGTCGTTGCGCAACAGGTCGTTCCAGAACGTCATCCAGTGTTCGGCATAGTCTCGATCACGGCCAAGCAAATCATCAATCCGCTGACTACGGCGATCCCCGCGAGCATCGTTTAGAAAATCCTCCTGTTCATCCAGCGATGGGGGCAGGCCAATCAGATCCATGTAAGCTCGACGCAGAAAAACCTCATCATCGACCACTTCCAGGGGCGTTATTTCCTGTTCGCTCAAATATCGTTGCAGAATGCGATCGATGGGATTCTGACCGGAAAACGCGGCGGGTGGCAAAACGACGTCGCGAGGCAGCAACGGTGGTTCATAACCGCTTTCGCCAAACCGAAACCCGGCCTCCCACGGCAGGCCGGCGGTGATCCACCGCCGCAAGGTATCAGTTTCTTTTGCCGACAATCGTTTACGATCCTTCGGCGGCATCTGTTCTTCTGCATCGCGGGATCGAATCAGTTCCATGATCCGAGATTCGTCCGGCTTGCCTGCTTCGGCGTACCCCGATTCCAGCAATTGTCGCTGGGTGTTAAACGAAAATCCGCCTTCCGAATTTCCCCCCGTATGGCACTCAGCACAGTGTTTCTTCAACACGGGAACAACGTCGTGGGCAAAATCGATTTCGTCTGCAGGCGCGGCAGAAGCGGCAGAAGCGGTGACCAGAACGAGAAACAACAGGAAGCATCGAAACATCGTGGAATATCCAGGGACTACTTTTTGTGGCGACGCAATTGTCGCGGCCAGGCGCGCATCCGCAAGTCGAACGCCCAGGCATTGCGAGGATTTCGTAAACGGTTCACACCGCCCAACGGCTTGCTGATATCGAATTGCCTGCCGACGCCCTGATCACGCCCTACTTATCACCGTTGATTCTTCTCACAGTCTGCATCCATCGGTACGGCTTTGCCGACGCTGTCGACCGGATGAGTAAACAGATAACGCCAGACGTCTTCGTGCATGTAAGCCTTCGTTTTGTCATTTCTGTAAGCCCGACTGCCGGGTTGAACAGAGCTGTGGGCCCGACGCGCGTCACCACCAACGTCAAAGTCTGTGATCAATCGCCGCGTATTTTCAAACGGAGCTTTCGTGCGGTCCACGTTGACGATCCGACCGAACTTGTGCAGACCGAGAAGTTCCCAGCTGCGGCAGTAATGCTCCGCCGTCCAGCCACCGTCCAGAACGTGAGAGAAACCAAAGTAGCGATTCTCCGGAGTCGCAGACGGCAGCGACTGCCATGACTGCAGCTGATCCCGCGGGCCGCAGAACGCCACCACTCGACTGACCTTCTGGTGCTTGGCAAACCGAGCAGCCGTCGTCGAACCGTGTGAGCTGCCTGATACGATGATCTTCTCCCACCGCAGCGCCTTCCTGTCCGCACTCAGAAACTGCCCCCAATCGCCGGCGGGATTCTCTTTTTCCAGCCACTTCACAAATTGGAACGATCGCTCCATCATGCCATCGGGTTTGGGAATCGTAACATCATCACTGAAGTCTTCGCCGGTGGCCGCTTCCAGCCGGACATTTCCTCGACAGTGTTCCCCGACGGGAGTCTCCCGACAGCAAAGAGAAAACCAGCGGTTGGCGTAGTGCGGACGGATGGCGTGGATCCCGTAGCTGTTAATGCGATCGAAGAGTTGTTCGTTGTGCCCCATCAACCAGATGACCAGCTTTCCGCGCGATGCCACTCGAGTGTCCACAGCAGCGTGCTGCACGTCGGCCGGCTTTCCGCCCTGGGTTTCGATCAGAAAACCAATTTCGGGGTGCGATTTGACTCGCGAATCGATTTCGCTGGCGCGAGCCGTCAGTTTGTAGTGCTGTGGTTCTGATTCTGCGACTGCGTTCTGTAAGCCGGCCCGCAGGACCTTCGTCTGTACAGGAATAAATTGTACGGCATCTGCGATGACGTACTTCCCATCGGTACCACCTGTTGAAATGCGTACCCAGCCCTGTTTGCCGGATTCGAAACGAAACTGACCCAGTGAGCGAAACAGACGATCGTGCTTTGGAATGTCCTGCTGATTGATGCGGACGGATTTTTCGCCGTTGGCATGATGAATGGTGACGGGCGTGTTCGTCGACCGGCGGACGTTGTAGCAATGCGACAGACGTACTTCGTAGACGCCCGCGACTGGCAGGTCGGGAGTAAACGTGACCGAGCTTTCACCCTTTCCGGATTTCTGATCGTGCAGATAGCCAAGCCCGACGTACGGCGGAGTATGCGTCGAGTACTGCCACTTGCCCACCAGAGTCGCTTCGGTTTCGTCAACCACAACGCCAGGAAGTCGCGTCTTGTCCTTCACAACGAACGGAACCAGTTCCGGCTTGTCGACTTCACCAGGATCATGCGTGTTCGGCACCGCCGCCGGGTGAGGTTTGAGCTTCACCCTGGGTTCCTGCGCCTGCACTGCAGACGGGACAAATAATGCAGCGATCAGGACAGCAATGACTTGCGACTGCAACAACGGTGTCTGTAACGTCTGAAAACCCGTCAGCCTGAACATCACGTAATCTCCCCTACTCAAACACCAGTGAATGAAACATAGCATACCGCGTGACTCGCTGGCGAACGGCCCCTTCGTCCACAGGCCTCCATGACGCAGGACGATTCGACGCAGCACCAGTTACCTCAGCCCCGCGCGAACGGGCTTGCCGTCGCTGGACAGAATCTGCGAATTCGTCAGCGAATTACCAAATCGTTCAAAATCCTTAAACGTCCACACGACACGTTTCTGGCGATCCACTTCGATTAGCTGCGGATTCTCAGGGCCGGCGTGACAGTTGCCGATGAGAATATTTCCGCCGGGCAGAACCTGCAACGACGTCACCCACGCCAACTGAATGTCGGGCAGGTCGTTCTGATGAATGCTCCAGACATCCTGACCGGCCGGCGTCACTTCGATAATGCCATGACCATTTCCGGTGCTGATCAGCGTGTTGCCGCTCTTCAGTCGCACTGCACAAAAGCACTGATTGCCGAACGCTTCCACACCGTGACCATTGGCGCGTTCACGTCCAAACAAAGGCACTCGGTACTCCCAGACCACTTTTCCGGTGGGGTCATATTCCCGCACCACACCATCTCCTTCGTGGCAGGCCAGGTAGTTTCCGGTCGACAGTTTGCGAACCAGACGAGTGTCACGGTGTGGGTGCGGGTTCTCCACTTTCAGCGGAATCAAGGTGGCGATGTTGCCGTCCGCATCCAGTTCCAAAATCCGGGCACGGCCGGATTCGACAACCATTGTATTGCCATTATCCAGTCGTTGAAACGCATGAATTTCGATCCGCCGCCCCTGATTGCCGGCGGCCGTCTTTGCTTCATATTCCCACACAACATCGTCGGTCTTCGGATTCACTTCCAGCACATGAGTCCACGTGTCCTGGAACAGGACATTGCCATTGGTCAGCACATGCAGATCGTGCAACGGACCGATCCTGCGTTCCCATTCGATTTTTCCATCCTCACCAACAACCGCAATTCGCTGCTTAGACGAATCCGCCGCAATAAAACGGCGCGCAGGGGTGTCTGCCGCCATCGACGAACTGAACGTCGCTGTCAGCAACAAAGAGGACAGAAGAACAGGAACTGGGATTCGCATGACGGTCATTTCAAAAATGGGTGCGTAAAAGCACGGCGTGTCAAAGAGTGTTCGCGACTCATTCTTGCATGTCAGGAATGCTTAAGACAAGCGACGCCGCTGCAGAAGGCGGACCGAGTCAAGGATGCAACGCCCAACATGTGAACAGTGACTGGCACAACCATTAGAAGATTGAAGACAACCACCGAAAGGAATGCCGCTTGAATCACTCTGCCAGCTCAGCCAACTGCTTCTGAGAATTCTGTGAACGTGCCGCGAGTCCAAGCAAAACGAACGCGATACCTGCTGCGATCAATCCCACCCGTAACACAACCGGGACGGGCCTCAGTCCCTGCTTCAACAGAATAACGTTGCAGAAGTCAATATTGGGGTATTGTGACTGGATCAGATGCTGCTCATCAAGGCTAACGCTTCGAATGCCATTCAACACCAGGCCGCTGACGCTTTGCTCTGTCCGCGGCGACCGCGGCATCTCTCCGGCTGAGTAAAATCGATTCGATAGAATCAGGACTTTGAACACGTTGTTGCCGAAGTCAACCGTGGTTTCTTTGGCGAGCGGGTGGTCGACGGAAACGATCGGGTAAATTGTGTAGTTCATTTTCGCACCGCGTCGCGGAGTCGTTTCGCCCTTTTTCACCATGAAAGCTGTAATCGCTGAATCATAGAGCGCCACATGAGCACCCAACGCCAGATGGATATTGGGCGGCTCTACGCCGGCCTCTAATTCCTCCAGAGTGAATGCTACGGGAGTGGAAGATGCTCCCCAGTTTTGCACGCAGAACATTCCGCCAGTCAAAATGCCAAAGCCACCAAATACAATCAACATGATGGACATGAACCCCATTGGAGTTCGTTCAGGGCGATTCATGGCAGATACGGCACGCGGGGATTGTTGATTTGAAGCGTCACAAAGGGGGACGACTCATGAGTAGTCAATACGTGATGTGGGCTCAAGTGACTGAAGAAGATCAAGAATAGTCGCGTGGCTCTAATGAGCCCCAATTGCTGGGGTGCCACTGGCTTTGCCAGTGCGTCCTGAAACAACACTGGCAAAGCCAGTGGCACACAACCGCTATTAGATCGTTTGATGCCGTGTGACTGAACGCAGAGGCGAAACGTGCTGGCACGCCGCAGCTCTCCGATTGCACCGGAGCCTGCAGAGGTCTCAGCGAAGGAAGTTGCCCAACGATGAGCCGAATGCGTTGGTATACCGCACGGCGCAGGGGTTTCCGATCCTCTTCGGTTTTCCGGTCCTCTTCGGTTTTCCGGTTCCTACTTCATTGACCGTCGCCGCCAACATCCCGTATCGCCCCACGTTCGATTCGATCCGTGGTGGTCATGCCGTCCTGGCAGCCGGGTATGACGACCAAAAAGGCACGTCGCCGAAGGGCGTGATCCGCAACAGTTAGGGCGAAACCGGTTACGGCTGGCTCGCGTACGCCCCCCGTACGCCTACGTCGAGCGGCAATTGGCAACGGAATTCTGGACACTGCTGCGAAAGGACTGGATCGACCCGAGCGAGTTGCCTCTGCCAGCGGTGCTTGTCCCTCAAGGCCGTACGAAACATAAACGGAAGTCGCCGTAAGCGGATGAAAAAATCGCCGGGACTACGATGTTTTCGACGACGAACCGCGTATTTCATTCTGGTTGTCTTCCTGTAGGCTTCCCCGAGAGGCCATTTTGATCCTAAGCAATTCCGTAGCCGATTGCGCGTGCGTCTCTAAGAATGACGATTAGTTTGGGTGACTTTGGGACGTTGCCAGCGACCAACGATGCGAACACTCCATCAAGACTCATCACCACATTTAACCAAGGGAACAACTCATGGCCAAGAGATGTCTAATCGTTGCAATTGACGACTATCCAGGGAATTCTAATGACCTCACCAGTTGTGTGGCCGACGCAAATACTATTGAAACGATTTTAGTCGATCAGTTTGGATTCAAGGAGGTGGACAAACTGGTTGACGCTAAAGCGACGGTGGGTGACGTAAAGACAAAGTTTGGGGAGCTTGTTAAAGGAGCGACTGTCAGTGATCAATTGTGTTTCTTCTTCTCCGGACACGGTTATTATAAGTTGGTGAACGGAGAATACGAAGAGTGCTTGTGCCTTCATGACGGATTCTTGTTCGACGACGAAATTGTCAAGCTGGCCGAAGTCGCCCCTCCGGGTGTACTCTCGATGGTGATTGACGCGTGTCACGCAGG
Organism: Fuerstiella sp.; assembly: GCA_029247265.1. Lineage (GTDB taxonomy): Bacteria > Planctomycetota > Planctomycetia > Planctomycetales > Planctomycetaceae > Fuerstiella. The sequence continues at coordinate 25,347 of JAQWLN010000127.1, forward strand.
AGGAATGTCAAAACTCTTCATGCCGGAAGGTGACTTCATCTATCGCTCGAAGGTATTCATGCCCGATACATCGACAGAGTATGTTGAGGCAGTTGCCGAGCTTCGCTCAGTTACCACAGTCAAGCCGTTTGGTTGCACACCGATTGCGACGCGTTTAATTGAACCAACGAAATCTTTCCAAGATGATGAATCGGGGCAGCCAGAGTTTAATGGATTAATGATTGCGGCGTGTCGCGCCGACCAAAGAGCTTCTGCGGAGGGACCGCGAACATTGGGGCTTTCGGCATTTACTTACGCGCTGAAGGAAGTCTTGAAAACGGAACTAGCATTCGAGGGTGTCCAAACAGTGCTCGAAGGCGCAGCATCCATCCTAAAGAATCTGAACTTCGAGCAGACTCCAGTGATAAAGGCCACACCGAGCAAGATGGCGCGATTTCCACTGGTCGGTGGACCGTCATCTGACTTTAAGGGCTCTGGTAAGAGTTTTGAGGTGGGATCGTATTATGCCCCCAAACCTTGGGAAGTGAGCGGCACGTATTCAAGCAAGGACTGGGAAAATGTCGCACAGGACGTGGCGCGGATGGCTGCGGAACGCGCCCTTTCAGAGTTGTTCAAACAGCAGGCAGAGAAGGAGAAACCTTGGTCCGTGAGCGCAGGGTATTCAACAAGGTTCTAAGACTTGTGGTCGGTGAAGTGGTCCAGCGATTTTTGCATAAACAAGCGTAAACGCAATTTGAGGTGAAAGAGATAGGCATGTGATTCGTTTGGACGATGGCACGGCGCGGCCGGACTCCGAACGAGCTTCTGATCTTTGGTAATTTGGTTAGAAAAAGCGTGGTGCGATCGAAGTGGCCGCGCAAAGCTTTCACCGGCAAAGACTTTGACTGCCATTTCCCGAAACTTTGCCGCGTCCTCTTCAGACACCCGGACTTCCAAAGTTTCCACTCCGTCCGGGAATTCATCCCGTTCTGTTTCTGTCACTCGTTCCTGTGTCGCTGTGTTCATGCTGTTTCTTTCTGACTAAAGGAGAGTGAGGCCACAACATCGCGGCCCCAAAGGTCAAGTGCTGCCGTGGGCAGTGGTCGCGCGGTCGCTTCTCGAATCGGCAGATGCGATAGTTTTCGTGGTGCGTCACCAAACGCTCGACCGTAATCGGCTGCCGGACTCAGGCCGTAGAATCGGTGGTTAAATGCCAGCGGCAGGCAGGTATGGTGAAATCGCTGTTTCATCCGGTAGCGGAGATGGAACATGCATCTGAGAAAATCAATGCCGTGTTGGAACCACTTTTGTTTCCCCGCATTGATGTCGACCGAGCTGCCCGCCGTGTGCCGTATGCTGGCATGATCATAGCTGCATTTGCGAGCCGGGCGATACTGGAACAGGTGGCTTGCTTCATGCAGCACGATTGAGTCGAACTGGACCGGCGTGGCGGCGATGGAATCGAAATGGACCGGTCTCAGGGCGTCCAGATACACCTGACTGATGACCATGGCCAGACACGGCTCCCCACCAATGATCTCAGGAACGTCCAACAAGACTCGATACCATGCTGCCCATACGTTGTTACTGCTCATCGTGGTGTCTTCCTCGTGGCACGAAAAAATCCGCATGGGATATATGCGGGCTGAATTCGATTGTGCTGGGCGCAGGCGGGGCGTTTTCACTGCTAATTCCTCCCCAGTATTCTGAGAGGTTTAAATTCGCCGTCTCTGACACCAAAAGTGTTGCCATTTCGTGACACCGAATACTGGGGTTCAGACCAACTCGGCAGCCAGGTCAGAGCGGTCTTCACCAACGCCATCATCAAGGCACTGAAGAGGCAGGGAGACGTTTGCGTGATCGGGGCCATAGCCTCGGCTCGATGATCTGCTACGACGTATTCTGGAAGCTCTCGCACTATGGCGAGTATCGTGGGCGGCCGTGGAATCGAAAAATTGACTTGTGGATCACACTCGGTTCTCCGCTGGCGGATGAAACCGTCAAGGATAATCTGAAGGGAACAAATCGTGCTTCGGCTGACCGCTATCCCACAAACGTCGTCGATTGGCTAAACGTTGCCGCTGAAGATGACTACATCTCACACGACCAGAAGGTGGCCGGTGACTTCAAGGAAATGAAGAAGCTTGGCTACGTGAATTCGATTACCGACAAACGGATGTACAACCTTGCCGTTCGTGGCGGCAAATCGAATCCGCACCATGGCGTCGGATTTCTGATTCATCCCACGGTCGCCTCTGCAATTGCCGCATGGCTGTGAACGTAATGCAGGCCGGATCCAGGAACGGAGTGACGCTGCTCCGGTGTTGGGGTGAAACAGGAATGTGCAGACGGTGCCGTAACAGCGCGACAGGCAGTCCGGCCCACTTCTGCAACATAGTGATCACGAAAAGCGGCTTGCGTACGTACCTACCGTGCCGGCGGTGCAGTCATCGGGCAAGTTTCCGTTTCAGCATCGGATCCAGCCAAAGTCCCCAGTCGGCGCCCGGACCGTCGTCCGTCGGATGAGTCAGCAGTTCCAGTTGCTGGACGCCGTCGAGCTTCACTTCGAAGTCGGCCGTGTTGTCAGAACGAATGACCTGTGACTTCCACACGGTTTTGCCGTCGCCTGTGATTTCAAACTGCACGGAACCGCGATGCCCGGACGCCAGTCCGACTTTGCCACTGAGGGAGTTCCATTTTTCGCCAAGCTGATACACATGGCGGGCAGGTGCGTGGGCGTAGATTCCCGTTTCGTAAATTTGTCCGCCGGATTCCAGCAGCATTGTATTGTCAGGAACGCGATTGAACGCTGGACGGGCCCAACCCACGGTGGCCGACGTCGTCGTGAAATCTGTCAAACTGATCACACTTGAACCACCATCGAATTCCGCTGGATCTTGCGTGGGGACGGATGGCTGCGTCAGGCGCATGGCTATCGTCGCAGCCTTTGCCAATTTGATGTCTGCCGCCAGCGAAATTGCCTTGTCGCGATCACCGCCGGCAAGAGCGGCCACGATCGGTGCCAGCTGCTGTTGCACTTGAATTGTGGACAGATCGGGCGTTCCATCGTCCGCGACACTGTATGAGTAACGATACTTCGTTCTCGACATTTGGCCACCGGCCGAACCATTGGCGTGCAGCGGAAACAGACGTAACTGGCCCGCTTTTCCGGAAACCAAAGCATCCGAACTCAGCGTAAAACGACCGTCCGCAGACGGGACGGCCGTTGCTGTTGTTGCGTTGTAGTCATTCCCTCCATCGGGATCGAAATAGGCAACAACAGCATAGATGGGAGGATCGCCGCTGACGACACCGGAAACCTGAATCGATTTGTCACGGGCCACGATCGACACATCGTCTATCGATGCGGAAGCGTCCTGCCGCAATCCCTTTACGGAACCGGAAAGCTGCGGGTGAGAAGCAAGGCGAAGAGCATGAGCCAGCGTCAGAAAGCTGCCTCGCCCATCGCCACGAATTTCACTGCCGTATGTTCGGTTGCCTGATCCCATCAGAGCCGTCCCTCGGACAGCTTCGTCCGGACGCGCTTTGCAATGAGGAAGCCCAAGGGCGTGACCAAGTTCGTGTGCGATTCCGCCGATGAAGATTGAATTGTGCTTACCAAGAGAAATACGGCCGTACTGACCATCACGAATCATCGGTTTCGTAAGACCCAGATTACGTGAGTCGAGTTCCGGAGAATCCAGCTGCCATGCAGTGCCGCTGCGATAGGAGCCACCCGCGTAATAGGGAGATTTATGAGTGAACCGCAGCTGTTGCTCATCCCACGTCGCGAGATTGCACAGAATCAGAATGGTCTCGCGATCCGGTTCGATTCCTGCCGCATGCAGCGTTGGCAGACATTCTTTTCGAATTTCGTTGCCGGACTGCACAGCATAGTGGCTGGTCGCATGACGCCCACGGACGGTGTGCAGGACCAGCAGCTGTTTGGCGTCATATTTCAAGTTGATTGTGCGTTCTCCAAAACCGAGTCGTTCCATTTCGCGCAGATAGAAGTCCTGGATGTGCCCCATGATTCGGGTCAGGCGAGGCTTGTAGTCCTTTGGAAAGTCTCTGTCGGAAGGAGTCCAGCAGACCAAGTGCAGAAATCGATCATCGCGTTCCGGATTGTCCGCATGCCACGTGTCGAGAATTCTTCGGGCGGCCGCTGCCTGATCCCGGGCATCTGCCGACTCTACGGGCTGAGCGATCACCGACTCCGTCGCGAAGATCGTTAGCAATATAAAAACACATCTCACAAGATTGCTCCGGAAAATATAGTTGCAGCTGAGGTCGTGGCGCGATCGATTGCCTCGCCGCTACAGGCCTTCAATATCGGCTTCCCACGAGCCCGAACGTGCTACGTGTTATCGTAAACTGCTCTAAAGTTGTCAGCCAGCCCAGTCAACACATTGGATTCCCACACGATTCGTCCCTTTTTTCCCGAACGGTCGAATTCCGGATTCAACGTTGGCATACTTTTGTTGTCGAACGGGAGCATGAGTTTCAGTCCCGGCGTGAGCTGGAATGCTCTAAGACGACAACCTTGTTCAATTCTTTCTGGGTTGAGTGTATGTCGGCGGACGGCTCTTGAGTGACCTGATTCGTCGGAGGTCAGTTTCCTGGTATCTTTGTTTGGAGAATTCAAATGTCAGTGACTACTGAATCCGGTACGTTCGTTGCTCCCGCTATTCGTCAGACGCAGATTCTGATCGGTGATGAATGGCGTCCCGCTGTCAGTGGCAAGACTTTTCAGACAATTAATCCGGCTACGGAAGAAGTCATTTGCGAAGTGGCGGAAGGAGACCAGGAAGATGTCGACCTGGCCGCGCATGCCGCGCGAGCAGCGTTCGAATCCGGGCCATGGTCGAAAATGGATGCTCGTGATCGAGGTCGTCTGCTGATGAAGCTGGCTGATCTGATGGACGACAACCTGGACGAACTGGCTGCTCTGGAAACACTCGACAACGGAAAACCCATTGGTGACGCCAGAGCGGCCGACCTGCCGCTGGCCATTGACTGCCTGCGCTACTATGCCGGCTGGGCAGACAAGATTCACGGAGACACCATTCCGATTCGCGGCGACTACTTCTGCTACACACGACGCGAACCGATCGGTGTCTGCGGGCAGATCATCCCGTGGAACTTTCCAATTCTGATGACGGCATGGAAATGGGGTCCGGCACTGGCAACCGGGAATACCGTTGTCATGAAACCGGCCGAGCAGACACCGCTGACGTGCCTGCGTCTGGGCGAACTGGCACTGGAGGCAGGCTTTCCTCCGGGCGTCATCAACATCGTGCCTGGCTACGGTCCCACTGCGGGGGCGGCGATTGTGAAGCATCCGTTGATCGACAAGATTGCATTCACAGGATCCGGAGAGACTGCTCAGCGCATTATGGCCGACGCCGCCACGACACTAAAACGACTCACATTCGAACTCGGGGGCAAGTCGCCGAACATTGTCTTCGCGGATGCTGATCTGGATGCGGCCATCGCCGGTGCCGAGTTCGGTCTGTTCTTCAACCAGGGACAGTGTTGCTGTGCCGGCAGTCGTCTGTTTGTGGAAGACGCCATTCATGAAGAATTCGTGGAACGTGTTGTGGCCCAGGCCAGTCAGCGAGTATTGGGCAATCCGTTCGACAGCGAAACGACTCAGGGACCACAGGTCGATAAAGATCAGTTCGACAAGATCATGCGATTTATCGAAAGCGGCTCCAGAGAAGGCGCTACCTGCGCCACCGGCGGTCAGCGAGTCGGCAATCGCGGGTTCTTCATCGAACCGACTGTCTTCACCAACGTGACTGATGAGATGGAGATCGCTCGGGAAGAAATCTTCGGTCCGGTGTTGAGCGTGCTGAAGTTCAGCGACATCAACGAAGCCATCGGTCGCGCCAACGATACGACCTTCGGACTGGCGGCTGCCGTCTGGACCAGCGATGTACAGAAAGCTCACAAGATCGCTGCCAGCGTACGAGCCGGCACGGTGTGGATCAACTGTTACGACGTTTTCGATGCTGCGGCGCCATTCGGCGGCTTCAAGATGAGCGGCATGGGCCGTGAACTCGGCGAAGCTGGCCTGCAGAATTACACCGAACTGAAAACGGTCACCATGAGCCTCGGCGAATAGCCACCGTTTCCATGTGGTCCCTGGTGGCGACACCGGGGACCTTGCCTGTGATTATCGACGAGTCACGGGCGAAGCGTCGGCCGAACGGGGCTGCAGTTCCTCAGACCACGATTCGATGGCGGATGTCATTCGCTGGCGATCAAGGTCATCGGGATTGCATTCCAGCAGAGCTCGTTCCAGCGTGCGAATCGCTTCCTGCCGCTGACCGCTGTCGTAGCGAGTGAGCGCCATCTGAATGCGAACCACCGGAAGTTGTGGAACCTTTGTCATGGCATGTGCCCACAGGCTGTCGGGATGACGCCAAACGGGCAGATGTCGGGAATTTGCCGTGAGCGCTGCGCACACTGCCGTCAGCCCCACAGCCCACTTTGTGCTGGCTGCCAGATGCCGCAGAACGGTATCAGTGTGATCGTCTGCCATCACCAGCAGTTGCTGGAGTCCGGCAGCCGCCAGTGCAAACACGATGATGCACGGCAAATACAGATACCGGTCGTTCATTAACGTTGTGATTTTGAAAAAAATTCAGCACAGCCAGCAGCAGCACCAACCACGTTGCCGCTGCCCAGAGGATGACCGGAGCGTTCTTCCGTGATCGATAAATGAGTGCGCCGATCACCAGCCGGCTGTCGCCAGCGCGACCATCTGCCAGATACCGGTTGTCGGTGGATCGTACAGCACGCACAAATCGGTCGGCCAGAACAGCATGCCGACGTATCGCCACATGATGGTCGTGTCGATGGCTATGATTTTCCACAGGCTGTAATCCAGGTGACCGCGGACTCCTCCAAGGATCGAATGTTGCGCGGCCATGGTCTTGAACAGCAACAGCAGGCACATCACACCGGGAATGATCTGACGCACGAAAGCATCGGCAAATTTCTGGCGACGGACCCAGACATCGTATGTCAATACGATGGCAGGAACGACGACGGCCAGTGCCTTGGACAATAATGCTGCCGCCAGCCACACGGCGTACCAGCCATCACTTTTCGCGTCCGGTGCGGGTTTCAGCCTGACGATGAGTGCGGACAGCATGAACGAGGCAGACAAAAGTCCTTTACGCGAAGAGATCCATCCCACCGTTTCGATTTGCACAGGATGCACCAGAAACAACGCAGCCGTGACCCAGGCAACGAACTGTTTGCCTGTCAGCTGTCGCACCAGCACAAAGACCAACAGGCCGTTAACAATGTGCAGCAGTACGTTGGTGGCATGATATCCAGATGGATTCATGCCCCAAAGTGTGTGATCGATCAGCAACGACAGGATTGTCAGAGGAGCGTAATTCCGAGTGACCGTTTCCGTGGCGACTCCCCACAGATTCGACGGCGACCAGCTCGTGATCAGATCATTGTGCAGGACGTATGCCGGATCGTCCCAGTTCACGAAGTCAAACCAGACAGACGGCAGGAACGCCGCAAGAGCTGCGATCACCAGCGAGGTATACACCCACCATCCAGTTCGATCAGTTTCATTCAACGTGGTGGTCATTGGAGGGGGTGTGCTGTTTTTGAACTGATGCCCTGAAGCGTGTTGGCCTGCTGGCGCCAGGTGCGGCTCTGAATGGACGTTTCGCAGTTTAGGCCTGCCTGAGCGACACTGCGTAATCATCCAAACATGCCACAGCATGGGTTCGCTGGACGTTGCAAAATGTCAACTCGCCGGAAACACCCCACCATCCGCTGCAGACACAATCGTTGCATCCAGCACATCCAGTGCGGGTGGCGGCCTCAACAGTCGTAGTGACGATAAGAACGCCGCCGGGATGGCCACGGACACCCCTCGTAAACAGCACTGGTTAGTGATGCGGCAACTGATCAAAGGCACGGGACTTCCGGAAATGGCATCCCGTTTGTGCGAAATCGTATGGAGCCGGAACACAGGGCGTTTTGCCCCATACGCTGACTTTGTTATGTTGGGGCAGGCGTGAATGCTGGTCGGAATGACCCTGAGTACACCAAATCCCAGGAATTCGTTTTGAAATGAATGCAACCTGTCCAAACCCGGTTCAACCTCCGGTTCGCACCCTGATGGGACCTGGTCCGAGCGACATTGCTCCCAGTGTTCTGGCAGCGATGGCGGCGCCAACGGTTGGGCACCTGGACCCGTATTTCCTGCAGGTCATGGACGAAGTGCAGACCATGCTGCGGCAGGTCTTCCAAACCGAAAATCAGATGACGATGGCCATCAGCGGCACAGGAAGTGCCGGAATGGAAACCTGCGTCGTCAATCTGATAGAACCGGGCGACAATGCGATCATCTGTCAAAACGGTGTGTTTGGCGGACGTATGGCCGACGTGGCAGAACGAGTTGGCGCGAACGTCACGAAGCTGGAACGACCATTCGGCGAAGTCTTTTCCGTCGAAGAAATCGCCGCGGCCGTTGAGCAGCACAAACCCAAAGTCGTGGGCATCGTTCATGCAGAAACATCAACGGGCGCCCTGCAGCCTCTGGAAGAAATCAGCCGGGTCGTGCATAGCGCCGGAGCTTTGCTGCTGGTCGACTGTGTCACGTCGCTGGGTGGCCTGCCCGTGGAAATCGACAGCCTGAATATTGACGCCGCTTACAGCGGCACACAGAAATGCCTCAGCTGTCCGCCGGGCCTGTCGCCAGTCACCTTCAGCCCGAAGGCTCTGGAAGCGATGGATGCTCGAAAACAGAAGGTGTCCAGCTGGTATCTCGACATCAGTATGCTTCGCAACTACTGGGGCGCTGACCGAGCGTATCATCACACAGCACCGATCAATATGAATTACGGCCTGCACCAGGCCCTGCGACTGGTGCTTGAAGAAGGTCTTGAAGCCCGCTTCGCTCGACACCGTCTGCATCATGAAGCTCTGAAGTCAGGGCTGGAAGCAATGGGCATCGGCTACTCGGTAGCAAATCCCGATCACAGTCTGCCGATGCTGAATTCTGTACTGATTCCGACGGGGGTCGACGATGCAGCTGTCCGCAAGCAGTTATTGAACGACTTCGGAATCGAAATCGGTGGTGGACTCGGTCCCATGAAGGGTAAGACATGGCGGATCGGCCTGATGGGCGAAGCTGCAAAGAAATCAAACGTTATCCTGTTTCTTGGCGCGCTGGAACAATGCCTGGCAGCCCAGGGGCAGAACGCCAAACCAGGTGCAGGAGTCGCTGCGGCGAATAAGCGGTACCTGGATTAGCCGTGTTCATGTCGCTTTTCCCTCACGCGGATCAGTGGACGAATAAGGGCTGAGGTTCGGCAACGATCAGATCGTATTGACGTTCGTTGGCCAGCGAACCGAAAGAGTTAACGGAACATTGACTTCGGTCAAATGCAGGCCGCGTCCAATTGCTCGGCCCAACAATGGAATCATGGTCATTGTGACCGTCCGACAATCCAGGTCGTTTGATAGCTAACAACACGAAAAACGAAACCTCTTTCCATCAGGGAAACAGGGGACGACGCTTTAAAACTAACCAATAACGCAAAGGAAAATCTCTATGAGTATGGCAATCTCGGCCGTGCACGCACGCGAAATTCTTGACAGTCGCGGCAATCCAACTGTTGAAGTTGATATTCAGGTCGAAGACGGCACCGTCGGGCGAGCGGCCGTGCCCAGCGGCGCCAGCACAGGAGCTCACGAAGCATGTGAACTTCGAGACACAGACAACAAGGGCCGTTACCTTGGCAAGGGTGTTCTACAGGCCGTCCAGAACATCAACGAAGAGATCGGTGACGCGATTATCGATCAGGACGTCACAGACCAGGCAACCATCGACCAGATCATGCTGGACCTGGACGGCACGGAAAACAAGTCTCGACTTGGTGCCAATGCGATCCTGGCCTGTTCACTCGCCACAGCTCATGCTGCGGCACGAGTCAGTTTCCTGCCGCTGTTCCGATACCTTGGTGGTGTTGGCGCAAACTGTCTGCCTGCTCCGATGATGAACATCATCAACGGCGGCGAGCACGCCAATAACGGCATCGACATTCAGGAGTTCATGGTCATGCCACTCGGCTTCGACTCGTTCAGTGAGTCATTGCGAGCCGGCACGGAAACCTTCCATGCACTGAAGAAGGTGCTCGCAGATAAGGGGCTGTCAACGGCCGTTGGTGATGAGGGCGGATTTGCTCCTGACCTGAAGACCAATCAGGAAGCGATCGAAGTCATCCTGACAGCCATTGAAAACGCGGGCTATAAACCGGGTGAGCAGATCAAGATTGCTCTGGACTGTGCGGCCTCCGAATTTCATGACAATGGCAAATACACGCTGGAAGGCAAATCCATCGGTTCTGACGAAATGGTCGACCTGCTGGCATCGTGGGTCGACAAGTACCCAATCTGCAGCATCGAAGACGGTTTGGACGAAGACGACTGGGATGGCTGGAAGAAACTGACCGATACCATTGGTGACCGGTGCCAGCTTGTCGGTGACGACCTGTTCGTAACCAACGTAAAACGTCTCAGCGAAGGAATCGACAAGGGCATCGCAAACAGCATTCTCGTCAAGGTAAACCAGATCGGTACACTCACCGAAACCATTGCGGCCGTTCAGATGGCCTATCAAAATGGTTACACGGCGGTCATGAGTCATCGATCAGGCGAAACCGAAGACAACACGATCGCGGACCTTGCCGTGGCACTTCGCACCGGTCAGATCAAAACAGGTTCAGCAAGCCGAACGGACCGAATCTGCAAGTATAATCAGCTATTAAGAATTGAAGAGATCCTCGGTGACACTGCCGCCTTCGGCGGCACGATTTCGTAATACTTTGTCCAACACCGGTGCGGCAGAGTTTCTACGCTGTCATCGATTTTGAGATAATTCAGAAAGCCCGGCTTTGCGCAGAAGCCGGGCTTTTTTCGTGCACGGACCACAGGCCCACGGACACAGTGTCAGTGGAGAAGCTACGCCGGATCGCTGCAACACGTCAAACAGGGCATGCGAATGTGACCATGTATAATTCACAACCTGAACCGCCAGCGCCTGCATCCTCGACGTGGATCGTCTCTCTGTGCTTTTGGTTTGCGCTGACCTTTGCGGCGTGCGTGTATGCCATGGTCGCGTTGGCCCCAAAGTTCTCCGTTTGGAATCAGGTACGCCACGAACACCAGGGGAATGCCCGACATCTGATCGCCCTGGAACAGGACGTTGACTACCTGGAGCGTGTTGAAGAAGCACTGCGGACGGATCCGGAGTTCGTCCGTCGCCTGGCTGGAGAGTCTCGACAACACGGTGACGACACTTCGGAATTGATCCCCGTCAGCGGCGAGTTGTTGTTTGGCTATGAAGATGCGACAGAGCACGCTTCACAGAATCTGTCGGAGCCGCCGCCCTTTCACAATTCCATCAGGATGCTTGCCAGCCACGCTACACTGCGCATCTCGCTTCTTTCGTTGGCTGCTCTGACAACAATTTTCGCGTTCACATTTCTGAACGATGCCGGAGCCGGATTCGTGTATTCGACCGGGCGATTTGTTAAGGCCGCTGTGATGATTCCGGCCGCTCGGTATTTTTCATCGGCTGAAGTTGACGCCGGTGACAAAAACGAGAGTATGTAGGTGGCGGCAGCTGTTCACGATCGCAGGCGGCGTTATTCGAAGCCAGCGACATTTCAGTTTCAGACACCAGCGAATGTCTGAATCTGAGGGCAGAAGACGGCAGCCACAAGAATTTTCTCCCGTTTCCTCCACTCCAGCCCGCCATGACAGCGATTCGCGCTGCCTTGTGGCCGCGAATCACGCTTTTCTATAGCCGTTTCGTTGTTCCCACGAGCCAGTACCGTCTACGACAATACGTAAACTGCTCTAATGACTCGCCTTTTCAATCTTCTGATGGCACGACCGAAGACCGCGCTGATCGTGATTTTCGTTCTGACGGCCATCATCGGATCCGGCGTTCTGCGACTGCGAACTGACTTCTCACCGGAACAGGTCTACGTCGGCAACAACACGGCAGTCGAATTCTGCGAGGCTCACAAGAGTCTGTTTCGCTTCGAAGACAGCATCGTTCTTGTTCTGCTGGAGGCCACGGACGATCGCTCACTTCTGCGGGAAGACTGTCTGCGCTGGATGAAGCAGTTCGCGGAGCAGTCACGGGAAGTCGACGGAGTACGCGATGTTACCTCCATTATCACACTCAGACGCCCACGAATCTCACTTCGTTCAGGTCGAAACATCAGCTGGCTGCCATTGCTTGCTGAGGCTCAGTACTCCAATCCGGAACTGCTGCAGGAAAGAATCAGACAGCTCCCGCTGCTGAATGACATGCTCATCAGCAAAGATCAGCAATTGCTGATGACGCTGGTCGACCTTGATCCTGATGACCGCACGATCACCACGGCAACTCAGCGAGTCAGCAGGATTGAACAGATTCTGCAGCAGACTGAGCTCCCGCCAGGAACGCGAACCTTCATTTCGGGCGTTCCGGCCATTCGCGTCGACGTGATCCGCAGCATTCTCAACGATCAGATCAGAATGGTTCCGCTGTGCAGCGCTTTGTTTCTGATTGTATCGCTGTTGATATTTCGCGGTCTGCTGATCACCGGCCTGTCGTTGTTTTCCGTATTGACGGCTGTCGCCCTGACACTTGGCCTGATGGGCTGGTGCGGCATCGCGTTTTCCATCATGAGCAACATTATCCCCACATTGATTCTGATCATCGGGGCAGCGAACAACGTGCACATCCTCAGTCGCTTTCAGGTCGAAGTCAGGGCCTGTGGGCGAAAACGCTTGTCTTCGGCTGTGCGTCCGGAAGATTCCGACGATCAACTCGAATCGGCTGGCGAGCCGATTCGCCTCGGAATAAGTGGGGCCGATTACGCCACCTGCGCTCGCACGACAATGCGCGAAATGAGCCGCACGTGTTTTCTGACGCTGGCGACGACCGGCATCGGCTTCGGCAGTCTTTTGATTGCTCAGGCGGACGTACTGAAGGCTGTTGCCATTCAGGCCGCCGTCGGCATGGCATGCTGCTATGTCAGCTTGATGCTGGTGCTGCCACCGATGCTGATTCTGTGCGGACGCAGACTGTGCCCGCCGACGAATCGAAAAGGCACCAGCCGTCTGACTGCCACCCAAGAGGCTTCGTTAGAGAACGAAACGGATAAGGAGCCCGCCACGGCTTCGCGGCTGGGTACCATCTGGCAGGTTCTGGGCCACTCGATTTCCGTCTATTCAGTGCCGATCGTCGCCCTGCATCTGCTGGTTGCGGGCTGGACGTTGTGGAGTTGCCGCAACATTCCCATCAATTCCTATGTCTTCGAAACGTATGACCGCAACCATTCCACGATGGAAGCCGTTCGCACCATGGACGAACGGATGTCGGGGTTGATTTCGCTGGAGATCCAGCTGCAGGTCGACAATCGCGATCGTTTCTTCGACGCAGATGTTGCAGCGGCGCTGCTCACGATGAGGGAGACGATTCCACGCGACGACACGGTTACGTTCTACCGCGACTATGTCGAGTTCCTTGCCGTCTTTGACAACAACCGCGCATTGACGCGCGACCCCATTCAGGCGGCAGCCTCATTACGCCGCATCCGCATTGCACTGAAACAGCTGAAAACACCGGAAGCCACGTCCGCGTTTCTCGGCACGCACGAACCTGTCGCTCGAGTGATGATGCGAATCAAAGACGTTGGCAGTACGGGGATGAAGCAATTGTTCAGCAACGTGGAGGACACGCTGAGGTCGGAATTGCCCTCCGACATTCACTTCACCCTGACCGGTGATGCCTATCTGCACGCGGTGTGTATGGACGTCTTCGTGCGCGACCTGTTCTACTCACTGTTCGCCGCGTCGGGAATCATATTCCTCTTAATCTCGCTTCTGTTTCGCTCACTGAGAATCGGCCTGATCTCGGCCGTTCCCAACATGTTTCCATTGGTCATGACGCTGGGCTACATGAACCTGAGAGGGTACGAACTGACGGCCGGCAACGTCATTGTGTTCGCGATCAGCCTGGGAATCGTCGTCGACGACACCATTCATTTTCTGGCTCGGTACCGTGACGAACGCAGGTCCATGACTTCAGAACACGCCATACAGGAGGCGCTGTCCTCAAGCGGTCGGGCGATTATTCTGACCAGCGTGCTGGTCGTAAGTGGGTTGAGTATTCTGATATTCTCTGAGTTCGTGCCGACTCGCCGCTTCGCGGAACTCACAGCCATCACGATGTGTGCAGCTCTACCAGGCGACGTGATTCTGTTGCCAGCACTACTAAAGCTGTTCGGCGGCCGAAGTGGCATTTATCGAGTCGGCGAACACCATGTTGATAAGGGCGCATCTCGACCCGCCTGAATCACAGTTTACAACCTCATAATCAAGTCGCCTCAGGCCACTGACAATTGTTGACAGTCGAAACACCGTGATGCAGGAATTGGAACTCGAACCGGGGCCTGCCTGGTGACAATCGGACGTTGGAGCGGCCATGTTCACGACTCCGTTGCCGAGGAATCATTTTGCCAAAAGGCGACACTTCCATGTTCGGTAGTGGACCGCCTGTTTAACCAATATTGTCTACCGAGTGGCGTACACATTACATGCCAATTGGCTGTCCTGAACGCGTCCGGTGTGCCCCATCGTTTCCACTTCAACTCGACGAAATCCTTTATCCATGAAATGCTGCTTCAACGCGTCGATCCGCATCACGTGCTTGGGCGAAATCTCGACTACTGCCTGATTGACCATCTGCCAATGCTCGTCCTCAATGCCGTCGAGCACCATGAATTCGCTGCCTTCGACGTCAATTTTCAAGAGGTCGATCCGGTCAAGATTATTCTCCTTGATCGTGGAACTTATCGTTTCAAACCGAGATTCGAATGTGATTCCATTGGAGTACATTTTTTCCATTCGGTCACGGATCAGTTTCTTCCTGAGGGGATACAACAGCAACAGGCCCAGAAACCCCAATTTGTCATACTTCCAGACATCTCTTACTTTTATTGCGTCAACTGTAACGGAAGCTTCTTCAAACTTGTCATCGGGAAACAACGTCGAATTTGCTGGAGAGGTTGGATAGAACGTGATTTCCCGTGTACCGGGTGCATTGGAAAGTCCGCAAGGGAACAACTGGACGTTACCGGAATCAGCCAATTTCAGGGCCTCGAGATTGGCCTGCATGGCCTGAAAGATTGGCGGCACGGGCTCGAAAGCGAGCAGCTTGAGATTCGGAAATTTCCCGAGCAACCAGGTTGAGAACATCCCTATATTCGCCCCGACATCCAGGACAGTATCACCGTCCTGAATATCAATTCCGTGTCGTGAATACAGTTCGTCTTCAAAGATCTCATGATACAGGAACCGAGCCTCAACGTTGGAGCCGGGCAAGCCCAGCAATTCCAATCCACAGGGGAACCGCATCACAGCCAGAGGATACTCGGTCATAGGACTCTACTTCTTGCGTTTGTCGGAACTCGTGGAATGGGTAACTGGTTGTGGTTAGATACTCGCATGGCCCGCAAGACAATGTCATCCGACGAACTTTACCGTCGGACCTCAAAATTCGTTACAGAGGCGCGATTGGTACCGCACACCATTTCACCAGAGCAACTACAAAGAGTGCTTGGGTGCCGTTTCCTGCAACTGTTTTTCGTGCGCGTAAGGAGAGTAGTTCGTGCGAACGATGTCCATTCCGGACCTAACGCGATAGTGGATGCCTCGCCATTTCACGTTGTTCTGCAGATAGGCTCGGACAAGCGCGACAAGGTGAACGATTTGCGTAATGGGCGCCGCCAATGCCAGCATCAAAGGACGGCTTCCGTTACCTATAGCCCTGTCCCCCAGTAACAGATCCACCTCGCGCTCCATATTTCGCATCAGCAAGCCAAACGCCAGGACCATGACTGAGCAGATACCCGCAGAAGTGAAATCCTGATTCATCAGCGCCAACGGCACTATGGAAATATTGCACACCAGGACAGCGCCAGAGAACAAGCCGAAGCCCAGCACCTGGCGCCACGCACTGTGATAATACCGGAGTCCCTGCAACTGCCGCGTGACAAAGTTTGTACACCATTTCATCGTGGCAGACTCTGCATTAGGCATTGTGCACGCTGTAACAAAGACGATGCGCTGCCCTCGCAACAGCAATTCATTTGATGCCAATGTGTCCTCAAATAGTGCTCGTTCCCACTTTTGTTCCAGCTTCAGTTCTTCGTACACCGACTTCCGAATTGCGAAAGCGCCTCCCCAGCCGATGCCGAGCGCGACCATCTGAAGGACCGCAGCAGAATTCCAGAGGTGCCGGACGTAATTTGCGACAGTGGTCGTTGGAGGCGAGTACCAACGAATTCCACACGCGGCTCCGACGGATTCTTCCTGTAAAGGAGCGACCAGCGACCTCAGCCAACCCGGATCGGGAACGGTATCCGCATCTATCCATGCGTACACTTCGCACTGCTCTGAACAGCCGTTTATTCCCTGGACCAACGCAGAATTCTTTAGGCTGGAAGTATGCTGGCAGACGTCGAGAATCTCCAACACGACGTTCTCCGCGCCCATCTCCCGTCGCACTCGGTCGACAATCGCAAATGCGGGGTCGATTTCGCTGTCAATGACAATTCGAATTTCATGACTCGGATAGTCGAGTGACATCAGGCCGCGAAGACAGCGTTCAAGAAACGGGTCTGCTCCCCGCAGCGACATTATGATGCCCACATGTGGATAGGCGATTCGTTCTGTCGAAACAGCCGGAGAACGATACAGTCTGAGAAACTGGTATGTCCACTTTACCTGCAAGGCAAGGATCAGCGACAACAGCACGGCCAGGGCCAGAGATAGAAACAGCATGATTCTGAAACCGTCTTATAACAACAACTGCGGGTAGGTCATGAGCGCAAAAGTACGCCCTGACGTGATCTGCCAGCGACAGATCAACCACATTTGGGGGTTCCTCATCGCGAGACCAAATGCGGCGCCAGCCTGCGACCCACCGCCACCAACCTTGCGACACGAAACATTACACGGTGCGAATAAACGATGAGCTAGGCCGAAGGACGACATAGGGCAGATCCGTTCAAAGAATCATATTCATGAAACGTTCCGATCCGCGCAACCACTATGGAAGCGTCCTTGGGGGTCGAAATTTCGTCGTCTTCCCTGTTTTCGTAGCCACAGTTGACGTCCGGGCTGCAAGGGCGATACCCATGCTGCGACTGGCCTGAACGCCATTCCCCCCCATTTTTGGGTTTTTGGGCAAGATTGCATCTTAAGGTGACCCGAAAGTACCCTTTCCCGAGTGATTTGGACATAGTACCCTGCGCATGAATGAGGCCGCTCTGTAACGCGGCCCGACACTTTATGTTCATTTAAGGAAGAAACCATCAAGCGATCTCGTCCTACTGCGGCTCCACAGCGCGATTTGCCGCGCATGAATGACCGCATCCGCATTACTCCTATTCGTGTCGTAAGTGCTGACGGCGAAATGCTGGGAGAAATGGAAACCGAAAAAGCTCTTGAATTGTCCCAGGGACAAGGCCTTGACCTTGTCGAAGTCAGCCCTGAGGCGCGGCCGCCCGTTTGCCGTATCATGAATTACGGTAAAGTTATCTACGAGCGGCAGAAGAAGACCAGTGGTCCCAAGCAGCACAAGACTCAGCTGAAACAATTGCGGTTGCGTGCCAAGACCGGCCAACACGACATTGACGTTAAGGTCAACAAAGCACGTGAGTTTCTGGGCCGACGGGACAAGGTCAAAATCAACGTCATGTTCCGTGGCCGCGAAAACGCTCACCACGATCGCGGTCGGGAAATGCTTGATGAAATTGTGAAGTCCCTGGTGGACGTTGCCACCGTGGAACAGTCACCACGAATGGAGAGTGGCCGCATGATGTCTGTGCTGCTCACTCCCAACAAATAACCGCAGTCTTCACGTCGTCCCTTGTGAAGGCGTGAAAAACGGTTTCAACTCATGCAGATGTTGGATGGGATGAACGTTTAAACGCTCGGTTGAGACGGGTTGGTGGGGACTGTAGGCGAAGACCTGCATCCCCGCCGCCAATCCGGCGTTGATACCAAAACTGCTGTCTTCCACCACTGCACAGTTTTCCGGTGCCACGCCGATGTCACGAGCAGCTCTCAGAAACAGGTCTGGCTCCGGCTTCCATACTTCGATTTCATAAGCGCTGAAAATCCGGTCCGAAGTAAAATGCTGGTCCAGGCCAGTTGTCTGCAGACATACAGCGATCTTGTTGAGCGGTGCGTTTGAAGCCACGCAGAACGGCAGGCTGATTGACGCCAGCAAATCGTGAGCGCCGTCAATCGCCTGAAGTTCCTGGTGTAGTACTGCGATCTGTCGTTCGCGAAAACTCTCCATGAAATCTTCAGGAAGTGAGCGTTCCAGTCGTTCTTCGATGATTCGAAAGACGACCGACAGTTCGTTTCCGGCGAACTCCTGCAGAGCCTCCTCGTGAGGAATATCAAGACCGAACTCGGCCACAAATTCGACGAGAACAGCCAAAGATAGAGTTTCACTGTCCACCAGCGTGCCATCACAATCGAAGATGACGGCTTCAATTTCCGGAGTGTTATTCATTCTGCCGTTTACTTCTCCTGCCAGTCGGAAAGTTCAGACCATGTGCCCTCTGTGGTATCAATGACTCGGGCCAGCACAACACCACGATAACGTGACTCAGCGACGATCTTTGCGCCCGGTGGAACTTTTCGCAAATCCGGCCGCAGATCGGCCAGACGATGATTCAGCAACACCAGCCCTCGTTGCATGTCCGGCTGGTATTCAAACGGCAGCAGATTAATATTGCGTTGCCCAACGACAGGCACCAGATGGCGAATGTCGCTCAATTGAAACTGATGGGAAACCGGAGCCACGTAAACCGTCGAGTTCTCCGGCACCTGTTTCCAGAAATCACCGTTCAAACCGTCTGACCAGTAGCTGGCTTCAAGCCCCAGCACGTCCACGGCCCCCTGCGTTCCCAATGCGAACAGAGAATACTGTTCAAGACAAAACGGGCCCTGAACTGCAAACTGCCGGGCTGTAGTGAGCAACGCAACAACGCAGCAGCATCGGGCCACATTCATTTTCCACTTCGGATTCGCCACCGAGTCAGGCCCTTTGAGTTCACGCGATCGACCGGCGATCAGCCGCAAAGCGGAAACAAAACCTCGACCTGCGATGAATGCAATCAGCGGCATGATGACAACGAACAGCCTGACGCCGTCATATACCGGAGTTCCCGGCAGGGCGAACACGATCAGTGGCCAGAAAACGGATGCTGCGGCAAGGCATTCCGCCCTCGTGAATTGGCGAGCACCAACTCGCCAAAGTGCGAACAACGTCACAGAGACCGGAAGCGTCGCCAGTGTCATGACGAAGGGATAGTGCCATGGCACAGCCTTGTCAGTAAAACGCTGTCCGAGATACCAAACGTACAACGTCGGTCGTTCGGCCGTACTGCTGACATACTGCAACGTATGACCGAGCGGATCCAGCCACAACCACGGCCACCCTGCGTAAAATACGACAAGCCCGGTCACGCCCCACAATGCAAGTGGACGCACAGCCGACCAGCGGAAAACCCAGAACGCCCAGCCAATCACCAGCGGCGGAAGCAGCAGGCCCTGCACCTTTGTCAGCAGCAATAATCCCCACAAGAATCCGCTGATCAGACATTGCCTGCTGGTGGGAGGAGCATCTCCGGTCCACCATACGAGCAGCGGCACCAGCGTTGCCAGCCACGCCAGCGTCGTTCCCATCTCCTGCGTGGCAAGTCGAGAGTGCCCGATGACTCGGGGCATCAGCAACAGAAATACGGCCGCAGCAATCGCGGTGGCCAGATCGTATTTGCGGCGAATGAATTCCATCAGCAGCAGGACTGTTGCAGCCAGAGCGAGGCACGAACCCAGTCGGGCTGCCGGTATATTAAATGTTGAACGTTCGGCACCGGGAATCGCCCACGACGTCGCCTGATGAGCCCCGCCTAGTATTACTCGGCCAAGTGGTGGAAAATCAGGCAGATAGGCCGGATCGCCGAAAACTTCTTCGGCCGCTGACGGCGTAAACAACAATGGGCCGTGGTGTAGAAATGCCTCAAAAACATATATCCCCTGCCCAATATTGAATGACTCATCGAGAGTCAGTCCAGGCCCGACCGGCAATGACGAATCAACAAGTCCATGATTGATTCGAGACGCTGCCAGACAGAATGCGGCAACGACAAAGAGAACTGAGATCATTTTCGACTTCATGTGAAGATCTCAGCGACCGGGACGGGTGAAAAACGGGAGCCACGTCGGCAACCGCCACTTGGCTTGTTGCGGCAGAAAACAGCAGGATATTAGATTTTAGTACGCAGTCAGCATTTCAAATACGAACGGTGATTCAGCGATTCAGCCAAAACAGAGGCCACCAGCCGCGGATCGCATGATTTCCGCAGCCGATTCACCCTGGTCAGACAACATTGCAGTCCACGTCCAGAGTTTCCACAGACGAATCACGGAGCAACGTCTCCGGAAACAGCCACAACAATGCCGGCAGAAACGCCAGATCAGCCACATGTGCGGCTGGGAGCGTTGTACATTCCATGGCCGCAAAGTTCACGTGCGTCGGTATCTGTGACTGGTCAACACTGTCCCCAGCCCGGGAGTGCAGACCATCGTGGTCATAACCGTCGCGCTGCCAACAGTCAAAAACGTGCTTCGATTCGCCTGTGCCGGCGGCGGTCGGGGCCAGGTCTACGCCAAATCCCTGATATCTGGTCGATGCTCGCAGCGACAATCCCTTGGTGTTAAAGTGGAACTCAGTGTTAAATCAATCGCTCAACGACTCCCGCCCAGACCAACAGGAGAATCCTGTGAACCGCATAATTTGCTTCGCTCTCGCCTGCACTCTTTTCAGTGGCATCTCAATTTCAGCCCATGCAACCGAACCGAATACTCGCATCGTGCTGATTGCCGGGCAGGTGAGCCATCCTTCCGGGCAGCATGAATTTAACGCCGGCTGCATACTGCTGGCACGAGCATTGAATGAACACAGCAATCTTGCCGTACAGGTAGACATTGTTCACAACGGCTGGCCCTCGGACGAATCCGTTTTCAAAGGAGCCAAAGCCGTCGTGATTTACTCTGATGGAAACGACAGGCATCCCACAAAGGGCCACGAGCAAACACTGGATGCGATGGTCGACCAAGGTATGGGCGTGATGTGCATGCATTACGGAGTCGAAGTACCGGCCGGACCGCGTGGCGAATACTTCAAGAAGTGGATTGGCGGACATTATGAAGGCGGGTTCTCATGCAACCCTCACTGGACGGCTCCGCTGGAACCTCACTCCAGGCACGCGATTGCTCGCGGCATTCCGATGTTCCCTGCGAACGACGAGTGGTACTACAACATGCGCTGGGCAAAGCCGAAAACGGCACTGGACATTCTCACATCAACACCCACCCGAGACCGCATCAACCGGTACATCCACTGGACTCCGGCGGGAGAGAAAAAACTTGAGACTCGACAGACTCTGATGTGGGCCGTGGAACGGCCGGATGGCGGCCGAGGCGTGGGGTTCACGGGTGGACACTGGCACCGCAACTGGGCCATCGATGACTTCCGCCAGGTCGCTCTGAATGCCATGATCTGGACAGCTGGGATGGAAGTCCCGAAAGATGGCGTCACTTCTCTGCCTGTCACCAAAGCTCAGCTCAATGAAAACCTCGATCCCAAGAAAACAATGGTCCATGTTTCACTGCCGAGTGATGCTGACCTCAATCAACCAGCCGCCGAAGTCGTGGACTTTCGCTGGCCAGGCGGTCCTAAGAAATAGATCTCATTCATTCGCAAAAAGCAGGTCGATATGATTCGCATGACATTAGTCGCTGCGCTGGCTGCCCTGGTACAGACAGGGTCACATGCTCAGGATACTGCCCGTCCGGCCGTCGTTCTGACAGACGAAGGCCGCGCCGTGCATTTTTCAGGAATGCTGTTCGATGGTCACAACGACCTGCCATGGGAACTGCGCGAAAGCGGTAATTCATCGTTCGATCAGGTGGACATCGCAAAGAATCAACCGCATCAGCACACGGATATTCCGCGCTTGAAACGGGGCGGCGTCAAAGCCCAGTTCTGGTCGGTGTACGTATCAGCGGACACGATGCTGACCGGCGATGCTCTGTTGCAAACGATGCAGCAAATTGACATCGTCGATCAGATGCTGAAACGATACCCGCAGACCTTCGAATTCGCATCTTCCGCAGCGGAAATTGAACGCATCGTCAAGTCGGGAAAAATCGCGTCGATGATGGGCGTCGAAGGCGGCCATTCGATCGAAGGCTCTCTGGGCAACCTGCGGCGACTGTATGATCGCGGATGTCGTTACATGACCCTGACCCATTCAAAAAATCTGTCCTGGGCCGATTCTGCAACAGACGAAGAAAAACACGGCGGCCTGACTGACTTCGGAAAAGAAGTCGTTCGCGAAATGAACCGACTGGGAATGCTGGTGGATCTGTCACACGTTTCTCCGGCCGTGATGCATCAGGCGATTGACGTCTCATCAGCGCCGGTCATCTTTTCTCATTCATCGGCGCTGGCGATTAACGACCATGCTCGCAATGTACCAGACGACGTACTGAAGCGGATGCCGGATAACGGCGGTGTCGTCATGGTGAATTTCTTTTCGAAGTTCGTCATCCCGACGGCACAGCGAAATGAAAACGAAGATGCGCCTGGCACAATCCATGACGTCGTGGATCACATCCATCACATCGCCACCGTTGCCGGTGTCGACCATGTCGGTATCGGGTCCGACTTCGACGGCGTACCTCGGTTGCCGGCACAGCTGGAAGACGTTTCAACGTACCCACTGATTACTCAGGAACTGCTCAATCGTGGTTATACGAAACCAGACATCCACAAGATTCTGGGCGGCAACGTGCTGCGTGCACTGCGCGGTGCAGAAAAGGTCGCAAAGCGTTGATCACCGAACGCAGCGACGGGCAACTACTTGACCTTGATCTCGGCCACTGGAGAGCTGACCAGCACTGTCAGTTTCTTATCTGGCGCCAGTGAGAAGATCGTGCGAATGTGTGGATCGGCAATCAACAGGTTCTGGCCACTGCGACACAGTCCGACAGGGCGGTCCATGGGTTTGCCAGCAACCCATTTTTCCTTTTCACCGTCCGTCGTTACCTTCCAGACACAGTGCTCGTAGTTGTCTGTGACAAACAATGTGCCGTCATCCGTTCGCACAATGTTGTGGGGCAGATTAAACGGGTGACCCTTCACAAACGGTTCAATTTTTCCGTCGGGAGTGACTTTCTGAATCTGGCCATCCTTGCTGGATGTTGACAGCACCCACAGGTTACCATCGGGATCCAGAGTCAAACCGCGAGGAGAATTGATAACGGCAAATTCTTCTGGTTCCTTCAGACCTTCCTTCGGCATTTTCCAGATACGATGAAGCTCCAGATCAGCGGTAAAGATCGTTCCATCCGGAGCCACCGCCAGCGCCATTGGAATACCGATCCAACTGTCGGTCAACGTTTGCGGCACGCCGGCGTCGTCGAATCGATAGACTTCGCGAGTAGATGAGTCACCGGCGATCAGTTTGCCTTCGTGATCGATTGCCAGGCATCTGACAGCGTTCAAAGGCGTACGAAACTTTTTGGAACCCTGAAAGTAGACGCTCTTTTTCCCGTCTTCAATTTTCCAGATGCCTGGCATGTTTCGATCAGCAACATAGACAATGCCATCTGCCGTCGCCGTGACGGCAAGCGGATAATCAAATTCTGTGGGCGCGTCCTGTCCGAATGCGGCGGAAGCGGAGACCACGACAAGAATCGAAGCGAGGTTTTTCACAGTGGATAACTCAATGAAATAAGATTAAATGTAAATTGTCACACTCAGACTGTCAGCCGACGACCGCACGCGCGAGCTACGGTTTTCGCAAGGAATCCCGAAATTCGTTCGGGGAATACTCGCGAGTCTGCCAGTGGTCGAGATATTGCCGGTGCTCGACTGAATCCGGAACATGATCGTCTGGTGAAAAAGGATACCGACTCATGGCCCGGAATGGGAATGGTTCTGACGATTGCCCGTAAATTGTGTTCAGATCGGCGTCCTTGTCGTAGCCGATGTTTGTCAGTACGAAGTCCCGTTTCCAGCCGTCCGGCACGGGTTCTGGCGGGACTGCAAATTCTATGGTCAGCTCGTCCCCCGGGCCCATGACAACCATACGATCGTCATGGTCAGTCAACAGAGGCATCGACGCTCCGTAGCGAGTAAACCTACCGAAGATCGTGGGCCAACGAGCATCCGTGGTTACCGAATTGTAGTCATATCCTTCCGGTGCCCGGCCGTTTCGGAACAGTGCGTTGTCATCATACGTGCGACGGCTGAAGCCTCGAAAATGCAGATCGGCAGCCAGTAGCGGACACGCCTGAGTGACCGTGTCCGCATTCTCTTCGTCGACGGTAAAGAACGCCTGATCCCAATACAGTTCCATGCTGGAACGAATGCGGAAACGGTAGTCGCTGCCAACGAACATATCAGACACATCAATGACCATCGCCTTGGTCTTGCCGCTGGGGAAGCCGACGAACGGGCGAACCACTTTCCAGCCACCGTTGCCGTCAGGAATTTCAATGGACGGACCGGCGGGGCCGTCCAGGTTGGGGTTCTGTTCTATGCCAAGGTTCAGAGACGTGTCCGTCGGAAAGACCCAGCCCACAAGAAACAGACGAATATTGCGCAATGCCGACTCGCCATCCGGCAACTCACCCAAGTCAAATTCCATCGTCCATTCGTCGGTCAGCCCCTGCATGATTCGGCCTTCGAAAGCCTGAACGTAATCGCCGTCGACTGCGGACAAACCTGGCAGCAAATCGTTGCCACGACCGTCAATAATCGACACCGGACTGCGAGGTTGCCGGACCGTGTGTATTCGGTGACTCGCCATGTCGGGTGAACCGACTTTCTCGTTCGTAAAAATATCCACGTCCACCGGGTGATCGATCGCCGTCAGCTGCACGTGATCAAAGTACGCCGTTTCCCACAGCTCTTCAGTGAGCTGCAGAAGGTATCGTCCATCCTTTTCGACAAGCGACTGGCCGTGAATCAAAAGATTTTCCCACTCACGAGTCGGCGCAATTTCTCCACTGGCCAGCATCAGTCCAAGCGGCGCGGCCCACAAACAGTCGCTGAAGAATTCGAAGCGATCGCCGGTCCAAGTGTAGATGTACGGGCAGGAACCTTTCAGAATCTGCGGCGCCAGGACACCGATCCGCGTCCGCAGCAGGTTCGGGACGGTGATATTCTGGGGAATACCGTCGGTCCAGATAATGCGAATGGTCTCTGCCGATTCTGCTTTTCCCAAACCCAGATGAATCTTCGGCCTGCCCACGACTTCTGCGTGATACAGGCTGCCTGCACGCACCTCGATCACTGAACCAATCGCATGCATATTCACACGGTTCGACGGAAACTGAGGATCATTGGGAACTGCTCGGGCAACGACATCGATCCAGTTATTGGTGTTGCCGCCTTCATTCGTGAGCAATCCGAGAGCACCGTCCTTCGCGGACACATAAACGAGATCGAGATCACCATCATCGTCGATGTCCACAGCCGTACACGATGATGCCGTTACAGACTGCACGTCTTCCTGCAGGACCGAAACGGCCAGCGGTTGTTCGAGACCGCGGCAGTTTACAGAATCCATGGCACCATCGTTGTCCAGGTCTGCCAGAACCATCCTGTCACCAAACCCGCTGGACTGATCATCTGCAGCAGGACCGAAACACAACAGCGAAGTCCTGCCATCAGCATCAGGACCGACAACATGACAGCACGTCACCGAAGACACGTCATTCGCGACGACACGGTCCGATTCAACCGGGATCCAGCGAAACCGACCATGCAACATGTTCTCAAGGCAACCAGTGGTACCGTCGGAGGCTGCTCCCACAACGTCAATCGCAACATCGCTGTTCCAGTCAACGACGGCTAAAGACTGCAACCCCAACTCAGGCAGTGACGCAGAGCTATTCATGTTCTCAAACACGGTGCCATCGATGTTCTTCCACAGTGACATGCCTGCACCGGTCGCAAAGATCAGATCCAGGTCCCCGTCTGCTTCCAGGTCTGCGGCAACAATGTCATTGATATCCGGAATGGATTCTTCCTGAGGCAGAACGATCAGTGAGCGGCCTCCGTCTTCACCCAAGTCGTTGCGAAGTACGACAACACCTTCATCACTCCAGGCGACGACGTCCAGGTCCGTGTCATACCAGCGATTCTTTCCCGCCGGGTCCGTAACAATCTTCTGATCACCGTCCGCGTCTCGCAGCAATGATGGATTCTTAATATCGCTGATGGCTTTATCGAAGTCGCGGTCGATATCGACCAGCAGAAACTCTGTCACGCCGATGCCATGCTGTGGTGATGTCATCAGCAGCGTCCATTCCGCTGCCAGATCTGTTCCACGAGAATAGATTTCGATGCTGCCATCGCGGGCGACGATCAGGTCATCAAACCCGTCCAGATTCATATCCAGAGATTCAACCTGAGTAACACCGGTGCCTGACGGCAGGCCATCCGTCGGCACGAATGCTTTTACCACGGTCGGTTCCGGAGCAGGAATTGCGCCGGATTCTGCGGCAGCGGAAAGAAACTCCTCATCAAAATTAAGCAACAGGTATTCCAATAGATTCCTGTTCAGTCGCCGCTGGTCGATCTGTGTGGCCAGTTCCGGCAGCAGCAGATTACCAGTCATCATGGCGGGCCCCATCAGCATGGCGGCATTGGTGCCGTCAAATCCGACCAGAGCCTTCGTGATCGTTTCCACCAGGTCCATCCGTCGTTGCTTTTTGATGGATTCATTAAGCGGACCAATCAGCGTTCTGGCAGACTTAAGCGTCTCAGTAATCTGCAGCGCCAATGTTCTTGTTCTTTCGTCCTTTGAATTCAGACTGAGCGCCTGTCGCTGCATCAGTTTTTGCAGAGCGAACAGATTCTGAGGCGCAAGTTCAAATGACTTTTGCAGCGATATCAGCAGCTCCGGTGATTCTGCGTAATCGTGGTGTCCGTCCATTGCCATGGCCAGTGCAAAACGAAAATCGGCCGCCTGCGGTAGAGCATCCGCCGCGTCGCGTAACAGTTGAAGCCCCTGCGTAATACTGGGCGATTCCGGTGAATCATCATGGACAAGAAGTTTGCCCATGAGCATGTCCGCCAATGCAGCATCGTATCCGTCCGGCGAGAAGTCCTTAAATGCTGTCACCGCCTGTCTGGATTTCGCAACCGCATCACGATAGGCCTGCACTTCTGCAGGAGTACCGGAGCGTTTGAATGGGGATTCCCTGTCGATCAACGACAGCACGCGCGACACGGCAAGATTTCGGCGAGCAAGACGGTTCTTCGGCAGCAGCTCAGCCAACTCGGCAAACGCCTTTTCGGCTCCCGGCCATTCCTTGTTCTCCAACTGACCGACACCGCGACTTCTGAGAGCCATCGCATTGGTATACTGCTCCCTTGTCAGTACGACCGGCGGCGGATTCGTTGCATCTGACCCCGAGGATGTCACGGTTTCCCAATTCGGTTGACCGTTGTTACAGCCGGAAAAACCCAATACGACGGCCGATAGCATCAGCCCTGATGCAAAACGTTTTAACATTATTCAGCTTCCAGACTCATTCTTCGGCGAACAGAACAGCGGCGGATCGCCCTCATCGCAAGAACGCCCGCAGTACGGCCGGATGTTTAAACGAAAGGCCCCCGTACACATACGCATCGTATCTCTTTCCGGCCCGGACAAAAATCCGGCGGGCTCTCAGATTCGCTGGACTTTCCATTGAAAAGCTGTTCAGCCGCAAATTTCCTGACCGCCGCCACATGCGCACAAAAAAAGCCGTGCTGGCTGCCAGCACGGCTTTCGTTATCTAATTGCTGCGAACGAGCCTGCAGCGACTATTCGGCGTCCGGTCGTCGACGCTCGCCACCATCGCCTTCGCGGGTCGGGCGATCACCGCCGGCTCGGTCACCCTGGGGACGATCACCTCCCGGTCGACCACCACGGCCCTGCTGTCCGCCACGGCCCTGACCACCCCGGAAACGCTCAAGCATTCTGCGGAATTCTTCCTTGTCGACAAATCCATCCTTGTTGCCATCCAACCGGTCGAAGCCTTCCTTCATGCGGTCCGGGGCTTCTTCTTTGGACAACTTGCCATCCTTGTTGGCGTCCGATTCATTAAACCGAGCCAACATCTGTTCCGGCCCGAATCCTCCACGATCGCCTCGTTCACCTTGAGGACGGTCACCGTCACGTGGCCCACGATCACCACCGGGACGCCCCATCGCTCCCAGTTCGTCGGCAGTGATTCGACCATCCCGGTTACGATCCATCCGACGCAGCACCACGATGGCCTGGTCAATTTCATCGGATTCCAGGACCCCATTACGGTTTCGATCCAATGCCGCCACAACCGGCCCGCCCGGACGTCGACCGTCACCGCCACGAGGCGGTCCTCCACCGGGGCGACCGCGCTCACCTTCGCGGGCTCGATCCCCGTCCCGGCCACGTTCACCATCGCCGGGTCGGTCTCCGTCACGCCTTCCGTCCCGAGGGCCTTGGTCTCCTCGACCGTCACCGTCCCGCCGGCGGGCTTCTTCACGGGGTTGATCCCTTTCTTTTTCCTGAGCACCTTCGCGAGGCTTGTCGCCGTCCTCCTGTGCGACCGCCCAATCCGTCGTCATCACCACTGCGGCGACGGCCAGGAGTCCTGTTGCAAGCTTGTTCATATTTCTGTCCCGTGAATTTAAGGAAACGTCATGCGTGATTTTGCAGTCACAGTCTACACGTGGCATAAACCTCCGAAAGATGGATTGGGTGTCGCTCTTTTTGGACAATCCTGGCAAACCCGAATATCAACGTCGCCCATGAGCTCCGACAGTCCGCGACGAAACCACTCATGAACGACGACAGTAACCCCTGTCAAGCTCCGTTTTTCGGCAACATCAAACCGCGCAGCAAGACCGATCGCTCTGGTGCTGTCCAGCGTATCCTGAAGATGACCATCGTCTCGCTGGCCGGTGTTTTCGTTGGCGGACTACTGCCACCGATCCCCGGACATGACTACAATCCCGGCGGGCTGGGTGGTCTGGTCTGCCTGAGCTTGTGGTTCATCGTCTAAGCGTTTGTAATGTGGCGCAACCGACAGCAGTTAAGTCTTCCCGAATCGAACGTCCCTGCCGCCCTTCACCATCAGAAGCAACCCACCGATGTCATTGATCCCGATCATTCTTGAAGACTTAGGGCAGGCGCGAGCCTATGCCAATGACATGCTCAGCCATGTCGACGAATCGCTGTGGTTCAGGCAACCTGCCGAAGGAATCAACCACGTGGCATGGCAGGTCGGGCACATGGCCATCGCGCAATACGGGCTGTGTCTGAAACGGGTGCGAGGATTTCAATCCACAGACGACCAGGTGATACCTGTCGAAGAATACGGAAAACTCTTCGGCAAAGGTTCGCAGCCGTCACCAAGCGAGCACGACTATCCTCTGCCTGTCGAAATTCGTGGGGCGTTCGACAGCGTGTATGCGGCCGTCGAGCGGGAAGTCGCCGCGCTGGACGAGAATACTCTCACAGAATCCGCAGGTCCCCCACACCCGATGTTCACAACAAAGGGAGGATCACTGCGTTTCAGTGCAAAACACGAAATGCTGCACGTCGGACAAATCGGACTGCTGCGACGATTGCTGGGATGCCAGATACTTCGCTGACGTTTGCACGGCAACGACGACGTGCTACGGAATTGCGTCCAGAACCGCCTGGAACGGCATTTCTTCCAGGCTGCCAAACCGAGAATCGCTATGCAGCTTCGCTTTCGAAATTGCCGGCGACGACAAACCGCACAGAAACCTCGCCAGCTGCACGCGATCAGGGAGTTGATGTTCGAGTTCCACCTGAGCTATTCGAATTTGCTCTGCAACGTCACTTGCCAGTGGCCTCGCCGCGCGTTCTGCGAGTCCTCCAGTTGACAGATTCAGGCACGACGAACAGTGGCCGCAGTCACGACCCAGCGGTTTCCCGAAATGGTGACACAGATGTGCAACCTGACACTCCCGTAGATCCACCAGGCGAACGACCTGTTCCAGTCGCTCCAGTTCACGACGTTCCCGTTGAATTCCCTGATCATAGAGATGATCCACCAGAGCATCGTGGTTCTCCGGTTGTCGCAGCCGACGATACCGATTGCGAACACCCGTGACTTTCAAGTCTAACATCTGCTGATGACCAAGATCGTCCAGGGCCGCCACCAAACGATTACGTGGCTGCTGCAGCTTGCCGGCGGCAGCATCGACGTCGAGATAAAACCATGTTTTCTTTTTCGTGGACTGCGCCAGCAGGCGGCGCAGAAAGTCACGGTATTCCCCGTCGAACTTTTCAAGAATCTCTGCCGAAGACATCTGTGGCTTGAACTGATATCCGGAGTAGAACGGAGTCCCACCCTCCAGATAACCGTCCAGTTCCAGGTAAGTCATCAATGTCCGAATGACCAGAATTCGGATGTCGGAATTCCGCGCCAGGTCGTAGTAGCTGACATCGAAATCTTCGTCCCGGGAAAACAAATCCTTAACAAAACGATCCACTGAATCCCGAGTTGGCGTATCCCCCAGAACAAAGTTTTCCAGCACGGTCAGGTCTTCAGCACACGCCAGAACTTCACAGGTGGCTGATTCCGCATCTCGACCGGCACGTCCAATTTCCTGCGAATAATTCTCTAGACTCTTGGGCAGGTTGTAGTGATAGACATAGCGGATGTTGGATTTGTCGACGCCCATGCCAAACGCGATGGTCGCCACAACGACGCCACAATCAGATTCCAGAAACCAGTCCTGAACTGATTCTCTGACATCCGGCTTCAGTCCAGCATGATACGCCTTCGCCGAAAAGCCTTCGGCCTTCAGATTGTCTGCGACCTCCATCGCGGTTTTCTGAAGTGTGACATACACAATCGTGGGACCAGCCGGGCGTTCCTGCAACCGACCGATGAGCTTGTGGTCACGTTCACCGGCAGTGACCGATGTCAGCAACAGCGTCAAATTGCTGCGATAAAACCCCGTACATGTGGCACAGGCTTCTTCGATTTCGAAGACACGGCACATGTCCAGCAGCACCGGGGGAGTGGCCGTGGCCGTCAGAGCAAGAATTCGTTCGGCCCTGAACTGCCGGGCAAATGCCGCCAGCTTAAGATAGTCCGGTCGAAAATTGTGCCCCCACTCAGAAATGCAGTGTGCTTCATCAACAGCAAACAGCGAGATCCGAATCCGCTTCATCTGTTCACGAAATCTCTCGTTGTTGAATCTCTCGGGAGCCACGTACAGCAACTTCAGCCTGCCGGTGCGAACGTCGTCCATGACTCGCCGATAGTCGTCAACGGACAACGTTGAATCGAGTCGCTGCGCGGCGATGCCGCGCGACGCAAGGGCATCAATCTGATCCTTCATCAGCGCAATCAGCGGTGAGATCACAAGTGTGAGTCCATCAAATGCCAGCGCCGGCAGCTGATAGCACAACGACTTTCCACCTCCCGTGGGAAACACGGCGGCCGCCGAACGGCCCGCCAGCAAATTCTCAATAACGGCCTGCTGACCGTCACGGAATTCTTCGAATCCGAAGTGTTCCCTAAGCAGTTGTTGTGCATCATCTGACATGGCGGATTTTTATGGAATTCCAGCTACAGATTCCAGCATTCGTTTGATTCAACAGCGAATCCCGTGACACCACATCCGTCAGCCATGCGCGACAGGCGTAAGAATTCACACGGTCGTAGCCCGGCCCCTGCCCTTTTGTCTTTCGGCGCCGCCGATTCGTTCTGTCGCATCAACGATCGCCTCTTGTATCACGGTGATTTCCCGATACTCTTTCCGTCCTGCCGCAGTTCCCAATCGACTTTGAAAGTCTTCCGATGCGTAGTGCCATTGCACCACTCGTTTTCTACATGTTCTGTTGTGTTTCTCTTCCGACAGTCAATGCCGACGAATCCAGTGACAAGAACCGTCCAATACAGGCCCTGCTGGTCACCGGTGGCTGTTGTCACGACTACGATCGGCAGAAACTGATTTTGCCGCGCGGCGTCAGTGCTCGAGCCAACGTACGCTGGACTATCGTGCATCAGGGCGGAACAACAACAGACACACCGATCCCGCTGTACGACGATCCAGACTGGGCGGACGGGTTCGACATCGTCATTCACAACGAGTGCTTCTCACACGTCACCGATCTGGATTTTGTGGATCGCATCCTGCAGCCGCATAAGGACGGTCTGCCAGCGATCCTGATTCACTGTGCGATGCACTGTTACCGAGTCGAAGACGATCGCTGGTTCAAATTCGTCGGACTGCAGTCGCCCGGCCACGGGCCGCATTATTCGTACACGGCTGCCAACGTGAAGCCGGATCACCCGATCATGCAGGGATTCGGACCGATGTTTGTCGCTCCCAAAGGCGAGCTGTATCACTCGATGAAAGTGTTCGATACCGCCACGCCACTGGCTCAGGCAAATCGCGAGGCTGATGGAATGCCTCAGGTCTGCGTCTGGACGAACGATTATCAGGGCACCAAAGTGTTCGGCTGCACAATGGGTCACTACAACGAAACCATGGCCGAACCGAAGTACCTGGACATGATGGCCAAAGCCGTGTTGTGGGCAGTCGGCCGCGACTCGGAAGAAGACTTCACACCGTCCACGGAAAAAATCGATGAAGAAATCAAAGCTCTGATCACGATACCTGTTCAGAAGAACGCAACCAATCCCATTCTGCCTCAGAACTGCTGCGGCGACACCAACCTGGCCTACGGCAAACCGGTCACTTCCAAAAGCGAACAGTCCGGCAACTTCCGCAAGCATCTCACCGATGGACTGCTGAATACTCGATACTGTCCATCGGGAGCGCAGGTCGATGAATGGGTCACGGTAGATCTGGAAGAACCACAACACGTGCGAGCCATTCGGCTGCACTGGGAAAAGCCAACCGACATCGTCTACAGGTACATCGTCGAAACGTCGGCCGACAACGAAAACTGGACACGGGTCGTTGACGATTCCAACAACGAAGAGCCCGGGGCCATTCGAGCTCATGTCCTGGACGCTCCGGACACGCAATATATCCGCACGACCTTCCTGGGCGCCAGCAAAGGCCTGTGGGGCTCCATCTGGGAACTGGAAGTATCAGCCGGCGAACTGCCTGAGCTACCGGAAGTCGTTGCCCCTGTGGGTTTGTCCGCGTCGATCGGCGATGTGCAGACGCCGCCAGGCTTCAATGTCACGATGTTCGGCCAGCCACCGACAGTGAACTACCCCGTCTGTCTGACAGCAGCAGCCACGGGCGAAGTGTTTGTGGGCGTGGACGAACAGGGTTCGCTGGGCAAGGAAACCGGTCGAGGCAAAGTGTTGCGCTGTATCGATACGAATGGTGACGGCACGGCCGATCAGGTCAACGAATTTGCGAAGATGGATCACCCTCGTGGCCTGATCTACGACAACGGCTCACTGTGGGTTCTGCATCCTCCCTACCTGAGCGTTTTCCGCGACAACGATAGTGACGGAAAATCCGACGAAAGCGAAGTGCTGATCAAAGGCATCAGCACGGAAGAAGTCAACAAACGTGGAGCTGACCACACGACCAACGGCATTCGCATGGGCATCGACGGCTGGATCTATATCGCGGTCGGTGATTTCGGGTTCACCCAAGCCATCGCAAAAGACGGAACGACGCTCAGTAAACGCGGCGGCGGTATCGTGCGCATTCGCCCTGACGGCACTGAGATGGAGATCTACTCGTGGGGTCAGCGCAACATTCTGGACGTGGCGATTGATCCTTATATGAACATTTTCACACGAGACAACACGAACGATGGCGGCGGCTGGGACATTCGGGTGTCGCACATTCTGCAGTCCGCCAACTACGGATATCCATCGCTGTACAAGAACTTCACTGACGAAATCATGCCGCCGCTGGCCGACTACGGCGGAGGCTCAGGCTGTGGCTCGATGTACTTTCACGATGAACGGTGGCCCGCTGAATATCGTAATCTGCTGCTGACATGCGACTGGGGAACCAGCAATGTTCACAGCCACAAGCTACCTGTCAACGGAGCAACCTTTGATCCGCAGCAGGACACCTTCCTGAAAATCCCCCGCCCAACGGATATCGACGTCGACGCCAGCGGGCGGATGTACGTCAGCAGCTGGAAGAACGGCAAGTTCGCCTATGACGGTCCGGACGTGGGCTTTGTCGCTCAGGTCACACCAACGGATTTCCTGGCAAAGCCTGTACCCGATGTACGCCAGTTAGAAGTCACATCACTGATCGACTTGCTGCAGCACCCGTCAGCTGCGATGCGACTTCATGTACAGCACGAAATCCTCAGACGTAGCGACACGAAAAAACGTGCCACGACAGAGGATGATGGCCCTTCCCCACTGAACGAAGAACTCTTCACGTTTGCCGCTGATCCCAAGACATCACTCTACGGACGTGCTGCAGCTATCTTCACATTAAAACAGTCCCTCGGTGCACGTGCCAATTACGAATTGCTGCAACTGGCAAAAGATGCGGCACTTACGGAATACTGTCTGCGAGCCATCGCAGATCGCAAATCGGAACTGGATGGCGTGACGCCCGGACCATTTCTGGATGGCTTGCAGAATTCGAATCCACGCGTTCAGGCTGTCGCGCTGATCGGTCTGGGACGAATCATGTCTCACGCTCTCGCCAATAATTTTGTGGTCAGCGACGCTGAGGGCAACCAGACGGCTTCCGAATTCGTAACGTCTGTGGCGACCGCCATTTTGCCTCTGACGATCCCCGCGAAGATCAGTCCGGAAGCCGACGGTGACGACTGGCGTTTGCCACATCCGGAACGTGTCATTCCACACCTTGCTGTACAAGCCCTCGTCAAAATGCATGCCGGCGACGACTGCATTGCTGCACTGAACACGCCTTACCGCAATGGAGCACTGTGGGCCCTGAAGTCCATGCACAGCGAACGCACGATCAACGGCCTGTTCAAAGTACTCAGCACGACTCACGACAAATCGCTCCGCCGCGAAATATGGACCACGCTGATTCGACTGTATCATCGTGAAGGGCAATTCACCGATGACGGTCGCGGCTGGTGGGGCACTCGTCCGGATACCACCGGGCCGTATTACGACCGCCAGGCATGGAGCGAATCCGATCGCATTGCTGCAGCCGTCAAAGTCGCGTTGGCGGAAAACGACGAATCACTGGCCGGACACATCAAAGAGCAGTTGAAACAGCACGTTGTCAACATTGACGGCATCAGTGCCGCCGACATCGCATCCATGAACGAACCGGAATCAGCGATCCAGCTGCCCAAAGTCGATCCTAATGATCCCAATCAAATCGCCAACCTGCCGTACGAAACCATTCTGTCGCGAGCGACAAGTGCCCAGGGCAATGCCGATGCCGGCAAGGTGCTGTTTCGCAATCAGTCCTGCATCAGCTGCCACACCATTGCCAACGGGCAGCAACCCAAAGGGCCGCATCTGGTCGACATCGGCAAGCGTTACAAGAAGAAAGAACTGCTGGAATCGATCGTGGCCCCCAGCAAAAAGATCGCTCAGGGATTCGATTCATGGACTTTCGTGATGTCCAGCGGCAAGGTTCACAGCGGCTTTGTCGTTCTGGAAAGCGCAGAAACTGTCACGATCCGACAGAACGATGGACTCAGTGCAGAACTGCTCCAGGACGACATTGACGAGCGAGTCAAACAGGAAATCTCGATGATGCCGAAAGGTATCGTCGCCAACCTGACACCAGAGCAGCTGGCCGACCTTGTTGCGTGGCTGCAGACTCTGCATTGATTCAGTCGTATTGGGAACGCATAGGCCTCAATCTCGGCATGGCCGAAGTTGAGGCTCGAAACGCCAGCGAGTCGGGCTCGTGCGCTAATGAAATATGCCTGCCTGCGCTGCGTGCTCGTATGGGAAACGGCGAGGCGCTCATGAATGGTCTTCGCAGCCTATTGAGCCGCAGGCTGCTGCGGGGTACACTCGTGTGGCCGTCCACCACATAGAAGTCTCTCTGTCCAGTGGACTCAACGTTCGCCATCTACGTTCTTCCCGGACCAGACCGTGGCACCGCGACAATTCCCACATCCGCACTTGAATCGCCGACAGTTGCTGCAGGTGGGCAGCATTGGTCTGGCGAATCTCTCACTGGCAGACTTGCATCGCTGCCAGGCCACCATGGATGGTCCTGATCGTGGTCCGCAAATCCGATCAGTCATCTACGTCTTTCTGAGCGGTGGGCTGTCACAGCATGAGAGCTTCGATATGAAGCCGCTTGCTCCCGACAGCGTCCGCGGAGAATTCTCGCCGATCGCAACAAAGACGCCGGGACTGCATATCTGTGAACATCTGCCGCAGCTGGCACAGCGCAGCGAACGTTGGAGTCTGGTTCGGTCGCTGACTCATCAGAGCAACGATCACGGCGAGGGAATTCACATCATGAATACGGGGCGCAGTCAATTGCCTCCCGGGCTTAACCGCAACAAACCTCAGCCAACGGATTTCCCGTCAATGCTGTCCGTCGCGGGAAGCCAGCTTAATGGCCCGGGCGGACTGCCAGCCACAGCCGTGTTGCCTCGTCTGGTCGCCAACGTCAACCGTCTGGAGCGGCCAGGGCAAAGAGCCGGCCTGATGGGCGCCGCGCACGACCCGTGGTTAATCAACGCCGCCAGTGCATGCGATGGATATGGTGCGTGCCCTGACTGTTTTCATTTCTCCAACAAGCCGGAATTCCGACATTCCATTTATCCGGTGTTTCAATCGCCCAATCTGCAACTGCCGGATGGACTTTCACTCAGCCGACTGGATCGACGAGCAGATCTACTGGTGGAAGTCGAACGGCAACGACGGGATCTTGACCAGCAGGCGGCGGTCGCAAACCTGGACCGAAATCGGTCAGGTGCCCTGTCACTGCTGACTTCAGGAGACGTACGACAGGCCTTCGATCTGCAGAACGAACACCCGCGACGGCTGGATGCGTACGGTCGGAACGTCTTCGGATCGTCAATGCTGCTGGCCCGCCGAATGGTTGAGGTTGGTGTCAGGCTCGTACAGGTGAATCTGGGGCGAGGTTCTACCTGGGATCAGCACGGCGACGTATTCCCGGCCCTGCGCAAATTGTTGCCGCCGTTCGATCAGTCCCTATCTGCTCTGCTGGATGATCTTGCCGATCACGGACTGCTGAAATCCACTTTGGTTGTTGTGGCCGGCGAGTTCGGCCGCACGCCGAAGATTTCAAAGCTGAACGTCTACAAGCGACCCGGGCGAGATCACTGGGGAGCCGCTCAGTCGATACTTCTGGCCGGGGGTGGTGTGCAGGGAGGACGCACGATCGGAGCAACCGACGACATCGGAGCGTATCCGGTCAGAGATCCACAGACCCCCGAGAATCTGGCGGCGACTGTTTATTCAACGCTGGGCATTCCAAAAGATGCTCACTGGCACGACCCAACCGGTCGCCCCTATCCCGTGTACCATGACTCGCCGATCGCCGGGCTGACGTAGTCGTGGTCCCGTACACGCTGGGCAAGTTCGTGAGCTGTGCGTTCTACCACCAGATCTCATCCGGAAAAAACCGGGACACCAGATCGCGGTAGTACGGCATCAGCTTCTCAAGATCCGGAGCAGCATCACTTTTTGTGTACAGATCGTACGGGTTGAATTCACGTACACGGTCGAACATTCTGCGATCTTCGTCGTTCATCAGATGTGCGTATGCACCTTCGCGATGAGCCGGATAGAACGAATGATACCGGATCATGTACTGCGCCTCGCGCGGAACAAAATCCTTCACGACGTTGTACAGGTATTCGTCGTGGCCCCACGACATCAGCACATTGTCCAGACCGCAACCGGCCTCATAGATTCCGTTCTCCGTCTGGTAAACTTCGTTGTGCCAGTCGGCATTCTGCTGAAAGAATTCGTGGTAAACGATGGACTTCGAATAACGACAACCTACCGGGAAGGTGTCCCCGGTAACGGCCCATTGAGGTTCATCAAACAGACACAGCACTTTGCCCATGTCATGAATCAGCCCCGTCAGCACAAACCAGTCAGGGTGTCCGTCTGCGCGGATGGCTTCCGCCGTTTGCACGGCATGAGCGATCTGAGGCAGCTCGGTGTCGGGATCGCTGTCGTCGACCAGCTCGTTCAGAAAATCCATGGCCTGCCAGATGCCCATACTCCGCGTGCGCACCGGAAGATACTTTTTGCGTGAGGCTCGGACAAAGTCGACCGTCTGACGCACGTGATTCTGATGATAAAACTCGCGAACCGAATCCCGAACCTGATCGCCGTAATCTCGGAATCCGTCCTCGGCATCACTGTCGGACGCCGGATAGCGGTTTCGCACATCTTCGTCATAGTCATCCAGTGATGACAACGGATTCTGCGATGTCGTGTCGTCGGGGACTTGCATGTGGATTCCTGCTGTCAGATCACTGGTGAGAAGGAACGATACAAATCGGAAGCGTCACTGAAACGCAAAGTACACACAGCTGACCATTAACGACACCTCAGTCCATGGAACGCTGGCTTTCCAGTCAATCAGAGGCGGCGTGTGACCTACGAAAGAGCCCAGCCCTCGCGATAGTCTTTTCGCAGCAGCAGGTCTGCTGCCCTGTCTCCGGTACTCATGTCCGCCGGATTGTATTCGATTTCGTGGCCGACTCGATAAGCCACGTTGCCCAACAATACAACTTCTGTAAACGGCCCCGCGTAACCGAAATTGCTGCCCGTCGCCGAACCGGTCTTGCAGGCCGTAATCCATTGTTGATGGTGATGACTTCCGGAAAACGGAGCCGATTCTTCGCCTTCCGTCTTCGCAGCGGACTCTGCCCCTCCCAGCAGTTTGGGCTGCTGACCGTGCTTAATGGCGATCTCGCCTTTTGAGCCAACAAACAGTGAACCATTCATCGGAAGTTTTGCCGCGATATCAGCCGGGAGCGTTGTCGTACCTTCATACCAATAGACGCTCAATTCACCGTTATCCTTCTGAGCCGGAAACGTAAACTTTGTTGTCATATGCTTTGGACCGCTGTGAGCGTGCAGCGGCGGTCCCTGCGACGCGACTCTGACCGGACGGCGACCCAGATTCAACGCCTGGAACGTTGGATCCAGCAGGTGAATGGCCATATCACCAATCGCACCGCATCCAAAATCCCACCAGCCTCGCCAGCGAAACGGAACGTAGGATTCATGATAGTCACGTTCCTGAGCGGGCCCCAGCCACAGATCCCAATGCAAGTGTGACGGCACCTTCTGCGGCTGTGCCGGTCGATCCATGCCCTGACTCCACCACTTTCCAGGGCGGTCGGTAATCACATGCACCTGCTGAACGTCGCCAATGACCCCGGAACGCAGCAGTTCCACCAGGCGAACATAACCGGGGTGCTCATGATTCTGAGTGCCCATCTGAGTTGCCAGCTTACGGGCGGTCGCCACCTGTGCGATCTGCCGTGCTTCCTCAACAGTGTGAGTCAGTGGCTTTTCACAGTAGACGTGCAAATCTCTGTTCATGGCCCGCATCGTGGCCGGAGCATGATGATGATCGGGAGTGGCCACGACAACGGCATCCAGGTTGTCCTGCTCCAGTAACTGGCGATAGTCATGATAGGTCTTCGCACCGGGATGTCGTTTTGCTGCGGCCTCCAGGCGGTGTTCGTCCACATCACACAGCGCCACAATCGATTCCGTGCTGACGGCTGCAAGGTCACTCTGACCACGTCCTCCGACACCGATGACTCCGATGTTCAGTTTCTCGTTGGCACCGAAAGCGTGCGCGGGAACAATGTACGGTGCCGCCAGCGCTGCAGCTCCTGCTTTAAACGCTGTACGACGAGTGATTTGTCTACGACTCATGATTAGCTCCATTTGTACTGCGTGCGGCAGACTTTCGTTTTCCCAAAGTTCTGCGCGTTCGTTTGCTTCGGCGTGCGATACAACCTGATTGTATCGTGGGTGAAAGCAACGTAACAGGCATCCGGAGGAAAGACGCAGTTCGACCGCTGCCCTGCGCTAATCGTCCTGACCCTCAAATCGCACCTTGTCTTCACCGGCCAGACGCACAAGATCGGGCAGGTCGTAGACGCTCAGCGCGCCGTGAACGGTGCTGTCGAGTTGTCCGGACGGGACGTTCTGACGCACAATCGACGCCCAGCTGCGGGGTGTATTACGCAGCGTGACGGTCGTGAACAGATCCGGATTCAGCGCCGCTGCATGCAAAGCGACGATGCCGGCCTGACCGACGCCGACAAGGTGAACCTTTCGCGGCGCGTCTCGCTTCTTTTGATAGTACGCCACGAAGTCGCCAGCGGCCAAAGCATCTTCGACACGAATGCCCAGCAGTGGTTTGCCCAGCAGATAACTGAGAAAAGACGTTTTCCAGTCCGTCAGCAGCGGATCACGTTTACCGAATGCAGTTTCACCCTGCCCACTCAGGTCGACGGTGACAACAGCGTATCCTTCATCGATGAGTTTCTCGATGGGACCGTCCGCGTGGGAATCTCCCAGCTTGCCATCGTCGTGCAGATACAGATAAGCATCGTCGACAGGTACCGGTGGATGAAAGGTGAGCCCTGGCAATAGCACGTCGGAATCGGTGCGCAGTACAAGTTTGTCGATATGATAATGATCTCGCTGCAATCGACCCACGTCCTTGAACTGTGGTGGCTGCAGTTCTGAATTCGGCCGCACGCCCACGAGCTTTCGAATTTCGTCTGCCATTTTTTCGTGAGATGTCGTCTTCCACAGTTCATTGCGTTTCTTCGCCAGTTCCGATTCGTACTCGGCATTCAGATCGAAGACAGATCGTTCATTCGGCAGAGTCAGCACCTGACCCGATTCCAGACACAGCAGTTCCGCGGGTGGCCGCGTCGTCAGCTCGACCGCCGATACAGGTTCGTCGTTGTCCAGCAGCCAGCGTTTCATCCAGTGGGCAATCGTTGCCAGATTTTGTGGGTGCACCCCGTGTTTGCCTTCGACTTCCACCAGATCGACTCGTTCCGGAAAACCCAGCCGGGCATAAACACGTTTCGCCTGGCGATAGTTTTCCCACGCTCCGGCAATACTGAAATAGTCACCCGTTGACGAGCTGATCAAAGTCGGTCTGGGTGCTCGCATCAGTACATAGTCCGGATGATCCAGCCCAAAGGCGACCTGCCCAAAGATATTCTGCTCCGCATCCTGCGGACCAACAGTTTCAATCAGATGCCGAAACGTCGTCAGATAACACGCCGGTGCCGCACAGGCGACTCGGTCATCAAGTGCCATCACGTAACTTGTCAGGGTTCCACCGCCCGAACAGCCAGTGAATCCTATCCTGTCAGAATCCACTTCCGGCCGGCTGGCAAGATAGTCAATCGCCCGCATTGCATCCCACACGCGATATCGAGCGGTATTGCGACCTACCAGAATGGAACCGACTCCAACCATAAAGTGTTCAGTGGTCGTGCCCTGATACTTCGGCTGGTCGTCAGCGTTAAGAATCTGCGAACGCTCGCCCTGCCCGATGGGATCGAAACACAGGGCCGCCATTCCCTGTCGGGCCATCATGATGCCGAAACGCTGGTTGTATTCTGCGGTTTTGGCGGTGCGACTATGACCACTGGAAACCACAACACCGGGAACTGCAGATGCGGCGTCGGGCAGATACAGATTCGCGGTAATGTGATGATTGAGTTGACTGTCAAAGATCACGTTTTCAATGCGGTAGCCGTCGGCCTTGATTGTCCGCACAGTGCGCGCATTCAAAGGCGTGCGTTCCGGTAACCCACCCAACTGTTTGATGAAGAAAGCACGCAGTTTCTTCTGATACACATGAATCTGTTCCCGCGTCTTCAACTGTTCGTAAGCTTCACTCCGGCGATCGAGCGCAGCGTACGCCTGTTGTTGCAGATGACTGTACAGTCCGCCGCTGGCTCGCTGGTCTTCCGTCAGAACAGTTGTGTCCTTGGCACTCACCGGCTGAACGCAGAGCACGCACGCCGTCATCAGAGTAAAAGTGAATCGATTCATGGTCAGCTTCCACGCGATGGGCTGGTGTATTTTCATTGCCGATGCAGTCACAAAGACAGAAACAGAACGATGCCAGCATACCATGACAAAAACGAAACGCACGCAGCACCAACTATTCGGTCGCCAGACTGACATCGTCCGGCGGCAGCAGGTTACAATGTTTACGGATCAAGTCAGTCAATTGCAGCGAAAAACCCCGATGACGCAAAAATCCCGCCTCACATTAATTTTGCTCACATACCTTGCCATAAGCAGCATTCCGTCCCCGGCAGAGGACTGGCCGCAGTTGCAGGGAAACGCACAGCATTCGGGCGATGCGCCGCATGCTCTTTTGCCGACACAGCCCGGACTGATCGCCGCCATTCCGCTGACGGACGCCGTTCTGGCCGCACCGGTCGTGAGCGACGGAAAAGCGTTCGTCGTCGACGCGTCCGGAGTCATTTTCGCCATCGACACAAACACGCTGCAGGTAGTCTGGAAGTTTGCTACCAGCGGAGGTTCAGGCAACTGCAACAATGTCGCTGCCCCGGCGGTGATTGGTAACTATGTGCACGTCGGCACGATGGCCGGACGATACTATGTACTGGACCGCGACAGCGGCAACGTCGTCAGAGAAATCGACTGTGCTGAGCCCGTGTTCGCAGCGCCGGTTGCAGGCGATGACCGAGTCTACTTTGCGACGCTTGGCGCGCAGGTCTACGCAGTCACGCCGGACGGTCAAATCGTCTGGACATGGGATTTTGTGAAAGAGGTCGTGGGCTTCGATGGCGATCGCTGGAAGGGCGAAGACTGGGTCGCTTTTCGGGGTGATCGCGTCACGTGGCGAGATCACTTCGTGTGTTCTCGTGACATCTGTCTGGTTGGCAAAACGGTCGTGATGCCAGCGGGCGGACGCACGATTTTTCTGGATGACGCAGGCGACAGTCCGAAACTTCGCACAGTCGCTGAAATCCCTTCGTACGCCGGCAAGGAGTTTCCCGCAACATTCGGTCAGTGTGCCGACGCCGCCGGCAACGTGTATGTGCAGTGGCATCGCCGCGACAACGCTGGTCGCGTTGAGATCATCAAACTTGTCGGCGATGAAATCGAAACGAGCTTCGTGGCCGGGACTGAAACTTCGATCGACCGCCATGGCCTGCTGAGCTTCACGTCAGTCAGCGTGCGTGACAACAACGTCTACCGCGTTCGGCCTGAACACGGAGTCGGACTGTGTCGGCACACCGCGGGACAGGAACAGCCTGAAGTTCTATGTGCGGCCGGCTCCATTTGTCCGCCGGTGTTGACTCGCAACCACGCCGTGTATGGCGGACTGGACGGCCAGCTGCACATCGTCCCGTTGAACGAAGGAAAGCCAACGTCGTTCGCTACAGCCTTCGGTGCGCCGATCACCGCTGCAGTTGCGGTAGCAGACGGGCAGATTTATGTGCCGTGCGAGGACGGATATCTGTACGTTCTGGGCAAAAAGGGATCGGCAGCGCTGCCCAACAAAGATCTGCAGGTATCGAGGATTCGCAGTCCGCTGACAGGGCCACTGTCCGACGCAAAATTCGACTGGTATACCAACTACGGCGACTTCAGTGGCACAAACGCCAACGATCAGGGATTGGCGCCTCCGCTACGGATGCGGTGGGCCAGACGGCTGGAAGGCACCGTGAAACATCTGCCGGTGTGCGGTGGCGGACGCCTGTATATGCACACCGCCGAAGGCCAGATCATCGCGGTCGAACAGGACACCGGCCGCCTGCTGTGGCGACGTTATTGGCCGGACGTATATTTGTCGTTTACCTCTCCGCTTTACATCGACGGCAAACTGATTGTACCGCAGGGTGGCCTGAAGAATTCACAGATGCGATGCCTGGACGCAGCGACTGGAGAACTGTTGTGGGAAGCTCCGTTCACCGGGTCGCCAAGCTGGAGCCGCCAGTTCCCGCCTGTCGTACATGGCAATGTCGCGATCTACGCATCCGGTTCCGGTGAGTACGCGGCTCAGGGGACGGAAAAACCCTTCGTGTTCCGCGGGCAGCCGGTGGAACGCGACGGCCGCGAAGTGATGAGCTGGATTTATTCAAACGACAACCCGTACTACCCCAAAGACCATCGTCCGCGAGTCTGGGCATGGGATCTGGATACCGGAAAAGTCGTTTGGGAAAAGGACTTCTCTGAGTACGGCCGTGGCGGCAACGATTGCGGCATCTGTATTCTGGACGGAAAACTCTACTATTCTGTGTTCTTCGGTTATGCGGCCAGTCAGCGCAAGCGACGTGGACTGCCGGACCAGAACAACGGACTGACGGCCTGTATCGAACCGTCCACCGGCGACGTCGTGTGGCAGACCACCGACTATTACGTCACGTCGAAGTGTACTCTGAGCTCCCGCGACGGGCGCATTTATATCGGCGGATTCAACAGAGCCAAAGAAGCCACGGATGACCGATTCGTGTGGTGTCTGAACGCCGCTGACGGGTCGCTGGCGTGGCAGTCGGATGCGATTACGTCGGCTTTGAACGTGGTCACGGTCGGAGAAAAATTCATCTTCTCCAACGCTCTTCGCGGCAAAGGCAATGTCTTCGACCGGAATACGGGAAAAGTGGTCGACAGCATCGGACACAATTACGCCTGCTGC
Organism: Fuerstiella sp.; assembly: GCA_029247265.1. Classification (GTDB taxonomy): domain Bacteria; phylum Planctomycetota; class Planctomycetia; order Planctomycetales; family Planctomycetaceae; genus Fuerstiella. The sequence goes on from JAQWLN010000127.1 coordinate 70,108, forward strand.
CGCTTTACGCTTTCGGAACCGTACGTTCTGGGCGCGAATATGGACATGATTGATCTTTCCAGCGGTGGCAAGCTGGTTTCTACCGGCCCGGCGATTGATTCCCGCGAGTGTCTGGGAGCCGTCGTCTCCAATGGCCGCATCTTCTATATGTCTCAGGCCAGTGGATTTGTCGTTTCGCAGACATACGGCCCGACATCCAAAAAACTGCCTGCCGTGTGGGAACGCCAATAAAGAGCGAAGAATCGGCGGGCGATGTCAGGTCCTCCAGGAACGTGCAGAATAGCGGACAGGCGGTCTCGTAAATTGTGTGGAATTGCCTAGACTCCGTCGCGAAGAGCATTTGTCGCCGTTGAGCCAGTCTGACACGTCGACGTGATTCTTTTGAAACGGTCTGAATCGACGCCTCGCTGGAATTCGCCGTTCGTTCTGTACATCATTTATTCTCAGTTCCGCTTCGACTCGTCGATCTGCCTTTGGAAGCAACGGAATGCAAGAGGTCGTTTTTGACGAACCCTACGAATTTGTGCCGCCCTATCGGGGTCGGTTCTGGTCATGGGCCGTTGGACGTTATCTGCCTCGGCTCCTGCGAAATCGGTTTGGCATAACCGGTTGGAAATGCCACGGCCTTGACCACCTGCGTGAGTCGCTGGACGCCGGGCACGGGATCATTCTGTGTCCCAATCACACTCGACTGTCTGATCCCCTGATGATTGGTGCCATTACCACCGGGGCGAAGTGCCATGCCTTTGCTATGGCCAGCTGGCATGTCTTCAAACAGAACTGGTTGGCGGCGTTCGTGTGCCACCGCGTCGGCGGGTTCAGCGTGTACCGTGAGGGCCTGGACCGCAAGGCACTGGACACAGCCATCGGAATTGTCGCGACGGCCGAGCGGCCGCTGATTATCTTTCCGGAAGGTGGCATATCCGCAGCTAATGATCGCCTGATGTCATTAATGGAGGGCACGTCGTTCGTCGCCCGGGCTGCCGCGAAGAAGCGTCACAAAGCTCATCCGGAATCAAAGGTTGTCATTCATCCTGTCGCTTTTCGTTACGAACATCGTGCTGATCCGCAGGAATGCCTGAGCCCGGTCGTGGCGCGGCTGGAACGGCATCTGTTCTGGCAGGCGCAGGATCAACTGCCACTCATCGATCGAATAGAACGCATTCGCAGGGCGCTGCAAAGCACTCGTGAAGTGCAGTGGATGGGACATGCGAAGTCCGGAGACGTGGAACAGCGCATTGCGGATCTGGCGAACCTGATCCTGCAGACGTACGAAAAAGAATGGCTGGGCAAAACACGCACGGGTGATGTCATTGCACGCGTCAAAGACCTGCGAACTGCGATTCTTGCCGATATGGTGACCAATAAAGTGGACGCAACTGAGAAAAAACGGCGCTGGCGGCAGCTGACCGATCTGTATTATGCGCAATCCATGTCACTGCACCCGAAGGGTTATCTCGACCCAAACATCGACCCAAGCCGTCTCAATCATCGCCTGTTCGAAACGGTCGAACGCCTGGAAGAAGAACTCACCGACAACGTCACACTGTACAACGATCTGCACGTTGACATCCGTATTGGTGAAGCCATCGAAATCGATCCTTCTGCAAGACGCAGCCGTGGAAGTGACCCGTTAATGGTGACCCTGCGAACCAGAATGCTGGGCCTGCTTGGCATCGAAGATCAGTGGCGGCCCGACCCTGTAACTGACTGCTGAATCAGCAGCCGTCGACGGACCGGCCACCCAAGCCATGGCCTTTGTTTGTGCGACCGACTGAGCACCTCGGTCGCACCATGCGCATCGGCCAGCACGCGCCGGCCGAATTCTATCGACCCTCTGAATCTCTGACCCTGACCACAAAAGGCCATCACTTCAGTGCCGTTCTGAAGAACACCGTGTTAGGCTGAATCGCACCGGAACGCCCGAACGACGAGGTTTCGCAAACGCGCAGACTTCCTCGCTCGCGGTGTCCCGGCGCCCCATTTCACGCCCCTCCTTTCGGAGCCATCAGATCATGTGGACTACGCATTCCAAAATCCGTTGCACAAACACGCTGCAACTATGGTGTGGCATCTCGGTTCTCTGCAGTGGAACCGTTCTAACCGCCGCTGAAACGATTTCGTACCATGGGTACGAACATGCAATCGAACTGAAGAACAAGGACGTGCGAGTGGTCCTGTGTCCTGAAGTTGGCGGAAGGGTCCTTGAGTATTCCTATCGTGGCAGCAACGTGCTGTACGTTTCGGATCAGGAAAAGCAGTGGAAGCCGGGCGACAGACCTCAGGCATCTGCCGGCCGCTTCGATATCGGTCCGGAATTTATCATTCCCCGTCGGGAAGTTCTGTGGAACGGAGAGTGGCGAGTCGAAATCACGGGCGAACGATCCGCAAGGCTCACAAGTCAAAAGGACCTGGCGACCGGAGTGCAGCTGATCCGCGACTTCGAACTGCACAACGAATCAAGTCGACTGGAATGTCGTCAGACAATCGTCAACGTGTCGCAGCAGACAAAGGAGTGGTGTCACTGGAGCCGCACGTTTGCCGTCGGGAAAGGAATCTGTGTTATTACGTTGACTGCTCCCGAACTATCACCACACAGCCGGTTTCCAAACAAATATGTAATGTACGAAGAAGGCGGAGTCATCAATGCAAAACCGGAGGATCCCAACATTCTGCTGAAAGAAAACTCGCTGGAAATTCATCCGACACCTCGCAAACCCAAACTCGGTTTCGACAGCTACGCGGGAGAAATCATTTATCTGGCACCCAACGATCTGATGTTCCTGAAGCGTTTCCGGACGTACCCGAATCGCGTGTACAACGAAGCGGCGGGACTGACGATTTCCGTCTGGTACCCGGACAGAGAGATGGTCGAGCTGGAACCGATCGGTCCGCGGGAAAGACTCGCACCCGGAGAATCCGCCAGCTTTACTGAAGAATGGTGGCTGGCCCCGTATGCCTTTCCGACAGACAGAGAAGCGGTTGACCATGATCGAATCAAAAAGACCGCCAAATCACTTCACAGATGACCGCCGCGCACTTTACAACGGCCCCACGTCAACAGCTGGCGTTGAACCGATGGAAAGCGTCAAAGTCCCCGATTCAGACGCCGTCCGATATCCGATTCACGCGAGATCCTGCAAAGCCGCAAGTAGTCGATCAACTTCTTCCAACGTATTGTAGTGCACGACTCCAATGCGGATCATACCGTCCGGTTCCAGGCCAAGTCGTTCCGTCAGCGGCAATGCATAGTAGTTCCCATGCCACACAAACAGCCCCTTCCGGCCGAGTCCCTCAGCGATCTCCGCAGGTTTGCGGCGTGAATGAGTGATCGAAATTGTGGGAAGCCGTTCGGCGTGTCTTAGTGGATCACCGATACCCCACAAGCGGAACGATTCCAGTGAACGTAGACCGTCAATCAGATGCCAGATCAGTTGCTGCTCGTATTCCGTAATCGTCTGATAGGCGCGCTTCAGTGCGGATCGACGTGACAGAGTTTCATTGTCTGCCACGGTGCGGCCTAAACCGGTCAGATAGTCGACGGCTGCCAGTGTTCCAGCGATGCATTCGTGATTCTGAGTGCCGGTCATCCATTTGTCCGGCAAAGTATCGGCTGCGGGGCGCAACTTGTACGCCGACAGTTCTTCCAGCAATCGCCGCCGTCCCCACAGAATTCCCACATGCGGACCGAAGAACTTGTAGGCAGAACAGGCCAGAAAGTCGCAACCAAATTCATTAACATTAATCAGGCTGTGCGGGGCAAAATGCACAGCATCAAGAAACGTGAGTGCGCCGGCCGCGCTGGAAAGTTGACAGATTTCCTTCACGGGATTGACCGATCCGACGGCGTTGGACGCACAGCCGACAGCCACCAGTCGCGTTCGATCGTTGAGTTTTGCTTTGAAGTCGTCGAGGTCCAGCGTGCAATCTATGGGGTTGATGTCGATGTACCGTACAGTCGCACCAGCGTCTGCCGCGGCCAGAACCCACGGTGTGAAATTGGCATCATGGTCCAGTCGGCTGACGATTACCTCGTCTCCTGGTTTCCACCTGCGGGCCAGAGCGCGAGACAGCGACAGAGTCAGCGTCGTCATGTTCGGGCCGAATGACACTGTGCCGGGATCGTCACTGCCCAGCAGGTCCGCAACGGCCTGATGAGCAGTGGCCAGGACTGCATCACTTTCGCGACTGGTCGGAAACAGTCCACCGTGATTGGCGTTGTGCTGAACATAGTACGCGCTCACGGCATCGATGACGCGTTGCGGCACCTGAGTCCCGGCCGGACCATCGAAAAAAGCTGCGGAGTGGTCACCCGCCTCGCGTGATAGCGCCGGAAACTGACTGCGAATATGGTCGATGTGATCGTGAAGTACTGCAGACATAAGATTCGGTTTCAGGAATATCAGTCGGAAATAGCACGGCGGAACTTTTCTCGTCTGCTGAGGATTTACCGGATCGCCGCTTCCTCGATTACGAAAAAGGTTACGTCTGACATCAGCGTGACAGCGTCTATTACAAAGTCCGTCACTTCACAGCCGCTGAATTCTCGCCGATACAATACAGGAACTCCTGACGACCGGGGCCATTCCCGGTCACGACTCTCGTGAAAATCTGTTCGTTGCAGACAATCAACGACGCGAACGCTTCTGATCCCAGCCGGTTCTGCGCCACTTGGGTATAAGCGTCCGGATCAGCTTCAAAGACCCAGGTGGTACCGGCTTCGCTGGTAGCGTAAATCAGATTACCGACCAGAACGGGCGAGGCACTGATCGGGCCGCTCAGTCGCTGTCGCCACTTGCGGGCTCCGGTGGCCGCGTCCCAGCAGATCGCTATGCCATCGTCCGTCACTGCATACAGATGATCACCAGCGACCAGCAAAGACTGTTCGTAACATTTGACTCCGTCGTCCCAGACTTTGTTTCCCGATTTCGCATCAATGCAGATGGTTTGCCGCGCGGGATAGCCTCCGCTGGCAAAAACCAGGTTGTCCTTCCAGACGACCGTTCCGCAGGTGGCCGAAGCCGTGCCGGGGCAGCTCCAGAGTTCCGCACCTGTGGCCGGATCATACGCCGCAACCTTATCGTCGCCGCTGATGATCAGTTGAAACTGACCGCCGATATCCGCAACGATGGCCGAAGAATACGTGTCCACATCGTTGCGCGCTTTCCGCCACACAATGTCTCCGGTATCACGATGCACAGCCGCAATAAAGCCGCCACCGCGGTTATCACCCGAATAGATCGCCACCGATGCAAACAGACACGGCGATGCCGCATATCCAAACTTTGGCACGAAATATCCCACTTGAGTCTGCCAGCGGATATCACCATCCAGAGTCAGACTTGTCGCCTGGACTTGCTCGTTGTTTAGAAAACCGACGAATAACGACGCCCCATCACAGGCAACGGTGCAGTTCGCGTGAGTACTTTTCGGATGCATGCCACCCCGGTCCGGCAGGCCGCCCGAATGAATTTCCGTCTGCCACAATTGCTCACCCGTCTCCTGGCTGAAACAAACGACGTACTGCTTCGCGGCCGCCTCGTCAGCCGTACACAGAAAGACCTTGTCAGCAACGACCGTGGGCGACCCGTGCCCTCGTCCGGGCACGGACTGTTTCCAGACAACGTTTTCTGAATCGCTCCACTTCGTGGGAGCTGTCTCACATATTGCCACGTTGTCCCCAGCGGACCCGCGCCACCATGGCCAGTCATTTTCGTCGACGGTGATCGGTGCTGCGGGCGAGATCTGTTCAGGGGCCGTTGTGATTTCCTCAACAGGTCTGGCTGGCGGCCCACAACCGACGACAAACAATGGAAGTGCTGCCGCGACGCAGGCCAGTCGAGTCAATGTTGTAAACACCATCTGAACGATCTTTGAAAAGGAATTCCGTCATGCACATTCGCCAAACCGCCTGAGACCGATGCCTCATCAAATCTGGGCATGTCCGGACAATTTTCGAAACAGTTCAACGCAGTAACGATCCGTCATACCGCTGACGTTGTCTGTGCAGGCCAGCAGTTTTTGATAGATGGACTGATCCGGGTCAATCCGAAGTTTCGTCAGTTTTCTGATATGAAGGTCAAACCCGTTGGGTGAATCCGTCATCGCCGCCGTTACAAGAATTTTCATCAGTCCCTGAATGGCCTGATAGCCAGCTGCTTCCAGCTCAAGCACGCGTTCGCTGTTGAAGACATGCCGCAACGAAATTTTCTTCGCCGTATTGTAGTGCGTCGCGGCGGGAGCCTGGTCAATAAGCGGGCCGGCAAAGCTGCCGGCCAGAATACTGGTCATGTGAGACTGAAAGACTGTCGCACATTGATTGACCAGTTCATTAATGACCATAGCACGCCCCATCGACAGACGATCCGCCCCCGGCATTCGATCCGACCCGGTTGACCCGGACTTCAGATTTTCCAGGATCTCCATCGCATCCGGTTCCCGAATCAGTCCCGCCTTACAGCCATCTTCCAGATCGATAATGGCGTAGCAGATGTCGTCGGCCGCTTCGGACAACAAAGCCAGTGGATGTCGTCCAAATTGCCCCAGCTGATCACCGCGCCGTCCTGCGGTTTCGAAGACTTCGACAAACAGCTCACGGTCGTCGAGAAAGCATCCGTGTTTTTTGTAAAACGAGGTACCCTCAACATGACTTGCGCGCGGGTACTTCACAAGGGCGCCCAGAGTGGCAGCCGTCAGCTGCATGCCGCCGCGACGATTACTCATCTGCAGTCGCGTGAGCACCCGAAAACTCTGCGCGTTTCCTTCAAACAATGTCAAATCGCTGCGTTCAACCTCAGACAACGAATCAAACCTGGCTTCCCCCAGCGCCTCCTGTGCCCAGTCCTGAATCGCCTTTTCGCCGAAGTGACCAAAGGGTGGATTGCCGATATCGTGCGCCAGACAGGCCGCGGCCACGATCGCTTCAAAGTCTCCCTGAGAAACAAACTCGCTGATCTCGCTGCGAACCATCTCGTAGACGTTTGTCGCCAGCGAACGACCAACACAGGATACTTCCAGACTGTGTGTCAGTCGCTGCCGCGTATAATCCGACTTCGGAAACGGTACGACCTGAGTCTTATCGCTCAGCCTGCGGAACGCGCTACTAAAGATAATGCGATCGTAATCCTTATGAAACTCGGACCGTGACGCATCCCCGTCAACCGTCGCAGGTTTCGAACTGCCGATACGTTTGTTGGAAAGAAACTGATCCCACATGACTTTGCAGACAGAAAAAACACGTCGAAGAAAAAACAAATTTCCGCACGAAAGGCGACAGCCCTCAGGGCGTGTCCTGAGCAGCCGCCAGACTCACTCGCACAAGTTCTTTATCGTTCCGTGCAAACACACTTTTCATCGCGAATGCCGGGTGCGACCAGATGGTCATCCTCCGCTGTACTTTGCGAGTCGGCTCGACCAGTTGGGCGCGGCTGAGTTCGGTGTAACCGTCTGCCGTCAGTCCGGCGATAATCAGGTCACCCTGCTCGTTGTGTATGAAAAACCTGTCGCTTCCGGACTGGACCTTTCCATCGGGTTGATGAGGAATGATAAATGCGTTCCACCATCGCCCACTGCCGGTGGCTTCCAGTGTTTCCCACAGTCGCTCACCCGTTTTTGCGTTCAGGCCCCGCAGCTGACCATAGCTGCAAACGCCATATATGTTGTCACGATTTACCCACGGCGTCGGCATGATCGAATGCAAGCCGTCTGTGTGCTGTTCGTCAGTACCCTTACCCCGCCAGACGATCTCTGCGCTGTCAACGCCAACCTGCAACATCATGGGACCGCTGTAGAACGCAGTGAAGAAGAGTCGGTTGTCCACCTTCCGTGGCATAGGAATACAAAGGCCTGAACGAATCTTCCACGGAACTTCCCAGATGACGCTTCCAGTCTCAGGATCCAGTGATGAAATGGCGGCGGGATGCCAGACGATCAGCTGTCGTCGTCCACCGAACTCCAGAATCACAGGCGGACAGTACCCAACCTCACCGTCCTCTAGGGCACGCCAGATCTCTTTTCCGGTAGCCTTGTCAAATGCCACAACAAGCGCTCCGCTGCTGCCACCAACCAGAGTGATCAATTTCTGACCGTCCACAAGCGGCGCTGCGGCCATTCCCCACTTTGGCAGTTCCGTTCCGTAGTCAGCCTGAAAATCGGACTTCCAGATCTGGTCGCCCGTGTCTGCATTCATGCAGAACATATGGCCCACTGCTCCGATGGTAAATACTCGACCGTCGTCAACGACGGGAGTCGCCCGAGGACCGTGAGGATAGCTGACGGTATATCGCGCGGGGTATTCGTGCTGCCACAGCTGCTTTCCGGACTGCGCGTCGAAACACAGCACACGTTCATTTCTCTCGGCGAGGATTCTGTCCGTCAGATACACCCTGCCATTGGCGACTGCTGGCCCGGAGTAACCTTCGCCAACAGGCGCCGACCAGACTCGCGGCAGCAACCCATCGGTTGGCAACGTGTCCACGATGCCGCTTTCTCTCCAAACGATATCCCCCCGTGGACCTCCCCACTGAGGCCAGTCGTCAGCGACCGCGTACGTCGCCAGACAAGAGACCACTGCAGCAATTTTCAGAGCATTTTTCATAGCGAATTTCCAGCGAACAGGTGGCTGCTCGCTTTGCCAGTTGATTTCAGAGAACAGATCGGTAGAACAGAGCAACAGTTGCAGCCCTGTTCGCGTGGCCTGCATTCCGTCGCTCGACGCACCTTTTACACTGTCGCGTTATACCTCATGTCATTGAGAATCACTATGGCTCGCCAATTCTTCGGAATTCTGATTCTGGTCCTGTTCGCTGCTCACCACTGTGCAGCGGCTGATCGTCCCAACATCGTATTCATTTTCACCGACGATCACGCATATCAGTCGATCAGCGCCTACGGGTCGAAGCTGAACGTCACGCCCAACATCGACCGCATTGCGAAAGGCGGCATGCTGTTCAACAAGTGCTACGTACCGAACAGCATCTGTGGACCGTGCCGCGCCGTCATTCAGACGGGCAAGTACTCGCACCAGAACGGTTTTCTGGTGAACGGAAATTCCTTCGATGGCCACCAGCAGACATTCCCCAAACTGCTGCAGAAAGTGGGATACGAAACAGCCGTGATCGGCAAGTGGCATCTGGGCGAACACATGCCGCCGCAGGGTTACGATTACAGTGAAGTGCTGATCGGCCAGGGACCATACTACAACCCTCCCATGCGTAAGAACGGAAAGTTCGTTAAGCACACGGGCTACACCACAGACATCATCACGGATCTGGCACTGAACTGGCTGAAAGATCGCGACGGAGAGAAACCGTTCATGCTGATGTACCAGCACAAGGCGCCTCATCGCAACTGGCAGCCGGGACCAAAGCACCTGACGATGTTTGACGACGTAACGATTCCGGAACCGGAAACGCTGTTCGACGATTACGTCGGTCGAGGCACACCGGCGAAGACACAGGACATGTCCATCGCCAAGACGATGACCGACAACGACCTGAAACTTGTCACCCCGAAAAACCTGACACCGAAGCAACTGGCCACATGGAACGCCGTCTACGAACCAAAGAACAAAGCGTTTCGCGAAGCCAGGCTGACCGGAAAAGAACTGGTGCGATGGAAGTATCAGCGATACATCAAGGACTACCTGCGCTGTGTCGCATCGGTCGACGACAACATCGGACGTGTCCTGGACTTCCTTAAAGACACCGGTCAGGCCGACAATACGGTCGTCATCTACTGTTCGGATCAGGGCTTCTATCTGGGCGAACACGGCTGGTTCGACAAACGCTGGATGTACGAAGAGTCACTGCGCACTCCTCTGCTGGTAAAGTGGCCAGGCGTAACAAAGCCCGGCAGCGTCAATGACGACATCGTGTCACCGCTGGACTTTGCCGAAACCTTTCTGGACATCGCGGGCGCACCCGTTCCTGACGACATGCAGGGACAGAGCCTGGTGCCGGTACTGGCCGGGAACACTCCGGACACCTGGCGCAAGAGTTTTTACTATCACTACTATGAATTCCCCGGCTGGCACGACGTGCGCCGACACTATGGCGTCACGGACGGTCGATACAAACTGATGCGGTTCTACGAACCAGACGTCAACGAATGGGAAATGTTCGATCTGCAAAACGATCCCAACGAAATGCAGAGCATCTATGGCCGACCGAACGTTGCTAAGACGCAGCAGTACCTGGTGGCTGAATTGAAGCGACTGCGTGCGGAATTGAAGGTCCCGGAATCGGACCCACCCGCGTCACTCGGCGGCGGCAAAGACAACCCGACGTCTCGGACGATTCGTAAGAAAAACCCCTAGGACAGTTATCGAAAACACGTAGCACGTTCGGGCTCGTGGGAAGCTCACATTGCAGGCCGGAAAGCGTTATTCGCGGCCATGATTCAGCGTAATACGCTGTAGAACAAGGCGGGACGGCCCGCCGGCCGATGCGAGCTGACGCTCGGAAGCTGCAATGCTCGGCTGTCAAGAATGAGCGCAACGTCTACGTGCGACGCACCTTTGCTGGAGACCTGATCACGGATCTCCAGCGCAGGCGGCGCCACCAACGTGGATCACGCAGGTCCTGATCCGGACTGTCAATTAATTGAACAGCACCGTGTACAGGCTCTAAAGCAGTGGCTGCTCGATCTGAGGCATGATGCCCAGATTGTCGAGCAGTCGCAGAATGAAAGCCATGTCAATCAGGCCGAACGTGTACGGCAGTCGCATCTCGCTTAGCGAGCGAACCTTACCGTCCGCGTCCTTGCGCAGATTCATTCGCTCAGCCGCGCGAACCCATCGTTCCTTTGCAACTTCACGACGTTCGTACGCCTTCAGCAAACGTAGCTGCAGCGCGTAATCGAGTGGTCGCCCGAGAGCGACTTATTCGGCCTTGCAGCTTGATTCCAGTTCCCCGAAAGCTGTTTCAGCACATTCGTAAGCATTCCGCATGCGACCGTGCTTCCACTCTGCAACTCGACGGAGGATCGCCGAGATGCCGCGGAGAAATCCGTACAGCAACATCATCTGGTTGTCTCCTTTTCAAGGGAACCGAAACATGGTCAGCAGACATGACGCTGACCGAACGTATCGGGTAGGAGACGTACAGCGATTCTAAGGTTCGCGGATATTTGAAGAATGTGTTGTGATTGCAACGGACGAATCATCCCATCGCGAAACAGCTGAAAGCACTTCCACAGACGTCCCTGACTCACGCATCGGGTTACGATGAGTTTCGAGACTGCTGCTAAGCAATGATCTCGTGAACGACTCGACCATGCACATCCGTCAGCCGGTAATCTCGCCCGGAATGTCGATAGGTAAGTCGCTCGTGATCAAGTCCCAGCAGGTGCAGAACAGTGGCATGCATGTCGTGGACGTGAACCTTGTCCTGCACAGACTTGAAGCCGAACTCATCGGTTTCTCCGTATGTCATGCCGCCTTTGATTCCGCCGCCAGCCATCCACATCGTGAAGCCGTGATGATTGTGGTCGCGACCGTTACCGTTTTCTGAAGTTGGTGTGCGACCGAACTCGCCGCCCCAGATCACCAGCGTGTCGTCCAGCATACCGCGATCCTTTAAATCATTCAGCAGCGCGGCAATTGGCTGGTCAATGTTTTTGCACAGCTTCGGTACTTTTTCGTCGTGGCCGGAATGAGTATCCCACGGCTGTCCGTTGCCGTAGTACACCTGAGCAAAACGGACTCCGCGTTCCACCATTCGCCGAGCCAGCAGACAGCCGTTGGCGAAGTGGCCTTCTCCGTATGCTGCACGGGTCTCCTTCGACTCTTTCTTCAGATCAAATGTGTCACTGGCCTGGAACTGCATACGGAAGGCCGTTTCCAGCGACTGCAGTCGAGCATCGAATGCCGGATCCGGCCCACGCTGAACCTGAACCTGAGCGTCCAGCTGACGCAGCAGATCCAGTTGGCGACGCTGAGTGTCTCGATCCCACTTCGTGTTTCGAAGATGAGGTACCATGGTTGACGGCTCAACCTTGGAATGATTGATGTACGTACCCTGATGAGCCGACGGCAGAAAGGCGCTGTTCCACAGAATGGAAAACCGCACGGGACGTCCGGGACAAAGCACGACATAGCCGGGAAGGTTTTGGTTTTCTGTTCCCAGCCCGTACAGAAACCATGCTCCCATGCTGGGACGAGTTGGCAGGATTGTGCCGTTATTCATCTGTAACAGCGCTGGGCCGTGATTGGGGTTATCGGCGTGCATGGAACGCAACACGCAGATGTCGTCAATGTGCTGCCCCAATTGGGGCAGCAGTTCGCTGACCGGCACACCACTTTCACCGTGCGGTCGAAAGCGAAACGGCGACGGCAGCAGTCCGCCAGTCGGTCGCTCCGTCACCAGATCCGCGCCCTCGGGTCGTTGACCGGCATACTTTTTCAGCGACGGTTTCGGATCGAACAGGTCAGCCTGAAACGGACCACCGTTCATGAACAGGTGAATAACGCGTTTGGCCTTCGGTGCGAAGTGCGGCCCCGCGCCTGACTGCAGAAGTGCCGTCTCCACTGCACCACTTTGCTGAGCCAACATGGATGCCGCTCCCAGCATGCCTAGACCGCCGCCCAGGTGATGCAGCAGCTGACGACGGTCGACCGAAGATGGCATTGGTGGTAACTGGAAAGTCATAAACTATTCCACAATAGGATCGTTCCGTTGACCTGCGAATGACAGGTCGGACAAAAAAACGAATGGGCCACGGTGCTCAGGTCAGGCAAAGTGAAAGATAGAACAGTCTACAGCTCCCGCTGGTCGTAAAAATGGAGTCAATTGCGAGATGTTTCCATGAAAAACGCCCACAAGGTGATGATGACAAGACACTGACGGCGACTGTCGTCATTATGGCGTCAAATTCGACACGAACTATGATACCCAACGTTTGTCGCTGACCAAACGCGATCCGGGCACAAATCCGTCGGGATGTGAGCACCATCGAGCCGCTGGAGCAATCTACGTCTTGCCGTGAACGATATTGGCTCGTGGCAGTAATGAATCTGCTACTGAAAATTATTCTTCGCGGCCACAAGTCAGCGTTACACGCTGTAATCGACATTCTCGGCAGGATTAGCGCCTCAATTCGGACACAATTTCTTCAGAAAATCACGTGCCATGAAAGCCATTCGACTTCAGGAACCGAAGCAGTTTGAACACGTCGAAATCGACGATCCCGGCCAGCCGGGCGCAGGTCAGGCATTGGTCAGAACTCATCGCATGGGCATATGCGGTACTGATATCAGCGGTTTTCTGGGCAAGATGCCGTTTTTTAGTTATCCCCGCATTCCCGGCCACGAACTGGGTGTGGAAGTCATTGCCGTTGGTGAAGGTGTGACCAACGTCAAACCCGGCGATCGCTGCAGTGTTGAACCGTACATGAATTGCGGAGAATGCTATCCCTGCCGCAAAGGCAACAGCAATTGCTGCGAGACACTGAACGTCATTGGTGTCATGGTTGATGGCGGCCTGTGCGAACGCTTTCTGATCCGGGCAGAAAAGCTGCACTCGTCCGAAAAACTTTCGATGGAACAGCTGGCTCTGGTAGAGACGCTGGCGATCGGCTGTCACGCTAATGACCGAGGCAATCCGCAACAGGGAGACCATGCCCTGATCATTGGCGCCGGTCCTATCGGCCTGGCAACTCTTGAGTTCGCTCGGCTTACCGGGGCATCAATCACCGTGATGGACATGAATCCGGATCGACTGGACTTCTGCCGCAAGACTTACAACATCGACCACACAATTCAATTCAAAGGCGACGGCAGCGAAATCAAACAGGCCATGGATATTACCGGCGGCGACAAGTATGCCGTCGTGACAGATGCCACCGGCAGTAACAAATCCATGTCCACCGCTTTCGGCTATGTGGCTCATACGGGAAGTCTGGTCTATGTCGGCATTACGACACAGGACGTGACGTTTCTGCACCCCACGCTGCACAAACCGGAAATCACTCTGAAAGCATCACGCAACGCTCTGCCAGCTGACTTCGGACGCATCATCGGACTGATCGAAGACGGAACGATTAACACCGATCCCTGGATTACTCATCGCACAAATTTCGATGATGTTGTAGGCGACTTCGACACACTGACCAAACCGGAAACGGGCGTCATCAAAGCCGTCATCGAAGTGGCCAACTAACGAGCGATCAACTGGCAATGCGTGTGGGCTGGACGACCCGCCTGCATTATTTTCTTTAACCGACATTGTGTCAGACATAGCCTGACCTGTCAGATCAGAAACGACCAAACATGAAATGTGAACCTCTCGGACTGGCTCCTTCTTTTGGCTTCGGCGATCGCATCGGCCTGGCAACTCCCGGACACGTGGAATCCATGAACCGCGCCGGCAGCGGTATTGAGCCCATTTATCCGCAGCAGTCCATTCGCGAAATGACGCGCACGCAGCGAACGGCGCAAAACGTTATGGACGATGCGCTCAACGGATCTCAGGCCGCCGGCTGGACAGGAAAAGTTGGCGCGGATGCGGATCATCTCAAGACACCAGAAGACGTGGATGTCACCGCCGCCGTCGGCTTCACGTTCTTCACAATCGATCCTTCTGACGATGTTGATCAGGCAGCCGACGATTACGACGAAGCCACGGTCCGGGCAAAATTCGACGAAGTCAAAGGACTGGCCAGCTGGTACGACGGCTACGTTGGCAAAAGCGTGGGTCTGTCGACCGGCACAACCGTCGAACTGACCGAAGCCGCCTGCATGCGAGCCGCCGTGAAATACGGCAAAGCGATCGCTCGAGCACTTTCCATGGGCGACTACATCAAGAAAGTTCACGACGAAGCCGGCAAGGACTATGAAATTGAACTGTCGGTGGACGAAACCGAACAGCCAACCACCCTGGCCGAACACTACATCATCGCTGATCAATGCCTGCAGGGCGGCATGAAACTCGTCAGTCTGGCACCTCGTTTCATCGGGGACCTTGAAAAAGGTGTCGACTACAAAGGCGACCTTGACGCTCTGGAAGCATCACTGGGCGAACACGCCGCGATCGCCACACTGCTGGGTGGATACAAACTCAGTCTGCATTCCGGATCCGACAAAGTGTCGATGTATTCACTGCTGTCAAAACAGACAAAGGGACAGTTTCACGTTAAGACCGCCGGCACCAGCTACCTGGAAGCTCTGCGAGTTGTCGCCCGCCATGACGAAGCCCTGTTCCGACAGATCATCGACTTCGGTCGCAGCCACTATGAAGTCGACAAAGCCACCTACCACGTGTCAGCCACACTCGATTCCGCTCCCGCCCCCGCGGACGTCAGCGACGTGCTGGAACTGGAACGGGAATATCTGGAACTGTGGTCGGAAGTTCCCGAAGGCAAAGGTTTCACGAAACCAGGTCGTCAGATTCTGCACTGCACGTTCGGGTCCACTCTGACCGACGCCACTCTCGGCCCCGCCGTCCGTTCTGTCCTTGAGTCTCATCCGGACACTTACACAGAAGTGCTGGCCGACCACTTCGAACGTCACCTGCGAGCCCTCCAGGCTGGCATGTAGCCGCCGGCTTCGCCGGTTGATTCGAGCTATCGCTCGGAAGCTATTGGCCCGCTCCCGTTGGTCGCTGCATTGCGACCAGCAGAGCGGGCCGTTTTTTTTGACCACTTGCCTTTTATTGTGAACACCGCTGGCGGGCGGAAGTCGTAAGACCGCGCGGACCTGCGGATCGACCGCGTGCTGTGCGTCGTCCCATGCTGCGTCTCAAACTGATTTCACTGTGCGACAGTAACAACATCCACCTGAAGCAAATCAGCGAGTCGACCGGAGGCGTAAAGTGTCGCCTCCGTGTCACTGGTCAGAACGTGAATTCTGGGCTGATCCCGGTCATCGAGAATGAGATTGAGCTGCCAAACGTCAGTGTCAATCACTTGAACTGTCTTGACCGCACCAAACAGCAATGTCCGCCGCGACCACAGGTTACCGTACCGAATCTCTTTCCGTTCGCCGTCAAACGTGAACTGCCGGGGAACAGTTTCGCACAACAGTCCCACTACAAAGAACGGCGTGATGATCAGTAAAGGAAATTCTGCGCCGTCGCTCAGGTGTGGAGCGAACAAAGAAATAACGCCCACAAAGGAAAACACCAGAACTGCAATTCCCATCACAACCTAGGCAGCGATTCGCAGTCCACCAGCGGGAGAAACACGGAAATAGTTCGGCGATGTCTGAACAAACCGTCGCATCCCGTAAGTTGAAACAAACGTCTCGACAGGTTTGGTCATTTCCTCGGGCGAGTCTATCTCCTGGTCTCGACGTCGCTGCGCCACATCGGTGTGACGCGAAGTGAAATAGAGAGCAGAACCAATACCGCCGCAGATAATGAACCACGGCAAGATGGCCCCCCATGCATGGGGGGCCTCGAGGTCCACGCCTCCTCGAACGCTGCGTGGAAAGACGCTGGGCACCGCGAAAAGCAGCCACGCACCGACGGCAATGGTCACACATGATGACCAGAATCTCATTCGCAACTTTGTCAGTCCGAAGTCGGATCTGCTGGCCGCAGCGGCACGCTCGTAACACCACGTCGACGCAATGGCAAGCGCGTAGACCGCTCCGATGGGTGCCCAGTAGAAGTGTCCGAACACGTCGTCGATCGAACGTCCGCCAGTGTACGGTCAGATCCATGCTGTGGATAGATAAATGAGCCCGGAGACTGCACCGGCCGATATGCCAAACACGCACGCTCGTGCTGCTGTAAAACCACTCCGAGTGATGGCGTCAAGGAAGTCTTCAGCAGGCTCGCGATCTCGCAGAAGCAGGAAGTGCAGACCGCCGAATACCAGCAACGAGCAAATGACGCCTGCGCCGGTTCCGACAGCCGTGCGCGTCAGGTACTTCGCAAAGGGATCGTAGAGTAAGACTGGACCGAGATAACCGATCGCAAACGCGACTGCGAACGACCAGTACAGATGTTTCATCAAGCGAAAGAGTTGAAACCTCATCTCCGGGGGAGTCGGGACTCGAGGCTCCTCGCGCTGCCGATTCCGCCTGTCCAGTCGTTGGCTTTTTCTCTTCTTGTTCTTTTTGTTCTTTCGTCTGCTCAACAACTCATCCCTTTGCTGTTCACCGGAAATGAACACCTTAACAACACTGCAGCCCTGAAGCGTTGTTCGCGACCAAAAGCAGGCTTAAGACGCTGTAAGTTACTCCGGCAGGTTGAGTGCTCCGCACAGGAATCGCACGAACGGAATCGCAGCTTTAAACGCCTGCGCGGTGTCTTTCACGAAGTCCGGACTTTCGATCGACTTGGGGTCCAATTGCCCGACACCGATGAAGTCCTTGCGTTTCAGGTCTTCGAGCATCGGATGGTCAGCGTCAAAGCCGCGTGGGGACCTTTTCAACGAATCACCCGTTAACGCAAAATGGCTGCAGAACGCTTTGCCGCCGCGGACACGCTTCCAGGCAGCTGGATCCTCGTCAATACGTTCCCGAATGGCAGCCAGCGCCGTCAAATCCGGATGCCAGATACCGGCGCCCAGAAAGACTTCGCCGGGTTCGATGTGAACGTAAAACCCCGGTGAGTGAACGTCCTTGCCGGCCATGTGTCGAAATTGAATACCGACGTTCGTTTTGTACGGCGTCTTGTCCTTCGAAAACCGAGTGTCTCGGTAGACACGCATCAATGAACCCCCGACTTTCTTCGGAACAACGTCGACGCATTCGGACAGACGATGCATCGGCTTCTGCATGGCTTCAATAAATGCCAGCGCCGGTTCCCTCACGTCTGATTCGTATCGCGGTTTGTTGTCGTTAAACCAGTCGCGGTCATTATTCCGATTCAACTGCTTCAGGAACTTCATCGTCGTCGCAGGAAAACCGTCAAATGTTAAGCTGTTCATCCGCAGTGCCTTAACTAATGCTGGAAAAGAAACTCGTTGGAGTTCAACAGGGCCCAGCAGAAGTCTTCCAGTTTCTCTTCGATGGATCGTTCACCGGGAGTATTGATGAAATCAACAGCGGTTTCGGCCTCGGCAGAGGTCGGTGCCCGAGAAAACGCTGCCAGGTAGCATTCCACTACAACCTGTTGGATGGGCCTTTTTTCCTTCAGTAACCGACGAACTCGACTGCCTCCGTTTGTCAGCTTTCCGTGCACGAAAGAACCGTTCGCTATCTGCAGTGCCTGTGACAGGTTCAGATCATCAGAACGTTCGCACTGACAGACGGATGTGCGTGCCGGCTTACCAAAGACAGTCAGAAACTCTTTGCCAAAGTCCGGACTCGGCAACTGCGTCGCGCGGGTTCCGACCGGCAATCCGCTGAACGACTCGGGCACCTGTGTGACATCACAGATCGCATCCAGCAGCTGTTCCGCCGTCAGCAGACGACGCGTGTACCTGGAAAAGAAACGATCGTCGCCTGCGTTTGAAGAGTTCGCCTCAGAGCGACGCTGATATGTCTGGCTATTCAGAATGACACGCAAAGTGTGTCGGCGATCGAACCCGTGTTTCACAAAATCGTCCGCCAGAGCATCAAGCAGCTCTGCATTGGACGGTGGATTCGAAGCTCGAAAATCGTCGGCCGGATCGACGATTCCTTTGCCCATCACACTGCGCCACAGACGATTCACTTCAACCTTTGCAAACAGCTTGTTGTTGGGCGATGTCATCCATTCTGCAAGCGCAAGACGCCGATCTGCGCCTTCAGCAATTTCGACGTCTCCCAGACCCGGCAGCCACGGCATCATCTTCTGGCCGGTTCGCGGCTGAGTCATCTCACCGCTATCAGCAACGGACACGAATATTTCGTCTTTGCGCAGAGTGGAATCCCGCTGAAGTCTGTTGAAGAACGCGGCCAGACCGTAGTAATTGTCCTGAGTCCATTTTTCGTGGGGATGGTTGTGGCACTTGGCACATTCCAATCGAGCTCCCAGAAATATCTGCGCCGTGGATTCCGTGCAGTCGTTGGTGCTGGCAGCCGTTCGAAAATAATTAACGGGAGGATTTTCGAACGAGCTGCCGGATGCGGTCAGTAGCTCTCGAGCAAATCGATCATACGGCATGTTTTGCTCAAAGGCTCGAATCAACCAGCGGTAAAACTTGAACACGCCAGGCGACGAAACACTGGCTTTGCGAATTCGTAACGTATCGCCCCACTGCAAAGTCTGAAACTTCGCATGCTCGCTGGACGCCAGCAGATCATCGATCAGAGTCACTCGCTTTTCCGATGACGAATCTGCGAGAAACGACTGAGTGACACCGATAGGCGGCAACAGCCCGGTCACATCCAGATAGACCCGCCGCAGGAATTCACCGTCTGTCGTTTGACCGGAAGGGACATACTCCAGTTGTTTCAACCGTGCATGCACAAGCTGGTCGACGTAATTCGATTCAGAAACTTCGGGCCACTTAAAGCCTGCCGTTTCTGACACGCCGATCAAAAAACTGGTTTCCATCTGGTCAAGATATCGGGCCGTAATCGCGGTCTGACCACGAGCTGTGTCATCTGTTCGTTCAGCAAGTCCATCCGCCGACACCGCTGCGACGGCAGCGTCAGACGTCGTGAAAACGGCCAGATCTGTCACGTCTCTGAAAGAACCATCAGAGAATTCCGCTATCGCAACAAACTGCTGACACGGCGATTCGCGCGTCAGCAAACGGCCGGAAGACGGGTAGACATTCAGTCCGACACACTGCGGTGCGGTGGCTGCGTCTGAGTGACGTCCTTCGGCAATCCAGTTTCTGAGCACTGCATTCGCAATGGAATCCGTTGTCAGCCGACGACCGCCGGCATGCGGCACCTGCATCAGAGGCTTTCGCAGCAACAGGCTGGTGTCGGCGTTGAGTACGTTGACTCGCCGAGCAAAATACTCGCCACGCAAAGTGGCTTCGTCCAGGGCCAGATCGAAGCCACGCAGGGACAATCGAAAGCCACCCTTTCCCTGCGGCGAACCATGACAGGCCCCGGCGCTGCACCCCTGTCGCGATAGAATCGGAATCACCTCATTTCGCAGTGACACCGGCATCGGCTCGTTGCCGGAAACGACAACATGAACCGTCGCGAACTGCCCCGCCACGCTGACCTGAACATCGATTGCTCCCGGTGCGACAGCAACAAGCTGCCCATTCTGAACGGAAACGACTCCGTCATCAGACGACGCAAACTGCACTGCTTGCGTTGCATCAATCGATCGGCCTGCCTTGTCGATCACCGATGCCAAAATGCGAAAACGTTGCCCGATCGCACACAGCTCAACCTGTCCCGGGTACACCTCAAGTTGCTCAATCGCTGACGGAATTCGGTTTGTCTCTGCCCTCACAGGCGTGGCCGGGCCAAGCCATACCAGGCACAAACTGCAGACCAGAAGGAAGTCGATCTTCATGAATAACCCAATTTACATCTGCCAAACGACGGAAAAATCTCATCGATCGCCTGTGCTACTTCGGGACGACAACCAATTGAAATGGAGCACTCGACACTGTCAAGTCGTGTCCCGCCACTTCGGTCTGCGCCTGCAGAACCAAATCGTATGTTCCGGGCCGCACGTCCGCGGCAACCTTGATTCCCAGCTGTGCATCATCCTTTGCCGCTGCAATCATACCACCCGGCTGCAGAGTAACTCCCTTTGGCGCTACCTTCAGCTGTAACAGTATCTTTTTCATATCACCACCAGCCCGCGGCACAAAACGTCGAGCACGCACGTTCAGTTGCTGCTCGCCCCCGGCCTTGGCCGTACCCTCGGATTTCACCTTCACGATCAGCGGCTCGATGATGCGGAAAGGCAACTTCGTCAAAGTCACTTCTTTTGTTTGTCCTTTGAATGACGCTTCGCCAATGATTCGAATCTCACGGACTCCGACATCTGCTTCGGCCGGTCCATTCAACTGAAAGCGATACTCATTGTTCTCGCTGCGACCGACGGCGTTATCTCCACCGCTCACGCGGAACCCTTCCGGAAGACCTTCCACACGCAGGGCCACGGGAGCGGTAAAACCGTCGGCACGCTCTTTGACTCGAACGGTGAAGTACACTTCGCCCACGTGACGAGGAAAAAACACAGCGCCATCGTCCAGGCTCAAACCAAAGAACTCCGGAATGGCTGGCCCCACGACGGCCGCCAGGACATTCTGTAATTCCACGGGCGGGTGAGGCGTCTGCGGCATGGCCTTGCGTAGCAAACTCACAGTCGAGGCAACTTTTTGCAACGACGTGGTGTCTTTGTCCGCATTTGACAAATCACTTGTGCCGGAAACCGTCAAAGGTAGTGTCTGCCCTGGCTGCATGTCGTTCGGAATGTAAATCTTCAGCCGCGTATCCTTCTTCTTCTCTGCAATCACATTGCTCGCAACCGTGAGTTCGCCGGCAGGGCCGTTGACGTGCAGATTGATCGGGCCGTTGTATCCGTTTCGATTTGTGGAAACTTTGACAATTGAGTATCCGTCTACAGGCAGAATGATGCTGGCTGAATCCAGCATCAGTTCGAAATCAGGACGACTGCGCTGCAGCTCTGCGTAGTATACAAATTCCGGACCACTCCGCCGCCCGATCTCCGAAATCTCAGCCACATACTGCCCATCTTCGGGGACCGTGACAGTGAGCGTCCCGCCGGCTGTACCAGGCCGCCGATTCACTCCGATGTTCCTGCCAGATTCGTCACGAATCTCCAGCCCCAGCATCGCAGCCACACCGGACTGACGAGACTTGTCGGATAAAACGATTCGGTCTCCTTTCGCTGCGTCGAATCGATACAAGTGAACATCGTCAGGCTCAGTCAACACCCCACTCAGTCCACACGGAATCTGCACGTCGCAGGCTGAGTTGCCGGCGCCAACGAACTGCGCAAGGTCGGATTCGAACAGCTTCGCGAATCCAGATCCCAATTTGTCGCCACGGCTGACAGCGATGCGATGCGATGCGGCGGACAGAACAGTGTCCATGGCGTCAACCTCTTCAACACCATGCCCAACCGCGCGCAACTCACTGACCTGTGTCTGATTTACAACAGCGGGAACAGTGCCGGAAACCAGCGGAAAATCACCAATCCTCAAACGGTATTGATAGGCGGAATTTCCACCCTGTGATGCGTCCTCTATCGACACGACAAATGTACCGGATTCAGGTCGTTGGAAACGCACTCGGCAGTCACCGGAAAGTCCCGGTGAATCATCAAGGAATATGAGTTCCTGCCCCGCTGCGTCCAGAATTCGAATCACGGGATCCAGCCTGGTTCCCAACCGAGTGGCAACCGCTTCGACCGACACCCACTCGCCCCGACTCCCCGGGCTCTGAAAGTAATCCGCCTGGCCGGATTCAGTCATGCCATCAATCGCAATCGGCAATTCGATCGTCTGCGCCGTTTTCAGCGAATGGTTATCTTTCGCACCGATCACTGTCGGCAGATCGTCAACCATGAACAACAGCGGATTCGAGATTCCTTCAACAGTCGCCAGGCGTACGGCATGAATGCCCACAGGGCAGGTCTGTGCAACGGACGCACTCAGCAGTGAGATTCTGTCAGAGGCTTTGTGCGACGAAGGCGGTAACGCGTACTGATTGTCCGCGTTAGTGATATTCAGTCGCGAGGCATCGCTTCCTGACCCCAAAGATGACCAGACGTCGGTCGCATCTGCAAAGTACAATCCGTGAAGAAGGATTTCGGATGTCTCACCAGGGGCAACAGCCAAAGGTTCAACGCGAATCGCTTTGGGCGGATCTGCCGCAACGAAGCAGCTGCCTAACAGCACAGTCGCAGGAGCAACCAGACAACGGCAAAAATGGAACAGGCGAGAGGACATGAATAGACGTGGCAGGAAAAACGAGAGTGCGGAAAGAAGAGTCAAACTTGTGGTAGGTGTCTTCGGGCGGCGGCACGGAGACGCTGATTTCGGACAGAATCATCGAAGCTAAAGCCTGTCGTTTAACCGCGTGGGCAACGCCCCGCGCTCAATCACGGAACGATGGGGGGCGCGGTTAAACGAACGTCCTGTGCCACGCCGTCAGAAGACTTCGTCAATCGCCTTTCCTTTGTGAGCGAGGAACACGGGACGATTGGACGGAGTGTACACCGGCTTCGATCGATCCAGCCCCAGCTTTTCATAAATCGTGGCGGCATAATCGTCAGGACGCAGAGGGCGATTGGTGACATATCCGCCCTCCGCATCGCTGGATCCGATGACCTGTCCGCCCGGAACTCCGGCTCCGGCAAGGGCAATTGAATATGCGTTGGTCCAGTGGTCTCGCCCCTGGAACCGATTCAACCGAGGCGTTCGGCCAAATTCCGATACGAAGGCGACCAGCGTATCTTCCAGCATTCCACGGTCTTCCAGATCTGTAATCAAAGCAGCAAACGCCTGATCGGTGCTGCCCATCATGACCCAATGACCGATCCCGTAACGCCCCTCGCCACCAGCTGCATTTCGAATCGTCCCGCAGGAACCTTTGTTGTAGATGTAATCGTGATGATCCCAGTTCATATTGAAACCGCCGGGAGTCTGATCGGTCAGCGGCTCACGCACGTCGACCGTCACAAAACGCACGCCTCGTTCAATCAACCGTCGCCCCATCAGGTAGCATTGGCCACGGTGACCTCGACCGTATTGATCACGCGTCGCGTCCGGTTCCTCTGTAAGGTTGAAGGCACTTTGAGTCAGTGGATTCGTCAACAGATTGGCCGCCTGATTCGAAAGATCTGAAAGCGTCCGCACGGGGCCATTCTCACCAGGAGCCACGCCGACGTTCAGATTACTCAGCAGGTCGCGCCGATCGCGGAATCGTCCGCGATCAACACCCGTCAGCAGACCCAGATCGTTCACCTTCCAGTTCGGGTCAGACAGGTCACGACCTCCCGTCTTAAAGACTTTCGCCGATGCCGGCAGGAATCCCACGCGCGTCTGTTTGGCCTGCTCGTGATTCCCCGGCACCATGATATACGGAGGCAGGTAGTTGCATTCCGTACCCATTTTCTGCGAGACGATCGAGCCGATGTCCGGCATTTCCAATGGGCCGCCCGGAAGTTCTCCCGACAGAGCATACTGTGTGCCCAGCGGATGCCCGTTGGCTCCGGCGCGATCGTGGAACATCGAGCGTATCACGGTCAGCCGATCTGCAATGCGAGCGGTCTTCGACAGCAACGACGTAAACTGCAATCCGGGAACAGCCGTGGAAATCGGCTTAAACGGACTCCGATGTTCGGCCACGACGCCTGGCTTCGGATCCCATGTATCCAGATGAGAAAGACCGCCCTGTTCCAGGATGACAAGAACGTTTTTTGCCTGGGCTGTTCGACCGGCTGATGCCGCTTCTGCAAGTGACGAAACGCGCACCGTCAGGCCACCAGCGATTCCGACGCCAAGAAAGCTTCTTCTTTGCATTGCACCTGCCAGATACATATCAAAATCGTTTCTACCGAACGCAGTATCCATCAGCCAACACACACAGTCGACCTCTGTGTGCATTATTTCATGCTACCGTACATACAGGAAACGACTCAACACAGAACGTCGGTATTGCACTCTCTGTGGTAGAACAGGACGTAACAGCACGAATAGATCTCTGATTCTGCTTTGCCAGACCGCCTTAACCACATCTAACACGTCGTCGCAGCCGTTTTTCGTCCCGATTACGATTTGTCAGTTGGTGTACTGCTGAAATATCGGGTAAACTCGGAGTCAGGAAGTCACCCAACAATCCCTCCCGAATTACCCCGCCCCATGCATCTGCATCCTTCCAGGAAGACGGTGTTACTCACTCTGTCGATGATTGTCTGCATGACAGCAGCATCAGTCGCGGAGATACCGTTGCACAAATGGATCGACATGGCAGTCGGCGTTGACAGTGTGGCATTCGAAAACGTCGCTGGCGACGACGCTGGTGACGCAACTTTCGCCAGGCGAATCTACCTGGATCTGACGGGAGCCATTCCCAGTGCCGAACAGGCACGGCAGTTCGGCACTGACAGATCGTCTGCCAAACGCGCTCGACTGATTGACGACCTGCTCACGTCGCCACAGTACTCACGACGGATGCAGTACGCATTCGACACGATGCTCATGGAACGCCGCCCCGGCAAACACATCAAATCGGACGAATGGCGCAACTATCTGCGAAAGTCCTTCGCACAGAACAAACCGTGGGATCAGCTTGTCACCGAGATACTGACCGCAGACGGTGCCGATGAAAAGACCCGACCAGCAGCGAGATTCCTGCTCGATCGCGAAATGAAGACAGACGCCATGACGCGCGATCTGGGGCGAATCTTTCTGGGCCGCGATCTGCAGTGTGCTCAGTGCCACGACCACCCCAATATCGAAGATTATCTGCAGCGCCATTACCACGGCCTATCCGCATTTCTGAACCGCAGCTACCTGTTTACAGATCCCAAATCGAAGCAGGCCTCGATCGGCGAAAAGGCAGAAGGAGCTGTCAAGTTCACGTCCGTCTTCACCAGTGAATCAGACGAGACCGCACCTCGCCTGCTGGACCTGCCACCCATCGAAGATCCGCCCGCGGCCGAAGAACCCTACACCGTCAAACCGGATAAAAAAGCGAGGTCCGTGCCCGTTTACAGTCGACGACTTCAACTGGCCGTGGCAATGACCGATCCCGCCAACGTGGCGTTTCGACGAAACATTGCCAATCGTCTGTGGGCACTGATGATGGGGCGCGGCATCGTGGAGCCAATGGACATGTGGCACGCCGACAATCCACCGTCGCATCCTGCACTGCTCGATCTGCTTGCTGACGCACTGGCAGACCACAACTACGACATGCGATATCTATTGCGAGAAATGGCACTGACAAAGACCTATCAACGAAGCAGTCAGTACAAAAATGACGTCGACAATCCAGCGGATGATCGCTGCACGGTGGCCCTGCTGAAGCCGCTGTCGCCCGAACAACTGGCATGGTCGATGATGCAGGCCACCTCGCTGACAGAAGCGACGCTGGAAGACCTGAAGGCGAAACATCTGAAAGCAGATGCAGAGAACGCCGCGAAGCAGGTCGAAGACCCGCTGTGGCAGGAAGAGGCCCTGCACAATGCTCTGAAGAGTCATGTCGACACGTTTGCAGGTCTGTTCGGCGTCGTGGGAATTCAAACATCACGATTTGACGCTTCCGCAAATCAGGCACTGTTCCTGCGGAACGGCACGGCGGTGCAAAGCTGGGTCGCTGCAGGCAGCGGACGACTGACGTCCCGACTGGCTGCACTGAAACCTCTGCAGCTGGTCGATGAACTCTATTTTTCAATATTCTCACGCCCACCAACGACCGAAGAAAACCAGTTCGTAACTTTGTTCCTTGAACAACATCAGGATGATCGGGATGCGGCGCTTGGGCAACTGGTGTGGGCCGCCCTGTCGTCGGCCGAATTTCGATTCAATCATTGAAACGAACAGTGGAATAAACCATGCGACGAAATCAAGGCTGTAATCCACTCGAACATGAAATGGCACGTCGCCAGTTTCTGACGGGCACCATGGCAGGTGCTGCCGGTATGGGCATCCTTGGCACTCATGCACAGGCCGATCAGCTCAAGCGTCAGGAAAAACGAATTCTGCAGGTGTTCCTGCAGGGTGGTGTCAGCCAGTTGGAATCGTGGGACCCGAAACCAGGTACCGTCCATGGCGGCCCGTTTCAGGCCATTCCCACGTCTGTTCCGGGCATCCACATTTCTGAGTTACTGCCGAATATCGCACAGCGCATGCACATGCTGTCCATCGTCCGCAGTATCAACATCAAGATCAACGATCATGAACAGGGACGGCAGTTCATGGAAAAGGGGCGCCGAGTGGGCGACTTTCCGTACGTGGGTGCCGTCGCTTCAAAATACCTTGCGGCGCCAAACAGTGACCTACCGGGCTACATTCACGTTTCCAGTCGAGGAATTTCCGACGTCGCCGGAGGCGCCGCTTTTCTGGGTGCGAAACATGGCCAACTGAAACTCGAAGGCGTCAAGCCGCCCGGCAATCTTGCCGCTCCTGAGGGTCTCGATGCAGTGGCCGACGCAGGTCGAGACCAACTTCGACTGCAATTCAATCAACGATTTTCACAACGGCGTTCGAAAGCGCTGACCGAAGCGTACGACGCTTCCTATGATCAGGCCGCCAGACTGATGAACCGCAAGGCGATGTTCGAAGGCAAAGCATCACAGCAGGACCTTGAACGCTACGGTGCTCACGACTTCGGGCGCTACTGTCTGCTGGCCCGGTCACTGCTGGAAAACGGTGCGGCATGCGTCAAGGTAACCCACCACGGCTACGATTCACACGCCGAGAACTTCAACTTTCACCTTGAACAACTTGGCGAGTTTGACAAACCGTTCTGCATGCTGCTGGACGACCTTGAAACCAGAGGATTACTGGAAAGTACACTGGTTGTGATTTATTCCGAGTTCGGACGCACTCCGAAAGTCAACGTGCGTTACGGTCGTGACCACTGGGGTACCGCATGGTCCGTCGCACTGGGCGGCTGTGGCATTCAGCCTGGTGCCGTGATCGGCAGCACCAACGACAAGGGAACTGAAGTCGCCGACCGCGAAGTTGATGCCGGCCATCTGTTTCACACCTACCTGCAGGCCGTCGGACTCGATTCCACCGCTGAACATGATCTGCAGGGACGGTCGATTCCTATCGGCGATCCGGCCGCCGAACCGATCAGGGAGCTGCTGGCATGACCGTGGATATCGCTGACACAACAACCGACCGGACCGCGGTCGACCCTAACCTGCTCGCCCCGACGCAATCGCATCAGGTACACGAATTCAAGCACGAGATTGCGTTGACGACACTGCGAGTTGACCCGACCGATCGTTTCCTGGCCGCAGGTGCCGAAGATCTGGACGTGCAGGTGTGGGACCTGGAAAGCGGCGAACGCCGAACGCTCAAAGGTCACAAGAGCTGGGTTCGGTCGATCGATTTCTCTGCTGATGGTAATCGCCTGTTCACCGCCTGTTGGGGTGGCATCGTTAATGTCTGGGATACGTCACAGCCCGAACCTAAACCGCTGCAGACCATTCAGGCTCATCAGGGCGCCGCACGTTTTGTACGGGTGAGCCCCGATGGGCAGCAGCTGGCCACCTGCGGCAATGATCTTCTGGTAAGAGTGTGGAATATTGCCGATGGCAAACTGGTCCATGAATTCGCCGGTCACGAACGACACGTCTATGGCGTCGACTTTCACCCGGACGGACAGCACCTGGTATCGCAGGATTTGATGGGCGGCATCAACGTCTGGGATCTGCAGTCCGGTGAACACAAGAAGAGCGTCGATGGCAGCGTCATGACGGGTTACGACAACAAGTTTGCCGCCGACATGGGTGGCTCACGCGACCTGCAGTTCAAACCTGACGGCAGCCAGTGGGCCAGCGCGGGCATCACCAAGGTGACCAATTCATTCGCCGGAGTTCAGGACCCAATCATTGTTCTGTTCGACTGGAAGACCGGAAAAGAAGTCAAACAAATAAAGTCGGCCGACACCAACGTCAAGGGGATTGCCTGGGGCGTTCGTTTTCATCCTGACAATTTCATCATCGCCGCGATTGCTGATCGCAACGGCAAAGGCGAACTGTGGTTTCGCCGACCGGAAGAAGAAAAAGCATTTCACACAATGAAGCTGCCCAGTGCCGCGCGAGGACTGGACCTGCTGTCAGACAATCTTCGAGTCGCCGTCGCTCACGCCGATGGAAACGCCAGAATCTACCGCATGACGGCCAGGCCACCCGCGGAAGAGGCTCCTGCGGATAAAACGTCGACAGAAAAGGCCGCACCAGCGAAGGACACGTAACGAATCCTCTAAGTTTGGGTGCCACTGGCTGTGCCAGTGCTTTCGTGACGTTCAAAACACTGGCGGAGCCAGCGGCACACTTCGATAAAGGGCTCCGGCAACAACAGACGATTGCTACTGGTCTGACTTCGCACGCTGAGAAGCTGAGGCCGCCTCTGCCTTACGTGCCTTTTCCTGTTCTTCGCGCAGCCTGATTTCTTTCGGGTGCTTTGAGAACGATTCGAAGACGTCGCCCACGACCTGATCGGCCAGTTGCCCCAGTTCCGTGAGAATCATCAACTCCGCTTCCGGTGTGAGTTTCGAAGTGTTGGGTTCATAACCACCGACGTCGTATGCGTCGGCCGTGGCGATGTAGCCCAGATTTCCATTCGCGTACCCCACAACGATCGGAATCGCTCGGTCCGCGATCGCTTTTTCCAGTTTGAATCCGTACTCGACCATCGGTTCGCCTGGCATCGTCAATAGTAGATACGGACCGATTTTCAGCGCGGACAATTCAGCCGATACTCTTCCTTCCTTACCCGGCAGCGATACAACTGCATTCGCTACGCGAATCTGATAATACGACGGACGCTCTTTCACCTGCTCGCGAGTGACAGAACGAGCCAGCGAACGCACGACGGCACTGCCGAGGTCTCGGCCGGCCCATTGAATGTCGGCTTCGTCCGCACATCGATACGGAAACCCGGGCAGGTTGGGCCGAATGTCTCCTGCACATCCCTGCAGAAACATCGCACTGGTTTTCTGTCCGTAACACATCTCAACAAAACTCTGCGCCTCACCGGGAAAGTCGGCACTCATCTTTGGATATCCGTTGGGATACGGCTGCGTTCCCTTATCGCCCCACGTGAAAAAGCAAGGATGACAGACGGCATGCATCAGCACGGCCAGCGGAGTCAGCGAACGACCGTCATCAAACCTCAGCACTTTGACTCGCTGATCGTTCGGCCCGTCGGGATTGAGACGCACAACCGCTCGACCGTCGATCACTTTGCGACGGTTGATACCAAAGCCGATGCGGTCTTCGTCATAACCGACGGTGACCGACCGCATACTGCCTGCCGCCTGCTTCGCGGCAGCCCCCAGTTTGTCGATCAGTCCACGTCCCCACTTTGAATTGGCATCGAAATTCGGCCCGGAATGGTTGTGCGACGCAGCAACCATAATGTTCATGGCAGGAATCTTCGTTTCCCGCTCGATTCGAGCACGCGCGAGCTTAACCATCTCATCCCATGCACCGATGGTGTCCAGAGTGACAATGGCAGCTTTCGTATTGCCATCGCTCATCACCAGCACGCCGGCTCGCAGGGGATCGCGAACCCCGTGAACAATGCGACGATGACCGGTGACTTCCATACCATCGACGTCTTCCGGCGTAATATCGACTTTTGCGACGCCCGCCAGCAAATTCGACTCCACAGCAAACTGCCCGTCCTTCGCTGCAGCCCCTCGAAAAGTCAACGGAAGACACATGGTAAGACCGAGTACCGCAACAACAACTGTTCTCATAATTCTGTCTCCTTGAAATTCACACCCCGTAGAAAACAGTGTACGGCGCCGGAAGTGCCGCGCACAGCGCGTAACGTCGACGGAATGAAACAATTGAAGTTCATCGACGAAAGCCGGCTCCGTTTCGGGTATGCTGTTCAGCCCACGTTGGTCGTTCCGCCAAAATTCCTCACAGACGTTTTCACAGGCTCCAGTTCATTATGTTTCTTGTTCGCGTGTTCGGCTCATCTATGCTGGCTCTGCTGTTTTGCGCAGGAACCGGAAGAGACGCAATGGGCAGCCATCCAATTTCAGTGACAGAAACACAGGTCTTTGTGACTCGCACGGCCGCTCGCGTCCGAATCAAGCTGTTTGCCGAAGACCTGTTCTTGTTTCAGGACCTGGAACCTGACACAAAAGACGTCATCCCGGCCAATGAACTCAGCCGCGGCCTGGAAAAACACAAACTGTTCCTGCTGGACAAATTCACTCTGCGTGATGCCAAAGGTGATGCGTTCGAAGGCATCGTGACAGACGTACGACCGTTTGAAATTCCGGAAGAAGGAATTCCCGTCGACGACCTGATGCTGTACACAGCGACATATGAACTGGAATACCCGTTTGCGGAACCACCTGAGTTTCTGACGCTGCAACAGGATATCAGCGATGAAAACTTTATCTTTCCGTCCGAGATGAAGCTGACGCTGCATCAGGCTGGCACGGAAATGACCTACACCGAATCACTTAAGCCCGGAGCCGCAGAGACCCTCCGTTTCGACTGGAGTCAGCAACAGCTCACCGACGACTCATCCGACGAAGACTGGAAAGCGTGGTTCGAAAAACAACGTGAAGCGACTCTGGGTATCACCAGTTACAGCAGCGTCTATTCCTTCATTTACATCGAACCTGCCGAAGTGCGGCACGAAGTACTGATTCCACTGGCCAGCCTGCGCACCATTATCCCGATGGAACATAAGGATCCGGCCTTCATCGAAGTCGGCGAACAGGACGGTGTCCGAGAACTGATTCGCGATTGGCTGACGGGAGTGAATCCCGCAACGATCAACGGCGTTGCGATCGAACCGGAGTTCACTCGGATCGACTTCTATGGACTGGACCTCAAGGACTTCGCTCGCCAGGCGGAACAGCGGCGAGTAAGTCTGGCCAACGGTCGGGTTGGCGTCATCATGACCTATCGCACCGTCGACGATTCCATCCGCGAAGCAGGGGTGACATGGGATAAGTTTCACGCCTCACTTCGTAAAGTGCAGTCCGTCGTGTTTTCCTATCCTGATCGGATACAGCGATTCGAATTCTCTCGATTCAATGAACCGGTCGACAACGTATACAGATTTACTGCAGATGAAATTGTGTTACCCCAGCCCGTCGCTGCTGTGGCTGCAGACCTGCCCTCGTTACCAAAACTGGTCATACCGGTCGCTACTATCTGTGCCGTCGTGCTGGCGTTGGCGTGTGCGATTTTCGGGCAGGCTCAGGGCAGAAAGTTTGCTGCGGCGTTCTGCGTTCTGGGAGCGGTGACCTGGCCGTTCGCACGAGTTGAATTACCGCATCCGTTCGCTGCCACGCCAGAGGTGACAGGCATGGACGGTATCTTCGAACAGCTGCACACGGGGGCGTATCGTGCTCTGGACTTCGGCTCGGAAAACCGAATCTATGAATCGTTGAACCAGTCGGTCGACGGACCGTTGTTGGAATCGCTGTACCTGCAACTGCGTGAGAGTCTGCAGATCCGTGAGCAGGGTGGGGCAGTCGCTCGAGTGCGGGCTGTGGAATATGACGACGGTCAACAGGCCGATAATTTACCGGAATCTGAGTGGCCCGGATTTCGATATCGAAGTCGCTGGACGGTCAGCGGCACAGTGGAACACTGGGGACATGTTCACGAGCGACAAAACCAGTTCGCCGCATTATTTTCTGTGGAGCCTCGGGACGGCCACTGGAAAATCACGGACATGCAGATTGAGGATCAGCAAAGCATTGCCACGAAAACACGGCTGAGAAAGTTCTGATGACAGACAAGCCCGGTCTGCCGTCACTTCGCAAGCTCAAGTACCGAGAACACAGGACAATGGTCTGACGCCATCGGTTCATCGATGACACGCGTCTCGACGATTCGAAATTGCTCCGCCGGTCGAAAGAAGATGTAATCGATGCGGCTGCGGGGCTTGCTGGACGGCGCAGATGGAGCAGCCTGTTCGTTAATCGCATTCTTCCACCGCTGCTGCAGAACGGTTACGGGTTCTGCGTCCGGAGTGGCATTCATGTCTCCGGCAAGAATTGTTGGCACGTCGTCTGTGTCGTCGGCAAACAACCGGTTGATGGCATGTGCCTCAGCAACTCTGTCTTCTTCCACATTGTGCTGAAAATGGGTGCTGATAAAACGCAGCCGTTGTTCGTTCGGGCCGCGGACTGTCACCGCGATGGCTCCCCGAGGATAGGTCGTACGTTCGGCCGTACTTTCAGTGTACGGCAGCGGCTGAATCAGCACCTCCAGAATTGGCAGCCGACTCAGGACGGCGTTGCCGTACAATCCGCCCTGATAATGCTGAGTCGGGCCGTAGCGGACGGCCATATTGGTCAGTTGTCCAAGCCGTTGCGCCTCATGAACTCGCCCGGATCTTTCAACACCAACATCCACTTCCTGCAGCGCCACCAGGTCCGGTTTCAAGCGGTTGATCACTTCCGCCAGGCGAGGGATATCGTAGACGCCGTCGTTTCCCTGACCGTAATGGATGTTGTAGCACAGCACTCGGATTGACGGCGGCTCGGCGCCGACGGCTGTTGCGGCCATCGTCCAGCTGGCGCTCACGGCGACCGCCAGCCGCACACAACTTGACGCTGCCACTTTCAGTTCTTTGAATATTGAATAACGCTGATCAGCAGGCGAATAACGATACATTTTCCATCGTACTTTCTGAAAGTGTTCCTGCGGCCACATCGCGCCGAAAATTGCTCCGGTGATAATGCTGTAAACAATGCCAACCAGTACGTCCATCAGTATTCCTCGCCGAGGCGCACCGAACCAGATGTTGTTCGGCATGAAGGCAAAGCAGTGAGCCAGAACCGCAGCCGTTCCGGTGACCTGAAACACCTTGCTGAATCCCGCTCCCGGTTCCAACGCCAGAGTACCAAGGTAAGCGATAAATACAGCCGTCACAAAGTAAAAGAAAAACGTCAGACCCATAT
This sequence comes from Fuerstiella sp., assembly GCA_029247265.1. Classification (GTDB taxonomy): domain Bacteria; phylum Planctomycetota; class Planctomycetia; order Planctomycetales; family Planctomycetaceae; genus Fuerstiella. The sequence continues at coordinate 103,553 of JAQWLN010000127.1, forward strand.
TGCGCCCCATGTTGGGAGCACCGCCCCACAGATTGATCGTGCCCCACGGACCACTGGCGACAGCTGCCTTGACTGTTTCGTCTTCCCGTTCTTCTTTTGAACGGTCACACGGAAAAACGTAGCGGCCGGTCGGCAGATTCAGTTCTCCCAGTTTCCTGATGTGTTCAGCCTGATCGGGCAAAGCGGCCCAGTCCGGATTGTGGTGACCGATAATCACCCACGATACGAAGCTGGCAAAGAAAATGGCGACGGCGGATACCAGAATCGGCATCCAGAGTGCAAACAGCTCACTCATGATTTCATTCCCGTGGTGGAGGCCCTTTATGTGTTGATTCCGATTCGGCGACTCGTGTCACGTCATGATTCTGTCGTCCGTATCGCATGATGACCAGTCCACTGAGAATCAATCCACCGCCGAACAGCTGAGCCGTTGTCGCGGACTCACCGCGAGTCAACCATGCTGCGACAATCGCGATCAACGGAATCAGATTTTGAATGATGGCCGCGTGCGCTGCGCCAGCATGACGCACACCGAAATTCCACATGGGTAGCGCCAGTCCGCTGGAAAGAATTCCCGCGTAAGCAATAATCAGCCAGACGTCGACAGACTGCAGCGACGACATGCTTTCCCGGTAACGTCCCACCGCAAAAAGCAAATGCAGTGGCAGGGCGATCACCGCCGCAGTCGCTGACAGCCGCAGCGGGGAAATCGATTTCAGCATCGGCCGACTGACAACAGTTGCGCCCGACCAGACCAGCGCAGCACCCAGAATACACAGATTGCCAGCCAGGTATTCTGAGCCAGTCGCGACGTCGCCCTTCTGCAGAGCCACAATCACAGTGCCTGAAAGAGCAACCAGCAGCCCACACCATGCCAGCCGCAACAGCTTTTCACCAATAAACAATCGGGCCAGCAGAGCCGTCCACATGGGTACGGTACAAATGATCAGTGCCGTGTTGCCGGATGTCGTTCTGTCGATGCCCAGCAGAAATAACAGCTGGTAAATACCGGAAACGGCAATGCCGTAGGTCAACATCCGCGATCGCGTCACGCCCGGTTTTGACCGATGCCCCTGACGATATTCTCTCAGTGCAAAGGTCCCCAGCACACAGGCTGAGATCGTGAGGCGAATCGCATTGAAGACGTAGGGATCCAGCTGATCCAGACCGGTCTTCATGATCGGGATGTTAATTCCCCAGATCAGGGCGACTCCCAACAGTGCAGCGTCCGGCCCGTAGCTGATGCGACAGGATACGGGGGTAACAGTGGGTGCGGAGGTTGCCAAGAGTAATATCCGAGTTGCGCGCCGTGGAACGTTGGTGAATGGGGAACCCTGCCCTGACACGCAGATCAGCGGAATGGCTCAATTGTTTTTTGACATTTCGTGTGAAGTGTTAGCAGCCGCCCCCACGGTCTTGCGGCCATTGTGTTTCAAATCTGCCAACGCACGGACTCACGCCAGGAAAACTTCTCCATGGCCATCCCCACTGATTGCCACAGATTTGAGGCGGTCGATGTGTTCTCGTGAACCGCCCTGGCTCGCAGGCATGCTGATTTCTCTGACTGGAAGGCATCCTTCCCGGCAGGAAGCAGCGTCAGGCGCTATCAGAAATCATACATTCCCAGATGCTGAGTGACTCCTCATCCTGTGCTTCATCGTGCAGAATGTTGGAACTCCAGGAAGTGATTCATGTATCTTTGGGAACTTGACGGAGCTGCGTGTGCTTATTCGATCATTGTCATTGTTTGTTGCCACTTCGACGGCATTGATGGCCGGCGACTGGCCTCAGTGGATGGGATCCGGGCGCGACAACATCTGGCGCGAATCCGGGATCGTGAATACTTTTCCGGACGATGGTCCACAGGTTCTGTGGCAGACTCAGATCGCCGGCGGCTTTGCGGGTCCAGCAGTAGCGGACGGGCAGGTATTTATCACAGACTACGTGACCGGCGACAACGTTAAGGTGTCCAACTTTGACCGGAAGGAATTCACCGGCACCGAACGAGTGTTGTGCCTTGACGAGTCATCCGGTCACGTTCTATGGAAACACGAATACCCTGTCCAGTATACAATTTCGTACCCTGCCGGCCCGCGCTGCACGCCCAACGTGGATGGTGACCGAGTCTACACGCTGGGCGCAGAAGGCCACCTGTTCTGCTTCGATAGCTCGACCGGCGATGTCGTGTGGCAAAAAAACCTGAAAAAGGAATACGGCACAAAGACTCCGTTGTGGGGATACGCGGCTCATCCTCTGATTGACGGTAGCAAGCTGCTGACACTGGCCGGAGGCCCCGGCAGCCACGCCGTCGCGTTGAATAAATTGACGGGCGAAGAAATATGGCGGACGGGAACATCAGCGGAACAGGGGTATTCGCCACCGACAATTATCGAGCACGCGGGGGTACGTCAGTTGCTGCTGTTGCGCCCGGACGCGGTCACGTCAGTCGACCCGGAAACTGGCACTGAATACTGGTCAGTACCGTACAAAGCATCCAGCGGCTCGATGATCATGTCTCCGGTCGTTGCCGGCGAGTACGTTTACGTCGCTGGGTTCAACAAACAAAGTGTCATGATCAGAATGGCGTCCGACAAACCCGCTGCCACGGAGATCTGGCGAGGCAAAAAGAACATCATCTGCCCCGTGAACGTTCAGCCCTTTCTGGTAGACGACGTGCTGTATGGCTTCGATCAAAAGGGCGTCATGCGCGGCATCACGATTCCTGACGGCGAACGTCTGTGGGAAACAACCGACGTTCTTGGACAACGCCCCGCCGATTCCGCAACGGCCTTTATCGTGCGACACGAAGATCGGTTCTGGTTATTCAACGAACTCGGTGAACTGATCATCGCCAGGTTGTCGCCGCAGGGATTCGAGGAAATCGATCGCGCGAAAGTTATTGAACCCAGTAACGTCGCATACGGACGTGATGTTGTCTGGAGCATGCCGGCATTCGCCAGCAAACACGCCTATATCCGCAATGACAACGAAATCATCTGCGTAGACCTGGCAGATACAAAGTAGAACAACCCTAACGACCATCCTTCACAGAAACGGCACTCCCATGAAATCAGCCCTCCCCCTGTTCGTAGTTCTTTCCACGACTCACTTCAGTCTGGCCGCCGATTCCGTTCTTCCCGGGGCACGACCTGTCATTAATGCCAGTCAGTTCGCCAGTCTTCAGGCCGCGTTCGATGCCGTTCCGGAAGGTGGAGGTCTGGTGAGACTGCCGGCGGGGGACTTTGAGATCACTGAACCGCTGCTGCTGCTGCATGGTGATGTTCGAGTCGAAGGCGCCGGATCGGCCACAAACATCATCAACCGCAACGAAGACGGAAAGTCTGCGTTGATTGTGCAGCATCCCGACGGCCAAAAGGTGAAGAAAGACGAACGCCTGTGGCGGGTCAATCTGTCGAATTTCCGTATCACCGGCAACGAAAAAAGCGGACACGGCATTGAGGCCATTCTGATTGAAGAAATCTTTGTGCAGGGAGTATCCGTTTCGTACTGTGGCGGTGACGGCATCCGACTGGATCACTGCTACGAAGACCCGCGTGTCAGCGACTGTCTGATCACTTACAACAAAGCCGTGGGCCTGAACCTTCTGGGGTGCCACGATATCGTCGTATCCTCAAATCAGTTCGAAGAAAACCAGGACGCTCTGCACTGCATTGACGGTTTCAATATCTGCATGACCGGCAACTGCGTGGACGATCATCTGGGTAGAGGTGTGCTGATCGAAAACACATACGGATCCGTTCTTTCCGGTAACATGATCGAAGAATGCCAGGGTACAGCCGTGACTCTGGATCGTGACTGCTACGGCATCACCATTAGCGCTAACGTGATTGCCCATAACGGCGAAGGGGTCGACCTGGTCGATGCTCACGGATGTGCAGTCAGCGCCAACACGTTCACACTGATGAAGAACCACGGTCTGCGAATCGGCGAACACAGCGGACGCATCGCCGTCACCGGAAACAGCTTCTGCAACAGCTACCTGGGAGACGGTAAAATCAAACGCAGAGAGGGAGATCGCGAGGCGGGCGGACTGGTGCTGCAATCCACCAGCCATATTTCACTGACAGGAAATGTGTTCTCGGGACTCAGCACTGCAGCCGTAACCATGCAGGGAGCAATCACCGGGGTCACGTCTTCGGCCAACGTCACGGTCGAACGAACGGAAAACTGAGCGTTCCATGTCTGTTTCACTCCATTGGCAAATCTGGAGCGTTTTTCGTGGCCATGAATCAGAGTAATACGCTGTAACTCATGCTAACCCTTCCGAATGTGATGCAGATTTTAAGGTGTTCGACAATTTCTTGTTTTTTCGGCGGGTGACGACCCTGTTTCTCGATGGGACCGAACATGAGCACACCGCCCAGCCGCTACACGGAAATCGAAACGTACCGAGACGTCACTGTTTTCCGGGAAGCATACACAGTCCGAGATGGGTGGGAAGTCTCCGTTCACTACCGGTATTCCTGTCAAATCACGGCGGAAGGCCGTCCCCTGAAGGCTGAATCGCTGGAGGAAATACGACTGCAGATCGACGGTGCTTTGAAGCCTGTTGACTGAATACACGGACGTCTCCCGGGGGGATTCCCCCAGATCGCTTTGGCATCAGGAACAGGGGCCGACACCGTGCGTCCATCGCTGGTGGCGGAACTGCGTGACGATCAGGGGCCACAGGAACTGGCCGACTGCAGATCGGCCACTGGCCGAAACTGAATGGCAGCGCAAATCGGAAGATGATCAGACGCCACCACGGCAGTGGGTGTTCGAGGGATCGTGACGGCGCCAATCCTGAAATGACGACTGGCCAGGATATGGTCCAGTTGCCGAATTGGCATGACGGAAGCAAACGTGGCTTTCGGCCGATGATCGATGGCCTCAGACTGAACGCACGAAAGATTCGTCGAAAGCTGACGAATGATGGAAGACTTTGGCCCGGCATTGAAATCTCCGCAGACAATCACAGGAGAACTCGACGGCAGTTGGCCCAGCCAGTCGTCACCCAGCAGCATTTCCAGTTGCTGGCTTCGTTCTTTCATCGTAAGACCTCGCCGAGACAACAGGAACGAGAATTTGCAGTCGCCTTCTCTGTCGCACGTGAACGTCGATGTCAATGTGCGGTTGCCGCAGTTGATTCCCTTCCGTTGGCACGGAATTCTGCGGCTGAATAGCCTCTAGAGGTGACGAGTCCGATCGGTCAGATGCCGTTTATCCCTGCTCTGCGCGACATTCGCTTTGGCGACGACAACAGGGCGGCCCGGGGACTCGTTACGATTCGCCCGAATGAGGCCAATCATGTCTGATAATTACGAAAAACAAAGGGTTTTACACAAGACACTCGACGTCGTGGTCGGCATGATTGAGCGTTCTGCACCTCTGCTATGACTTGCGATTTACTTCGGCATAACGCCGAAGCTCCACGGGAACGCCAGCCGGAGGCTTCTGCCACGCTGACGTGTCCCCCTTAAATTCAAATTGAGGCCCCCATGAAGCGACTGACCGCCCTACTGTTGTTGTTCACACTACTCTGTGCCTCTCCGACGCCTGCCACAGCGGCGGAGCTGCAACTGAACAAAGGCGACCACGTTTGCCTTGTCGGCAACGCCCTGGGCGAAAGACTGCAGCACCGCAATCACTGGGAAACGTCGCTGCATCAGTCCTACCCGGAACTGCAGCTGGTCGTTCGCAACCTGTGCTTCCCCGGCGATGAACCCTTCGAACGTATTCGTTCGATGGATTTCGGTGATCCGGACAGCCATCTGACGCACAGCAAAGCTGATGTCGTGGTGTACTTCTTTGGCTTCAACGAATCGTTTGACGGCGATCAGGGCCTGACCGAATTTGCGGAACAGATGTTCAAGCTGGTCCAGGAGACTCAGGGAAAGAATTTCAGCGGCAAGGGCAACGCTCGAGTCGTACTGGTATCACCGATCGCGTTCGAAGACATCGGTGATCCGAACGTTACCGACGGCACCGAGCAGAACGCTAACCTGGCGAAGTATACGGCCGCTCTGAAGAAAGTGGCTGAAGAATCCGGCGCTGCGTTCGCCGACATTTACACCCCGACAAAGGCCCTGTTTGAATCGTCCGATGAACAACTCACACTGAATGGTGCTCACCTGAACGACGCCGGTTACAAGGCGCTGTCTCCGCTGCTGATGAAGGCACTGGGACTGAAGGCGAAAGCTGCTGACGCTCCGGCCGCTCTGAAGGCCGAAGTGGACGATAAAAACTTCCACTGGTGGCAACGCTATCGGGCCGTGAATGGCTTCTCGATCTATG
>JAQWLN010000146.1 GCA_029247265.1 Fuerstiella sp.
TGGCATCTGCTGCCTCCCTCTTCTGTGAACAAACCCTGAGTTTACCACTCAAAGCCTGGTCGCGGTTAGTGGGGGCAGGTCAATACCGGTTTCCACGTTCCTGCGAGCGGGCCAAGTTGAGCCTCGACCGCTTCATCGCTCGCAGCAAACACCACGTGAGATCTCCTCTTTCCCGTTTAATCGGCTTGCCGCTACATGTTGATTTCGTAGCCCTTGCGGTTTTCCCGCGACAGGAACGAATTCGCGTGAGAGTCTCCGATGATTTCTCGCTTGGTCGGATCCCACTTCAGTTCGCGGTCCAGTCGCATGGCGATGTTGGACAGGTGGCAAATTTCGAGCATGCGGTTGTGAGTCCACACGTCAGAAATCGGTTGCTTGCGAGAATTCATGCCTTCAATGAAGTTGGCCGTGTGGTTTGCGCTGACCTTGCCACCGTAAACATCTTCGATGGCTCCGTCAGGCAGCGGATTGTCTTTCAGGTCCTCCACAGGTTTGCCCACAATCTTGCCTCGATTCACGAAGAACCGACCCTTCGTGCCCTCAAACATGATGCCGTTGTCACCTTCGCTGGTGATGATCATTTCCACATTGTTGGGCATGTCGACCTGGATCTTGAAGCTGGTGGCAGCATTGTACTGGTCACCAGCGACCGGGTGTCCATCCTTGTAGTCGACGGGTAACGAATATTCGACCGGCGTTATCTTGCTGGGGCCCGTGTCACTGGCACCCAGAGCCCAACAGGCGATGTCGACATGATGGGCTCCCCAGTCGGTCAGTTTGCCGCCCGAGTATTCGTGCCAGTTGCGGAAGGCGTAGTGGCAGTTGCTGTACAGCGGCACGCCTCCACCGTAACCGGTGCGCATCTCGGGAAGAGCTCGATAGTCAACTTTTGGGGCAGGGCCGAGCCACGTTTCCCAATCGAGTTCCTGGGGAACCGGTGTTTTCGGAATGACAGGTGAAGCAATCATGCCGTTGATACCGCACGTCACTTTCTTAACAGTACCGATGCGACCATTCTGCACCAGTGCGACGGCCTGCAGAAATCGCTGTCCGGATTCCGTTCGCTGCATCGTGCCGACCTGGAAGACTCGGCCTGTCTCTTTCACAACTTTTTCAATCAGCTTGCCTTCGGCGATGGTCAGCGTGAGCGGCTTTTCGCAGTAGACATCTTTTCCGGCGTACATCGCTTCCACCGCAACCTTTGTGTGCCAATGATCAGGCGTGGCGATCATGACGGCGTCGATATCTTTTCGGTCCAGGACTTTTCGGTAGTCACCGTACGAATCCGGTTTCTTACCCTGGGCCTTCTTCACCTTTTCAACGTTGGCTCCCAGTACGTTTGCGTCAACGTCGGCCAGTGCGGCAAAATCAGCAAACTTGAACGACTTGCTGGTGATGGCCCAGCCCTGGTTTCGCAGCCCGATGGTTGCAAATACCGGGCGGTCGTTGGCGGACTGGTAGCCAAAGGCTCGATTTGCTGACGGACACAGTACACTTGCAGCTCCCGCGGCCGCTACGCCCTGAAGAAAGCTACGGCGAGTTGTTTGGCGAGACGTTGACATCGGACAAAACCTTTTCGAGAAGTGACTAAGAAATCGTGCTGGCAGATTGTCTTGAAGAATGTTCGGTTGCCGGGGACTGTGAATCGTCGCTGTTGAGCGATGTTCCTGCCTGTATCTGCAGGTGACTCCCGGATTCATGCGATGACTGCACCGACACGCCATCTTAGAAACAGTGGGACGCGATTCAACAGAGTTTGCCAGAGTTGCACGAAACCAATTCAGCAACGATACTTGCGGCTTTGAAAACACAGATTTCGTGATCCTGCGCGTGTCACAGCGTGCGGAAGCTGTCATCTCCAGACCTTGCGAATGCCCGGCCGATTCCCTGTTGAAGCCATCGGGCATTTTCTTTCATTTCCACAGGCGCCAGATGTTTCGGACGATAAGTAACAACCTCGCCTTCTTTCGCCAGTTCCGCCAGCGGTTCGAAACGACAGGCGCGATAGCTCCCAGCAGCCAGTTTCTGGCCAAATCGATGACTCGTTTCCTGGCCAAACGGGGCTCTGGTCCGGTTCGTGTATTGGAGATCGGTCCTGGTACCGGCCCGGTTACTCAGAGGATTATTCCTTTGCTGACTGATGGCGACCGGTTCGACATCGTCGAACTGAATGAATCGTTCGTGGAGATTCTGAACGCTCGATTTCAGCAGGACGATGTCTGGAAGCCAGCAGCGGCGTTTTCTCAAGTCCATCAGCTGCCGATTCAGGATTTTCAGCCGGACGAAAAGTACGACTTTGTGATTTCGGGGTTGCCGCTGAATAACTTTCCGGCCGATCTGGTGGACTCAATCGCCGACACCTACTTCAAATTGCTGAAACCGGAAGGAGTTCTCAGCTACTTTGAATACATGTACGTCCGCCCTATCCGCAAAGTTGTCACGCGCGGAGACGAAAAAGTACGTATCACACGCATTGACGACACCATGGCCGCTCACTGCGCGAAGCAGCGAATCGCTCGAGACAACATCATCCTCAACATCCCCCCAGCATGGGTCCAACACCTCGCCGGAGTCGGGAGCCCCGACGGGGCGATGGCGTAGCACGAGGAGCGACTTGGCATGTCGAACCGCCGAGGTCGGGAGCCCCGACAGGGCGATGGCGTAGCACGAGGGACGACCTGGCACGTTGCACCGCCAGGGTCGGGGCCACTGTGGGAAGTGCGGCTGCAGTTCCCGGGGCGTCTTGTCTGCTATGAAAACTCAGTGAAGTCGAGTGTCGCGAAGTAGTCGTCGTACGTTTCTGCTCGACGAATCTGTTTGACGTCACCGTTTGCCTGCAGCAGCAATTCGGCGCTGCGAAGCTTTCCGTTGTATTGGAATCCCATGGCGTGGCCGTGGGCTCCGGCGTCATGAACCACCAGCAGGTCGTCTCGATCGATTTCCGGAAGAGCTCGGCCAATGGCGAACTTATCATTGTTCTCACAAAGCGATCCGACGACGTCGACAACCTTGTCGTGAGCAGCGCCCTCCTTGCCGAGCACAGTGATGTGATGATATGCACCATACATTCCAGGCCGCATCAGATTGGCCATCGAGGCGTCAACTCCTACATAGTCGCGGTAGATCTGCTTGTGGTGAATGCACTTTGTGATCAAATAGCCATGGGGGCCGGTGACCATGCGCCCGTTTTCCAGGACAACTTTCAACGGGTCGAGACCAGCGGCCACAATCATCTTGTCGTAGAGCGAGTGGATCTGGTCACCGACGGCCTGAAGATCCACAGCCTTGTCTTCCGGACGGTAAGGAATGCCGATGCCGCCACCGAGATTGACAAATTCAATTCTAACGTCCAGTTGCTGATAAATTCGAATGGCCAGGTCAAACAGCATGCGGGCGGTTTCCACAAAGAAACTGCCGTCCAGTTCGTTTGAGGCCACCATCGTGTGCAGGCCGAATCGCTTGACACCGCGTTCCTTAAGGATCCGGTAGCCTTCGAACAGCTGCTCTTCCATCAAACCGTACTTGGCTTCTTCGGGTTTACCGATGATCACGTTGCCTTCCCGAGCCGCGCCGGGGTTGTACCTGAAGGAAACCAGTTCCGGCAGCCCCGGGTTCTGATCCACGAAATCGATGTGAGTGATGTCGTCCAGGTTCAGAACTGCGCCCAGGTTCTTTGCTGCCTGAAATTCGTATGCGGGAGTGTTGTTGGAGGTGAACATGACTTCTTCGCCCCGCAGCCCGACTTTCTCACACAGCATGAGTTCCGCCTTACTGGAACAATCGCCGCCCAGGCCTTCCTGTTTGACGATGTTCATGATGTGCGGATTGGGCGTCGCTTTGACAGCGAAGTAGTTGCGGAATCCGTCGACCCATGAAAAGGCGGACTTCAGCCGGCGGCAGCTTTCGCGAATGCCCTGTTCGTCGTAAAGATAGAAGGGGGTGGGAAAGTCTTCGGCGATGGCACGAATGGTGGCTTCGCTGAACGGAACGGGCTTGGGGTGAGTCATTTTTTAGACCGACACGATGATAATTGATGAAAGACGATTGCGCGTCCTGGAGTCGCGATGAACGCGGAGTGTGGCGCATATTTCAGACCGCAGTTTGGGGCTCAGGTTCACTCAATTCAACTGCCGTGCCCGCAATTCCTGGAGTTCGCGTTTTCGAGACGGCGTCATTGAGAAAAAAAGCCTTCGCACAATCATTCGGCCAGTGCCCAGAAGTCTGAAGGGGGCTTCGAATGAAATTCAATCCATGTCTTCAGCACCGGATGTTCAATGCCCAGTTTTGCTGCATGCAGTGCATGTCGTTTTGTTGTCGGCCCTTCACCTTCAAGTCGCGGTGCTTTCCTGATCATGCCGTGAGGACCATAGAACTCATCACCCAACACCGGATGCCCGACTTCAGCAAGATGTACTCGGATTTGATGATTTCGGCCGGTGTGCAGCTCGCAATCAATCACCGCGTGGGTTCCGCAGCGATCTCTCACCACGACGTCCGTTCTGGCGGATCGCGGTTTTCCGGCCGTTGATTTCGCTGACATCAACACGCTGTTGTTTCCCGGTTGTTGTCCGATTGGCAGGTTGATCCGCTGATCATCGAAATCCGGATCGCCCTCTACTAACGCGACGTAAGACTTCGACGTTCGGCCGTTCTCAAAATCCATGGCCAACTGGCGGTGGCTCATGTGTTCCTTGGGGACCACCAGAAGTCCGCTGGTCATGCGGTCCAGTCGATGAATGATACCCGGACGCAGAAGTCCCCGGGCCGGTGACTGCAAATCCAGATGATGCTGAAGCGCGTTGATTAAAGTGTCGCCTTGGTATTCACCGACCGGATGGGCGATCAGTCCGGCAGGTTTATCGACAACCAACAGCCACGGATCTTCGTAAACAATGTTTAGCAGGATCGATGACGGTGTCAGCAACTTGTCCGGCGGTTCAATCAGACGCAGACATACGATCTGGCTGCGAAACACTCGCTGATCCGTCGATGCTGTGACATTATTGACGCTTACCGCCCCTGTCCGCACCATGCGGCTCAGTCGCCAGCGCGTGTAATTGCGCAGGTGCTTCGACAGAAAAGAATCGACGCGCACGCCGGACAGGTACGGCTCAACGATGAACTCAAACTGCAGCACAGGCGTGTGGATGAGTCCCTTGGAAGTTTGGCGACCGTGGATCCGAAGAAATTTCGCTCAGTGACCCGCTTCTCAATACCAGCTTCCGGCATCATACTATTCTACCTTACACCACAGCAATCCACGCACATCATCAGCCTGGGAAATCCAATCGATCTGACGATCAGGCCTTGTGATGCCTGCTGCGACCGTATTTGGTTAACGCCTGAAATCATGATTCGTGCAGGACACCGATAAGTCGGGCAGCGATGCTGCGGGTCCCGGGGAACAGAGAAACGACTGTTATGAAAATCTTCAACCTGGCCATTTTGATTCTGCTGTGGCAAGCCGTGCTGGTCGCAGAAACGTTGGACGCTGCACAAATCCTGGATGCCGCGTTACATCATGTCCGCAACGGTACGGGGCCAGAATGGTCGGAATTCGACGGGCCACCGGAATCCACCAGCTACCAGCTGAAGTTCGAAGGCAATGCCGCTGACAGCGAACAAACGCTTCGAATCGCACAGCATGACGTCAAGCAGCTGTGGAGTATCGAACTGAATGGTAAGAAGCTGGGACGACTGCACCGTGACGAGAATGCCATTGTTGGTTTCTGGTCCATTCCGAAATCGACGTTGGTGGACGGTCAGAACGATCTGCAGATATCGACCACGTCAAAGAACAGTGATGATATTCTTGTCGGAGACATCGCCCTTTACGACGGCGCGGCGACGGACGTCCTGAGTGAGTGTCCGGTAACCGTCTCTGTGCGTGACAAAACAACAGGCAAGCCGACGCCGTGCCGAATCACAATTCTTCATGCCGGCCGGCTGATGACGTCTGGAGCTCAATCGAACGATCAGATGGCTGTACGCCCCGGAGTGATTTACTGCACGGGCGATGCGGAATTCGGTTTACCGCCAGGTACGTACGAAATCGTCGCCGGACGTGGCCCGGAGTACGGTATCGATTCCCGGTCGCTGACAGTTGTCCCCGGGAAAACCCTGGCTCTGGAGCTGTCAATTGAACGAGAAGTTTCGACCGACGGCTTTGCTGCCTGTGACACGCACGTACACACGTTGACTCATTCCGGTCATGGTGATTCAACCGTTCGCGAGCGCATGCTGACGCTCGCCGGGGAAGGCATCGAGTTTCCCATCGCCACCGATCATAACGTGCACATCGATTACGAAGAACTGGCTGATGAACTTGGCATTCGTGGTTTTTTTACGCCGGTGATTGGCAACGAAGTGACGACAAAGTTCGGGCATTTCAACGTATTTCCCGTAGCGTCGGCAGATGTCCCGATTCCCAACTACAAGGCTGACAACTGGCCGGATATTTTTGCCAGCATCTATGGAACTCCTGATGTCAAAGTCGCAATCCTGAACCATTCGCGAGATATCCACAGCAGCTATCGTCCCTTTGGGCCGGGACATCATCTGGCAGCAACATCGACAAATCTTGACGGCTGGGATTTGCAGGCGAATGCGATGGAGGTCGTCAATTCCGCCGCTCAGCAGACAGACGTGATGCAGCTTGTGCGCGACTGGATGTCGCAGCTCAACGCGGGTCGACGGCTGACGCCTGTCGGCTGCAGCGACTCGCACGATGTGGCTCGTCATTTTGTCGGTCAGGGACGTACCTACATTCGCTGCGACGACGCCGATCCCGGACATATCGATGTTGATGCCGCGGTGGACAGCTTTGTGGCCGGACGAGTTTCCATCGGTTGCGGTCTTTTCGCCGATATTCGCATCAATCAAACCGCCGGTCCCGGAGGCACGGTCGGAAAGTCGAAGCGCTATGTCGCGAAAGTCGATGTGTGCGGTCCATCCTGGATGGAAGCCGATGAAATTGAGGTCTTTGTCAACGGTCAATCTGTACGCACGTTCGAATTGAAAACTGCAGATCGATCTAAGCCCGGTGTGAAAGCCCGGTTGGAAATGCAGCTGCCGATCTCCGCGAACCAGGATGCATTCGTAGTGGCCGTGGCACGCGGGCCGGGCGTCAGAAAGCTGCATTGGCCCATCGCCAAACCATACCAGCCGGTGTCCACTGACTGGACCCCAACGTTTGTCGCGGTCACCGGTGCGATCTGGATCGATGCGGATGGAGACGGAAGATTTACGTCAGCTAGAAAGTACGCAACTGAAGTCTGCACGGCCTCTGACTACAATAGTGGACGTGTGCTGGAGCAACTCAAAAAATTTGACTCTGCGGTGGCCGTTCACGCTGCTGAACTACTAATGACGGACAGCCCTGACACGTTTGTTTCCGGGGCTTTTCGTGATGCCCGCAAGAGCAGTCCTGTGATCCGCGGGGCATTTGAAACGTATTACGATGAATGGCAGCAGTCGCAGCGTGCTCGCGCCGGGGCAGCGGGCGAAACCGGTCGGTGACACCTGAGGAAGTAATGAGTTACAGCATTGTTGGTGTTATTGGGCACATTGATCATGGGAAGACATCGCTGGTTGCTGCGCTGACGGGAGTGGACACGGATACTCACCCGGAAGAAAAGCGACGTGGCATCACGATTGACCTGGGTTTTGCATCGTTCACCGAAGGTGACCACCAGTTTGCCCTGATTGATGCACCTGGGCACCAGAAGTACGTGGGCAATCTGCTGGCTGGTGTTTCGGGCATTGACATCGGGTTGCTGGTTGTGGCCTGCGATCAGGGAATTCAGGAACAGACTCTGGAACATGCTTCCATTCTGCAGATGCTGGGCGTGAAGCGGCTGATGGTCGCGCTGTCGCGCATTGACCTTGCAACCGACGACGCTCAGGCAGAGCTGAGGGAGGATCTTGAGCTGTTTCTGGACGACTTCGGTTTCACCGATGTTCCGATGGTCCCCGTATCGCCCGTCAAGGATATTGGTGTCGACAAACTGAAGGCGCAGTTGTGTGAATTTGCCGACAGTTTTGAGGAACGATCGGCTGGTGAATATTTTCGGATGCCGGTGGATCGAGTCTTCAGCATGCCAGGTCGCGGCTGCGTCATCGCCGGGACTGTCTGGAGCGGAACAATACAGACCGGCGACAATCTGGAACTGGCCAATTCGGGAGAGCTGGTTCGAGTTCGCGAGGTTGAAGTTCATGGCGAGGCCGTTCAGTCATCGAAGGTCGGACACCGTACAGCCCTGAACGTGACCGGTGTATCCGCCAACGCCGTCCAGCGTGGTGACGAACTCATTCAGTCGGATGTGTTCCGCAAGTCGCGACACCTGCTGGTAGAAGTCAGAACGTTTAAGGACTCGCCTGAAGTAAAATGTCCGGCAACCCTGCAATTGCACATCGCGGCGGCCGCATGCAGCGCACGGATCACCGGCGTGCGACGTCTGCAGCCATCTCAGTTCAGCGTGGTTGTCGTGGAAACGGACAATCCCGTCGTCGCCACTTTCGGCCAGAAGTGTCTGTTTCGGCTGCCATATCCCGTCGGTACCGTCGGTGGTGGGACCGTACTGGCAACGCTGGATGGCGGCACAAAACGGTCCCGAAAACTGATCGAACTCGGCGAGAAAATCGCCATGTCGAACGCCACGGAACGTCTGGTCGCATGGGCAGACTTTCTGGGCGAAGTCGAGCCGACGTCGTCGTGGTGTGAATTGCAGCTGGGAATCGGGACAGAAGATCAAAAAACGGCGATCGCAGACGCGCTGGAAAGTGGCAGCGTTAAGGAACTCGCGGATTCGCCCCGTTTGGTTTCGGCCGTAGCAATTGACCGCATCAAACGGTTTATCACAGAGCTGCTGACACGCCGTGCGGAAGAATCTCATGACGCCTGGTCCGTTGAAGAATCCGTTGTACAGCAGGCAAAGGCATTCGGGTCTACGGAAGTGATTCGTCTGTCGCTGAAGACACTTATTGATGCCGGCAGCGTTGTCCGACTCGGCCGCATGGTCGCCGCAGCTTCTGACGAAAACTCACTGTCCAAACGACAGCAGGGCAGGATGGAGAAAATCGTCAGGCTGTTTGATGGCAACCGTTCACCGCCGACTACAAAAGACATTGCGGCAAAGCTGGAGTTGACAGTCGACACAGTGACGTCGTTGTCCCGATTCGCCGTGCAGACTGGAATTCTGCTGGACACCGGCAACGGCCTGTTGATTTCCAATCAGGTTTTCCGCGAGCTGTGCGACGACCTGAACGATCTGTTTGCGAGCAACTCGGAATTGCCAGTGGCGGACATTCGAGACCGCTGGCAGGTCACTCGCAAACACGCCATTCCGTTTCTTGAATACTGCGATAAAATGAATGTCACCCGCAGAAAAGAAAACGTCAGAATCGCCGGTTCGGCACTGCCGCAGTTCGCCTCAGTTTCTTCGGATTGACGGAATTCAGGACGGGGCTGCAGGGAGCGTTTCATTTCGTGTGGGGCAGAAGTGAAATTCGCACTTGATCTCGGAAGGTCCCTTATACGAGAGGCTGTACCGATCACGACGGGATTTCGGTTTTTCTGAAGAATGTGCCGGAACTGTGCGAGCCTCTTTCGTTAACAGCAGTTTGCTGAACTGGTTCGTCTGAGCTGCATCCGCGCCAACTCCGGAGGTTCTACGAAACGACGGTGTCGGGGGGCACGTGAGCGGTAGATGCTCACGCGCAGCAACGACGACCGAATTCCTCCACAACCGAAAGCGAATCTCATGAGACCTCTCTCCTGTCGTATCGCCCTGCTTGTTGTATTCGCCGTCTGCCGTTCTTTGAATGCTCAGGATGACGCAAAGGCGGTGAAAAAGGTTGATAAGTTGGTGCTGCCGTTGAAGATTTATGCCCTGGATGAACTGGTCACACCAATGCAGCAGTTCCCGTATAACGCATCGCTGCCTACGTCAGGTGCAGCATCTGTTTTCGTGAGTCAGCCGCAGACTGGCGGTGGCGGTTTCGGCGGTGGACAGGGCGGTGGTGGCGGACAGGGCGGTGGACTCTTCAGCGTTCCGACGACCGTGCAGTTCGGTGGTGGTGGCGGAGGATTTGGCGGAGGTCAGGCAGGCGGCTTGAGCGGTGCCGTGGACTTCGGAATTCAGCAGCATTTCGTTCAGGACTCATATGACGTGCACGAATCGTTGATCAATCTGATCACCGAACACGTCGACCCTGAGTCGTGGGATGCTAACGGGGGCAAAGGTATCGTTTCAGCGGTGGACAACACGTTATTGATTCGGCAAACGGAGTCGAATCATGATGCGATCCGGGCCTTCCTGAAAGAATTCGCGGCGAAGACCGTGGGTGGTCAGCCACTGTCGGTCGAACTGTGGTGGTTGCCGTTGAACTCGGCTGCCGGGGGGAACCTGCATAAGGTTCTGGTGGGCGACCGCGCATCAACGGAACTCAACGAACTTAGTGAATCAACGGGTGGGTATCACGGAACCTTGAAAGTCAGGAACCGAGTCACCGGAAATCTGTGCGCTGGGCACCGCATGCCGCTTGTGGTGGGGCAGATTCCGGTGGTCGGTGCCAACAGCAGCGGACTTCAACCTATTGTGAACCAGGTTAATATTGGTATCAACGTGGAAATCACTGCTCAGCTGCAGCAGGACTGGCAGGGTGATGGTGTGCGTCTGGCGCTACGAACAGCCATGACCACAATGATGGATCATGAGCCGACGAGGAAGGGCGACGACGGAATCGATCGATTTCAACTGGGCAGTCAGGTTCTGGAAACCCATGCTGTGTGTGCGTTCGATGTTCCGGTCGTCGTCGGAAGTCTGTCGGCGGTGGGACTGTTTGCGGAAGACGATGAGGCCCGGGAAGTCGTTGTCGTTGTGCTGCCCACTCGTTAATTATCATTACGTCGACGATGACAACCGGCGCGAACGCTCGGCAGAGTGAAGCAGGCTGATGCCGGGAGGGTTGCCGGGGTCCGAACGCGACGTCAGCACTCACTTGTCGGCCGCTACTTTCTTCGCAGCACAAGAAAGTATCCGTTGGTCGTGCCGGGCAGCAATTCCCAGTTGGTGTTTCCCTGCAGTTCCGGCACGTCCGCGGCCGAACGAATGTCGCTGTAACGGTGACCAGTGTCGATAACGATGTATTCGGTGTCCGGCGGGACACCTGGCTGAAAATTGTTGACGGCCCGCAAGTACTTGCTGTAGTCATAGGATCGCTCGCAATGCGTCAGACGCGTGTGAATGAAGTCCGTTGAGGCGACGCGTGCCGAGAGCGGAATCTGCTCGACGACTCGGGACGCCATCAGAGCTCGCTGCTGCTGGTCGGGACTGACTGGCTGATACAGAGCCTGCCGACCGAATGGCGATTCGGTTGACCAGAAGGCCGCCCCGTACGGTGTTAATGATCCGGTTACGGCCGTGCCGATGCAGCAGAGCATGATCAGCAGAGCGCTGCTGGTGGCCGTGACGTTACGCGGCACATACTGCGTCAGCCAGCGGATGCGGCTTCGGCGACCCGGCTTATTGTCAGGACCGCTGTGCTGACGGTTTTCTGTAATGCCGATCGCCACGATCGCGGTCCAGAACAGAATTGGCAGCAATGGGGCATGGAAGTGGTGGAATGGAACCGGTGGAAGATCGTTGCCGTCAGTGCCGAACTGAAGCAGTGCCAGCATGCTGAAGGTCAGCCCACCAGCCAGCAGCAGCCGAGGTTTTCTGAGCGGCCAGAAGACCATCGGGCCGATAAATACGAACAGGTAGACTGCTGTTTGGGCACTTAGTAGCTGGCCGAATACTTTTCCAGGCTGTGTCAGGAAGGTCCTTACCAGATCGGCAGGGCTGCTCCCCAGATCGCCGAAATAGCGGCTGTAGTGCACGTGATCGCCCGAGCGAAATGCAGGGATGATGACCAGTACAACGGCCGCCAGATATAGGGCCGAAAACAAAGCCATGGCCACGGCCCAGCGGAAGGTCGTGCGGTGTTCGCTGGGGCACTGGCCCTGTTCACCTCGCCTGCTTTGCCACAACGTCTCGAAGGCAAAGACAGCCATCAGGGGAAACGCGATCAGAGCATAATCTTCTTTGGCCGAAAGCGTGAGCAGCAGACAGATCGCAGCGGATCGATATCGGCGGCGCTCGAACAGGTCAATCGTCCAGAACAGGAATGGAAGACCCAGAGCGATGGGCCGGAACGTCTTTTGGTCGATGGCGATGTCCAGGTAGTGCATAGGAAAAAAGGCAAGCCACGCCAGACCCATGAAGACGCCCGCCCATTGGCTGCCGGTGTGCCGTCGAGTCATCATGAAAACGGGAATCGCACAGCTTCCTAACGCAATGGATTCCGCCAGTTCCAGCAGCAGGTGTGACGGCCAGATCATGTGCAGCGGTAACAGCAGAAGGTGAATCACCTGAATATGTTCACCGAGAAACAGACCCTGATCAAGATAGCTGCGAAACCCCTTGCCGTGCCGGATATTCCAGAGGTGTTCTTCATACATCGCCGAATCGCCGTGAGGAATCAGCAGTTGGTCGTACAGGCAGGCGTTCATCCAGTACGACACCGTGACCCAGCCAGCGATGCTTAACAGTAGTATTGTGATCGGCGCGCGGGTACAGACTGACTCGGATGTCAATTGGCGTCGCTGGTCGTCGCAGCAGGCAGCGTTAATCCACACCCACAAAAAGCACGCTGACGTCATCGTCAGCCACAGTCCCACACTGCCGGAGACAAATTGTCGGACCGTTTCACTGCCAGCCAGCCACAGCAACCACGATCCAGCTCCTACCAGTAAGACAGCGGAGGACTGTCGAAGGGCGTCTTCTATAAGAACATGTCTTGTTCTGCCGCCGGACGCCTGTTTCCGGGTGATACATACAACAAGCGTCACCATGCCTGTTGCTGCCAGTAATCGCAGCCAAACATCCAGAATTCCCAGCGTTGCCACAGAACGTCCCAGCGCATCTTGAGAGATGAGGCCACCCAGACACTCCACAACTTGCGCGTTGATATCGGATGGCCAGACCTGTTGTGCGATCTGCGAATCGCTGAACATCTCAGCGAGAGTCCATGACCATGCCCACGATGCCGCCAGGAACCCCAGCATAGTGGGCAGGATTTGGAATTTTCCGAGCGTGCTGTTCACGTTGGATGGTGGGTCCTGTGCATTCGTTATGGTGTGGCGTGCCAGTCTGTCTGTTTTTACGTTGCGTCTTAGTCAGCCGTTTGCCCAGTTTGCCTGCGTTACGCAGGAGATGTGATTTCTTTTCAGTCAGGACGTGTGGCCCTATCGGTGCTGCCTATGAGTGGTTGCCAGCCTAGGCCTCAACTACGTGGGTCTGGGCTTCGCTCGACTGGATTGCCGCGTCTTTGACACGTTTTGGGTGATTTTTCCAGTGAAAACCATTTTCCGCGTGGTCGTCGGAACCGCTCCGCAGCAGGTTGGCATTGACCGAAACAAGCTTCCGCAGGACGCTACTCCACGCGGTTGGACGGCGATTCTGTCCAACCGTATCCCATCTTTGGCTGTGGCGTCAATCACCATCACGTTGATGACCAACCTCTTTGCCGCCAACGGCTGTCCTGTCGTGCCTGCCCTCCCGTGTCCGCGCTGCATCCCATTTCTGTTACACGCACTCTGCGGACGCTTGCCGTTTGCGTGGTGTTTGCAGCGCTGTGCAGCGGGTGTACGACGGTCGAATTCGTGGAACTGAGAGAACGGCCAGTCAATCCGATTACAGAGCGATTGACCGAAACCGCATTCGGAGACCACGGACCGTCCAACCGGACGAACTCGTTCCTTGCATCGTCGTCTTATCACAGTGGCGATGACTTTGTTCAGATGCTGCGACATTGTCGAAATCGGTTTGGCGGAGACCGTCACCGTGAAGCTCTTCATGCATATTCTGAAGTCAGTTATCTGGCGGCGCAGAGTGCCAGGAAAAAGGACCGCGAACTGGCGATGGAACTTTGTCTGGATGCAGTGCAGTTCAGCTGGCGGTACCTGACCGAGCCGGATGCCGATGGGCGACTGGTCGATCCCAATGCCGATGCTCATCGCCAGACGACGGACGTCTACAACACCAGTCTTCAGGAGTTACTTCGGCTGGTGAAGAACAGTGGCAGGCATCGTTTGGGGCGAACTATTCGAATGCCTGTGACCGGGCGTCAATTGGATGTCGAGATCCCACACCCTTCTCATTGGCTGAGCGAGAGTCAGTTGGGCGAATTTCATTTCGTTGCCGACTACCAATTGAAGAACCTTCGCAATCGACATGATTCGAGTGGCATTGGAGTTCCAGTGGTTATTCGCAGGCAGCGGCAGGACGGTGGTGATCTGGAAGATTACTACGCCGAGCGAATGAGCTTCCCAGCCACCGTTGTGGCCACATTTTCGCAGGTCAGTGCCGAGAACGAGCAGCGAATTCGTCTGCAGTTGTTCGACTCACGAGATTCCGACGGTGTCGTCGTGAATGACACCCTTGTTCCTTTGGAAACAGATATCAGCACACCACTGGCATGGTTTCTGACCAACCCCAAATTGTCACTGCTGGATACCTTTGCTTTTCTAAGGCCCGACCAGGCTGAGACTCTGGAAGGGCTGTATATGGTGCAGCCGTACGATCCGAATCGAATTCCCGTGCTGATGGTTCATGGTATCTGGTCCAGTCCCATAACGTGGATGGAAATGTTTAATGACCTGCAGAGTGATCCGACGCTGCGGGACAAATATCAGTTCTGGTTCTACATGTACCCCACCGGTCAACCGCTCACATTTGCCACGGCGAGTCTGCGAGACCGACTCAAAGAACTTCGACAGCGTTGCGATCCGCACGGACGTAACTCGAAACTGGATCAGATGGTTGTCGTCGGTCACAGCATGGGGGGATTGATGTCGTACCTGCTGACGATCGACAGTGATGACAAGTTGTGGAACTCGATGAGCAAACTTCCCGTCGCTGAGATCAAGGCAAATCCGAAAACTCACGAAGCCATTCAGCGTGTCTTCTTTTTCGAAGCTGATCGATCAGTCGACCGGATTGTGACCATTGCCAGTCCGTTTGGCGGCAGTGGCTATGCAAACGTTTTCACACGCTGGTTAAGCGGCTCCATCGTGTTTTTACCAAGCAAGACGTCATCTCTCAGCGAGCTGATCTTCCGGCAGAACAATCAGAGTATCTGGGACCGTATGTTCGCCCCGCGAACCAGCGTGGATTCTCTTGACCGGAATTCGGCAGTATTAAGTCTCGTCAGTCAGACCACGATTCCGGACGAAGTTGTCCATCACAATGTGGTTGGTGTGAATAAGGGCAGGACGATCGCCGATTGGACCGACGGTGTGGTGAAACTGGCGAGTGCTCAACGCCAGGACGCAGATTCTGAAATCCGCGTGAAGGCCGGTCACAGTGAGGTTCATCGCCGCCGCGAAACCATCGAAGAGGTACGACGGGTGCTACTGCAACACCTTACCGAGGTGAAGACAAAGGGGGCTCGGATTCTGCCGCTGAGGCATTCCGTTGAAGTCAGACCCTGAGCCGACTCTGAATGACGCTTAGAATCTCGATGCGGCATTCCCTGAGAATTTCGGCTGTGCGGGAACCCAATTTCACTATGTTTCATCCGTTTCCGGCTGTCGATGGACTGCGTCCGGTCGACGGTGCTGCGATATTCGATGGGTGAATGCATGAGTAGTGCACGGTGTTTGCGGTGTTTGCGGTGTTTGCGTTCCGGGTTTGCTGCATCTTACGTTGCTGCGATCGCTGTATTTTGATACTAAAGAAGATTGATGGTCGCTGCGTGTGCCGCCTTGGCGGGATTCGTTGGTGATTATGTTCATTGACACAATAAATGACGCTCCGAAAGGAATTCGGAGCATTTTGCCATGGAGTTGGCAGTGGCTGGATCTGGAAAACATAAGTTACGAGTTCTATTCGTTGACGATGATGAATCGATCTCCGAACTGCTGGAATCTGAGCTTCCGCGAATGGGGCATGCGGCAACTGTGTGCCGATCGCCGGGTGAAGCGATGGATGCTGTCAGCCGGAATACTTTCGACGCCGCAATCGTGGATCTGCGGATGCCCGGCGGCAGTGGCTGGGATGTTATCGATCATCTCCGCGAACACTCACCGGACACGGAATACGTGATCAGCACAGGTCACGGCAGCATGGACGATGCTATCCGGGCGGTGAGAATGGGAGCCTATGACTTCCTGCCGAAGCCCGTCTCTCTGTTCGAAATATCTGCTGTGCTACAGCGGATTGGCGACAAAAAAGCCCTGCAGAACAAGAACCTGGCACTGGAGAGTCGCTTACTGCAGGTCGAAGGGCATTCCGACCTGATCGGTGAATCGGCCGGAATGCAGCGGGTCAAGAAACTGGTTGACAAGATTGCGCCAACAAGTTCGGCCGTGCTGATCCTGGGTGAAACGGGGACGGGTAAAGAGATGGTTGCGCGCCTTGTGCACGAGCAAAGTGATCGCGCCGACGCACCGTTTGTAGCTGTCAATTGCGGTGCAATTCCGGAAAACCTTGTCGAGAGTGAGTTCTTTGGTCATCGAAAGGGTGCCTTTACCGGAGCCGATACGGCACGCACAGGGCTATTCGAAGTTGCCAACGGCGGCACGCTGTTCCTTGACGAACTTGGGGAACTGAACAAGTCGATGCAGGTCAAGCTGCTGCGTTTTCTGGAATCCGGTGAAGTCCGTCGTGTCGGTGAAAACGAACCGTTCAAAGTCGACGTGCGTATCGTGTGTGCCACGAACAGTGACCTGCAGGAGATGGTTGAGGCGGGCACTTTCCGTGAAGATCTTGTATTTCGAGTCAATACCTTCGAAATACACCTGCCACCGCTGCGTGAACGCCGTGAAGACATTCCGGTGCTGGCTCGTCATCTGGTGGCTCGACATCTTAAGCGTGATTCCGTCCCGGACGGATTTTTGTCTGCCGAAACGCTGGAAACGCTAAAGGCTCATACATGGACAGGAAACGTTCGTGAACTGGCCAATGTGATGGAGCATTCCGTGATTCTGTCGGACGGACAGGCGATCACGCCCGCAGATTTGCCTCAAAGCCTGACGCGGAGTCGTGAGGCCGTATCCACGAGTCCGGCTGCTGCTGCGTTTGACGATCAACCGCGGACTCTGCGCCAAATGGAAGATCAGATGATTCTGCACGTGCTGGATCGACACAGTGGTGACAAACCGGCAGCTGCCAGGGAACTGGGCATAGCGTTAAAGACGCTGTACAACCGATTGAGTCAGCTGGAAATAAAACGCCAGGCCGGGTAGTTCAGGCCTCAATTTCCCTACATCTCGGGCGTCTTGATGCCGAGTGCCACCTTCGGAAAAATTCACGCTGCCACACATTTGGATGGCAACATTCACCTGTGACGCACAGTGCGGCGCAACGGCAAGCATGCGACGATTAATGCAATAATTCGTCGTTGTCGTCTTCACTTGGTGGTGCAGTAAGGCAGTTACGAATGACCCCCGCGACGACTCCCAGAATCTGCCCGGTGGGTGCGGCGGTTCCGGGCACCGCTGGTGTGGGTTGCCGTCCACCTTCCTGGATCCGACAAAGAGTCAAACGGTGTTGATGATCGAGCGCGGCTACAAGATTTCCTGGCTCTCCCGGAACGCTGCGGTCCACGATAATGCTGTCGCCGTCGCAGATTCCAATCGCGTTGAAGGTCGAGCCCTGCACATTCAGACAGGCTTTGTTTTTGCCCAGAAAAACGCTTTTGAATTCGACTCTCTCTGCTGATGACACGGCTGTTTGAAGTCGATCTCCGGCGACAGCCGTGCCGATAAGCGGCAGGCTCAGCGAGTCGTTGGTGCGGGTCTCCGTCAGGCCTATCGCTCGAGACATGTTGGATTCACGATGAATCAGCCCTTTCTTTTGGAGGGCTTTCAGGTGGCACATCACTCCGTTGGGAGAGCGAATGTTAAAGTGAATCCCAATCTCGCGGACGGTGGGGCCGTAACCACGATTATGGATTCTGTCTCTCAGAAACTCATAGATTTCCTGTTGCCGTTTCGTCAGCTTGACTCGTTGTTCTGATGATTCCATTCGTCTCAGTCGTCTTTTCGAGTCCGGTTGCTCGCTTACCTGTCGCACAGGGGATGTCATACCGTCGCTTTCCGGAGATTCGATCAGCATATTCGCGTCCAATACTACAAGAAGCCACAGATGCGGGTAAACGCTATGGCATTGAACCCAAGCACAATCTGAGAAGATGAAAAAACGTAACGTGTTATTGTTAATGCGTTTGCGTTGCTTTTATTGGCACGAGTTGATCGTGCTCAATGACTGGAACATGACCGCACATCGATATAGTGCTGGGAACCCCGCCACATTCTGTGAACAATTTTACAGGTAATGGAAATTTGTACACTAGGCGATCCCCGCCACATTCGTCGCGAGCGACGCACGGAGGGGCCAACCTGGAAGAATTGGCAACGTTTTTCGGGCTTCGCGTCTCAGGCCGTGGAGTGCCGGCACCCGGGGCTGAAACCGCTTCCGGCCCGAGTACTATGAGAGACTTTCTCGAACGGTTCATCTGTTCCGTTACGGAAACAGCTTCCGCATTTCCGCCACTAGCTGAGAGGCGCCAACATCGACAGCGCGGACAGTGCCCTCACGATCAATGAACCAGACGCTGGGGCACCGGGAAACGCCCCAAAAGCGAATTAGGGGGCTGTTCCACGAACGTTGAGTCTCTTTGGAGAAAAATATCTGTTCACCGGGAAGCCCCTCGTGCTCGTGAAATTCTCTGGCGAGAGACTCGTCCTCATCCAGATTTACTCCAACAAACTGCAGGCGATTCGATGACACTTCGTCGGCCTGTCGCAACAACGGCAGCATATTCTGCTGAAATTCTGTGTTTCTGCTGTCCCAGAAATAGATCACCGTGACCAGGTTGCGAAAGTTTTCACAGTCGACGTATTTGCCGCTCAGCGTGGGGCCGGCAAACTGGGAAATTGTCCTGCCGGGCAGTGACATTCGTCTGAGCACAGCAGTCGCTTCACGGCCCTGTGAAGTGTTTCCAAACTGGTGGGCCAGCGTGCGATAGCACAGTTCTGCTTCGGCCATCAGCCGACTGGCAGCTGTTTCGTCCACGGAAACCGCGGAATGCATTTCACAGCTTCGTCCCGCACCGAACAGCAGTGAGATCGCTCGCTGTTCCTGTTGAGGGAACCGATCAGAAAATTCGCGTGCCCACCGTGAAAAGTTTTCAAACCACACCGGATTTGAATGTCCGACCAGACGCGCCTTCGTATGGGCAAACCTGGCCAGATAAAAAACACCCTCTGCGGCGGCTTCTGACATGGGATCGCGTTCGTTGAGTGCCTGTACGTCCGCATACAACTGGTCAGCATCCTCCTTAAGGCCGCTCAATGCCAACTGCATCCTTGCTTCCAGGAGATGGCCGACGGCCTGTTTGAAGTATTTTTGTTTTGAAGTGCGTTCAACAGTCAGCTGTAGTGCGTGGGACGCCAACCGGACTATTTTCTGATTGCGTTCACGGCGATCCGATTTCGCCTCCGCAAGTTCTGTGGGTGTCGTTGCGATCCGCAGTTGCTGAATTCTGTCCAACAGTTCTGCCACCAGTTCCGAATCGTCGTGTTCCTTATGCGTTTCGCTGAACGCTGCAGTCCCCGCGACAGAGCCGTCGTCAGTCTGCTCCGGATCAACCGGATTCGGCATTGAAACGGTCACTGCGGTGGTGGAAGTGGCTGGTTGAGTGTCATCGTTGGGCGTGATGATCGTTGACGAATCGCTGCTGCCGCACCCGCAGACAATCAGTGCACACAGTAAAAACGCGAGAAGACGCATTGTTTCGATCCTTCGAACGACATCAGAAGAACATGTCTGCAGACCAGCGCGCAGATCCTGAGCATCGGAATCGCTGCTGAAATGTATTAGACCGGGGACCGGCCGAGAATACCGACTTGAGCGAACGCCGGGTGGTCTTCCGGAAATTCCTTCACGGCAGAGAGGATATTTACCTTGAGCAGCGGCCTGAGCTACGGAATCCTAGACGGGCCGAGCCTGTGCCTGCTCCGGAAAGCGTTTCGGCCATCCGTCCTGAACGCGATTACAAGCGCTGACGTAGCGCATTCAGCGAATGTCGTGTTAGTTTGGCATTGATCTTGTCACTGAGTGCGTGGCACATCTGGACGAAGCAGTCGGCGGCGCGGTCTTCGTTGAGTTCGTGGGCCGTGAACTCGGACAGGGCCTCCTGGCGCAGAGTTGTCACGTCATCCAGCATTGTTTGCAGTCGCTTCGATTCTTCAGCGTTACCTTCGCCGTCGACTTCCATTTGCTGGCGTTCCAGTTCCAGCAGTTGCCGGATGTAGCGGTCCAGTCGATGTTCCTGACTGCGGATCAGCCGCTGTGTCCACCAGCGACGCAGCAACCACGCGGCAGCGATCAGCGATACCAGGAACGACCGAATACCTTCGGTCCCTTCCACAAAATCCGGATTGATGAATGATTTCAGGTCGGGGTAGAAAACGTGGGAAGTACCAGCATGGAGTTCGAACTCAGGTCGCTGGATCGCATACGCTGTGCCACCTTCCGCCAACTCGGTCAATCCGTGTCGGCGCTGAAAACGAGCGTCTGTAATGATCCGAGTCATCTCTTCCACCAGCCCCACTGGGGCGCTGTTGCCAGCCAGCAGTTGAGCGTTCAGAGAGACAGTGTGAATGTCCGTCGGTGGTATCGCCGGGGCAACCTGGAAATATCCGGCAGGAATAATGTTACGTGTTAACGAAGTGTTTCGACGCGCCAGAGCGTTGACGAACGGAACGTCAATAAGTTTAGCCAGAGAAGATGTCAATAACTCTTTCAGGACAGGTGCACGCAGTCCGCAACAGATAATCCCGATTTCGACGTTACCTGCAGCAATCTGTTGCGGCAGGTCGGCGTAGGATACATGTTCGACATTAATCGTTTGGTCATCGTTGCCGATATGCTGCAGCAGCAGTTGCGTCACTGCAAAGTCACCGGACAGGCGATCGTTACAGCACCAGATCCGATTCTCGACGCGGTCGAGTGCTGCAGACGAATCCTTCGCTGCGACGGGCAACAAATATTCAGGGTACAGATTGCTCACAAATGCGGCAGGTTCTTCGTCTCCGTCTGAGCTGTCCGGTCCGGCAAGAATTTCCCGAGTTTCCGGCTGATACAGGGCGAAGTGAACCTGATTCGTTTCAAGTTGTTGCAGATTCTCCAGTGATCCGCCGGTCTCAGTGACGTCAACCTGAATCGACAATCGTGTTCGGAGCTCATGCGCCAATCCGTTCGCCAGTGCCGCATACCGCCCGTTCGCAGGGCCACCGGCAATTCGCACGACAGGAGGATACCCTGTGGTCCACCAGTATGTCAGCAACGTCGACAAGACCAGCAGCAGTACGATCATCGTGTACCACGGGGGTGACCGATTCCCTGTGGCGGGGCGTTGCTCGACCTCATTCGCAATGGCCCTGGACATCAGGTTTCCCTCGGAGAGGCCTCAAAAAATCTGAGGATTGTCGAACCCCAGCTCACGGTAATGACGAATTTTCGACCAACTGTACCGCCTTTGGCGTGGACGACAAGTTGTCGACTCCAATCAGCATGCCTGGTCTCGGCACTTCCACAGGGGCATTGGCGTCAGCCGGTCCCGCGGACCTCATTCGACATGACCCGTTCTCAACGGATGTCACTGAGATCTGCCCAATTTGGATCGTTCATTTGCTGGTTGATTCCTACAGCGTTTCACCCTGACTTGTGGCCGCGAAGAGCGGTTCTCGATAGCCGTTTCGTTACTCCACGAGCCA
This sequence comes from Fuerstiella sp., assembly GCA_029247265.1. Classification (GTDB taxonomy): domain Bacteria; phylum Planctomycetota; class Planctomycetia; order Planctomycetales; family Planctomycetaceae; genus Fuerstiella. Next base: position 21,827 of record JAQWLN010000146.1, read on the forward strand.
GTATCGTGTACGAGAATAAGTAAACTGCTCCAATGTGGGGGAAATTGTGCATCTCATGGAGACCACAATTGCAGAGTCGGTCGCGGAACATCAGTATTTGCCACTCAAGATTCCTCTCCGTCTGAAAAGTACGTGCTGTGAATGCTCCGCAACGAACCTGTCGACTGATCACACTCGGCTGCAAGGTCAATCAGTATGAGACCCAGCTGGTGCGGGAAGCCCTGCGCGAAAATGGATTTCGCGAAGCGGCAGCCGACGAATCCGCCGACCTGTGCCTGGTGAATACCTGCACCGTTACCAACAACGGAGACAGCAAATCCCGACAGGCCATTCGGAAACTTGCTCGAAAAAATCCTAGTACAAAAACGATTGTGATGGGTTGCTACGCGACTCGCGACCCTCAGGCTGTCAGTGAACTGCCAAATGTCATTGAAGTTGTGACTGACAAGCGTGAGTTGCCTGATGTGCTTGGTCGGTTTGGCATTGTCGACATGCCCGCAGGCATCAGCGAATTTGAAGGACATCACCGCGCATTCGTCAAGATACAGGATGGTTGTATTCTGAAATGTTCGTACTGCATCATTCCACGCGTTCGGCCGGGCCTTCGCAGCCGTCGCCCAACCGACATTGAAGAAGAGATTCGTCGCCTGGTGGACAATGGTTACCGGGAAATCGTGATCAGCGGAGTTCACGTCGGGCACTTCGGCATCGACACGAACAATCTGACGCCCGGCGACAGGCCCGAGCGACTGTGGGACCTGTTCCGGCGACTGGATCGCATTCCCGGTGATTGGCGCATGCGACTGTCCAGCATTGAGACGGTGGAAGTTAACGATGATTTCATAAAG
>JAQWLN010000152.1 GCA_029247265.1 Fuerstiella sp.
CGCGAAGAAGGTTACGATCTACCATTGTTAAAGCCTGAAACTAATCCGCACTCCGACAGTTCGGAATGCGTACTGAAAAAAGGTCACGCTCGAACGCCCCCACACAACAAAAAGCGGGAAAATACAGCGTGAATCGAGCAAACGGGTCGGGATACTATCGAGTTTTTGCTGTCAAGTCCAGCACCGTTATTTGCTTACAGACACCGAAATCTCAGCAAAACCAGGGATTTGGCAAACTCGAGAGTCAAGCCGGAGGATATAGGCAGTCAGCCGCCGCCGTGGCGGCGGAATGTCGACTAAGTCGGCCAGTGCGTCTCTTCCAGTTCGCTGAACTTGCTCACCACGGAATGGATGCTGCCATCCGGGCGGAAAAGGCGCCCTCCGGGGGCGTCATCGTCTTCCCAGTTCAGGCAATAGAATCCGGTGACCCGTTCCTTGGACAGACTCATGACGAACAGGTCCTCCATCAGTTGCATCTGGCTTATCTCCTGAGCTGCACCGTCCGTGTCGGCTGAGTTTGATGCAGTCGGCAACGCGGCCATAACGTTCAATGGCAGTTGCAGCAGTGACCAGTGATCGAGCAATTGAGAGAGGTTGAGCATGTCACGTGGCAGACTCTCAAGGTCTCCGCCGCCAAATCGCAGGTCGAGATTGACCTCAGATAACGTCGCACCACTGCGACGGAGCGTATCCACGAACTGAATCGGCGGCAGACGGTTCTCCGTCGTGCTGAGATATTCGCCCCAGGGTTGAATTACCCTCAGGCTGATTTGAATTTGCTCATCGACTTCCTGAGCTGCCTCGATCGCCCGAACGATCAGATTCAGCCGCTGTTCCTCAGACAATGCATTCGCGCCCCCACGATTGGGGCCACAGACGACCTCCCAGTGCCTGATCCTTCCGACGTAACGGCTGACGACGGTCTCCACAAAATCGGAGGTAAAACTCTGCAAATTGAGCAGGTCTCCCTTCCACGCTGCCATCCACGTGGGAAACCAGTCCGCGGAAAGGTCCAGCAGCGGTCCGCCAACCATGAACATTTTGTTGGCAGTTGCCCAGTCCACAACGGCGTCCAGCTCTGTCCACTGGTATTCCCCGTCTTTGGGCTCCAGATCTCTCCATTTCGTCGTGACGGATGTCGCATTGAAAGCGTCCTGAAAGGCCACTTCCTCATTTGGTGGTTTAGAGATCCGGCAGCCAACCGTCATCGGAAAATTAAGGGTCCGCTGCTGACGGAAGGTAATGCGTTGTCTCGTGTACGCAGCCACAAGAAGGCCGATTGCCTTGTGGGTGTGACGAATCGACTCCAGCGCGGCTTCCGCCTGGTGCTCTGAGAAAACTCCGCTGGTGAAATCCTTGTGAGCTTTCGAGATCACTTTGTCAAGAGCGGGACTGGACTTCAGGCCGGCACCCGTCCACAACGCGTAGAAATTCCTGAGCCGTGCCAATTCTCCACGAGCAAGCTCCAGTTCCAGCGCATAATCCTGCTGGGTTTCCCGAAGGGACGTGGTATGTACGACCCATTGCTGGCCGCCGATGTTGCACAATACCCGCAGCTTGCTGCTGTCGGACTGTCCGCGTATACATCGAAGGGTACCTTGCGTGAAGGCGCAATCTGCCGGGATAACGCGACCGTCGAAGGTGACGAAGTCGATTTTCGACACGCCCTCTGCAGCCACCAGATCATCTGTTTGAACGTTAAACTGAATAAGTCCCATGATCTGGCCTTGAGGCCTTCCTGGTCAACATTTGCTGCGCGCCGGCCGCTGAAATCATTTGAGTGATCATAACCAAGTGGCGGCAGCCAAAAAACGGTACGCTCCTGAAAACCGACTTTTCTAGGCACCTGCAGTTTAAGGTGATCTACCATCGTTGTTCAACAACGTAGTCAAAGTTACACTTTGACGCTTACGGACCGGATGAGATTCACTCGAACGAGGTGTCATGATCCGATCTGGTAACTTCAATTTCCTTTCCGGCTCACACCGTTCATGACATCGGTCGTTCTTCACAGCAGTATCCCTGGTGTTTCGGTAAAACATGGAAAGGTGCGCGACGTCTATGACTTCGGTGACGAACTGCTGTTTGTTGCCACAGATCGGATCAGCGCCTTTGACTATATTCTTCCGACGGGAATCCCCGGAAAAGGCGAGTTGCTGACGAACATCAGTCAATTTTGGTTTGACCGTCTTGCCGTCGAACACCATTTTCTGACCACTGATTTGAGCCGATTGTCCCTGCCTGCCGATGTTGAGGCGCCCCTGCGCGGACGCAGCATGATTGTGAGGAAGACACAGGTCATTCCTTACGAGTGTGTGGTTCGTGGTTACCTGGCTGGTTCGGGATGGCAGGAATACCAGCAAAACGGCACAGTTTGCGGCATATCACTGCCTTCGGGGCTGCAGGAAAGCAGTCGGTTGGCTGAACCGATTTTTACGCCGGCAACAAAGGCAGAAGAGGGGCACGATGAAAACGTCAGTTTTGAACACATGCAGAATGACAGCCGAATCGGAGCCGAACTGGCTGCGCAGTTGCGGTCACTGAGTCTCCGGATTTATGCGGACGGTGCCGAACATGCGAAAAAATGCGGGATTATCATAGCGGATACGAAATTTGAATTCGGGCTGCTGGACGGTCGGATTATACTCATCGACGAAGTGCTGACTCCCGACAGTTCCCGGTTCTGGCCGCACGATACGTACGAAGTGGGATGTAGTCCCCCATCTTATGACAAACAGTTTGTGCGTAACTGGTTGCTGGAATCTGGCTGGGATCGAAATAGCGTACCCCCGGAGCTGCCTTCTGAAGTTGTTAAAAACACGGCTGCAAAGTACAATGAAGCGTTCCGGAAGCTCACCGGGATGGGGGCGTAGATAGTTACCGTTGGGGCCAGTTTCTCCACGTTTAACGGTTGAGGTCCCGGCGACATTGTTGTTTTCCCAAAACATTTCTGCCATTCTGCGGTGCGGGCAAATACACTTGTAAGTGCAATATTTCACCAGAGCCGCCGGATTTGACCGACAGCAGCGGCGTCGTCCGTAAGTTCGGGATAACCACAGACTGCGGACGGGGTCGGTGTTCACCCGTACGCGATGTGTTGCATTAACGAGCCCTGTCGAGGTGACAACGTGTCGGACACGAAAGAAATGGAATCAGCTTCAGACACTGGTGATTCCGGTGCCAACAAAAAGAAGCAGGTTACGACGATCGGCGACTACGAGCTGAAGAAGAAGTTGGGCAAGGGCGCCACCGGCGAAGTGTTTCTTGCTAGGCAGATCAGTCGTGACCGCTCGGTCGCTGTGAAGACTCTGTCGAAGGAACTGGCAAAGAAAGAAGACGCTGTTGCCCGCTTCCTGAGAGAAGCCCGGTCGATGGATAAGCTGGACCACGTCAACATCGTGCAGTTCTATGCTGCCGATTCGTACAAGGGCATTCATTATGTGGCCATCGAATATGTAAACGGCAAGAGCATTCAGGACTGGCTGGACAAGCTCAAACAGTTTCCCATCGGCGATGCAGTTCACATTGCCATGGTCACGGCGGAAGCACTGAAGCATGCTCATGATCAGAACATGGTGCACCGCGACGTCAAGCCCGACAACATTCTGCTGACCAGTAAAGGCGTGGTAAAAGTTGCCGACTTCGGTCTGGTGAAAACACTGGATGAAGATGTGGCGCTGACTCAGAATGACACAGGTTTGGGGACTCCGTTGTACATGGCTCCTGAGCAGGCAGTCAGTGCAAAGACCGTTGATCAGCGAAGTGATATTTATTCGCTGGGTGCCACGCTGTATCACATGCTCACTGGCGTTCTGCCATGCAGTGGCCAGACGGCTGTTGAGCTCATTTTGGCCAAGGAACGTGGCGTCTTCGAATCAGCACGTAAACTTCGGCCGGAAATCCCTGACCGCCTTGACCTGATGGTCGACAAGATGCTGGCCAAAGATCCGAAGCACCGCTACAAGGACTGCGGTGAGGTGGTCAAAGATTTGGCTTCTGTCGGAGTTCACAACGCGGCCATCAGTTTCGTAGACGACGCTCAGCCAACCTCCGTCGGCAGCGAAGTGCCGTCTGAGCTGAGACGAACGTCGCCCGTCATGGGTATTACGATGGATTCAGCAGCGCCTACGCCCGGTGGCCGGCATGTGCCTGCACCTGACGAGGCGGCCGAAGAAACGATAGACTCGTCGCAGACGTGGTATGTTCAGTATCGTGATTCTGAGGCGAAAACGGTCGTTAAGAAAATGGCCACTCAGCGCATCCTGAAATTGCTCAACGCTGGAAAGTTGAACAGCAAGGCAAGGGCCAAGGTGTCCGCGACGGGATATTATCTGCCGCTGGGCGAGTTCGCTGAATTCACCGAAGCAGTCGAAAAGACACTCAAACGAGATCCTGCGGATATCAGGCACGACGACCTGAAGAGTGTCTACAAGAAAGCTCGAAAGGAACAAATACAACAGGGCAGCTGGGGTTCCGTGTCGGGAACGTTTCGCGGCATGTTGGGCAACGGAGCCGCGATTGTTTGCCTGCTGGCCATCGGATTACTGATCCTGCTTGGGGTAGCCTACGGGGGCGTTCTGTTCGACTATCTTGGCCAGGTGGTCACAGACATGATGAATTAGGCGCAACGCAGTGTTGTCGCCTTGATGTTGCGGAATTGGAGATCTGCGACTTCTGATTTCGTGAACGGAACGGACTCACGGCATGGGGACACTTCGTTCAGAGTCACCAACGCGGCACCGTTGCGAAAATCACGCCTGCGGCGTCTTCCGGCCGGTTCCCGCGAATGTTTGCAGTCGTGTTTAACGCAGCGAGACCCCCGTCAGTAACGAAATACAGGGTCGCTGTACGTTGCTGCAGGCCTTTGCAGGGTGCGATTGCCCCATTTGGTCTGAGTTTTCCGATTGCGGTGCCCACGGAACGGCTGTTTCCCCGAAACATCAATTCTGCTGCCCGCCCGATGATATTAAAGTTATTGGCATAGTATGCAGGCCGTCAGGGATTCAGGATCCTGCTGCGATCCCTGTAGCTTGTTGACGAGTTCTTTAGTCCGCCACACACGACGTGTTTCATTAACGAATCTGGGCGAGGTAACAACGTGTCGGAATCCAGAAAAAAAGCACCCGTCGCAGGAGGGAAACAGCCGGCCGCAGGGAAGAAAAAGAAGAGTGTTACCAGAGTCGGCGACTTCGAACTGAAGAAGAAGCTGGGCAAGGGCGGCATGGGCGAAGTTTATCTGGCCAGGCAGGTCAGTTTGGATCGCATCGTCGCATTGAAAACCTTGTCCAAGGAACTGGCAAAGAAAGAGGACTTCGTCGCCAGGTTTCTGCGTGAGGCGCGGTCCATGGCCAAGTTGGACCACGTCAATGTTGTGAAGGTCTACGCTGTCGATTCGTACAAGGGGCTTCATTTTGTTGCCATCGAATATGTCGACGGCAAAAGCATTCAGGACTGGCTCGACAAGCTGACGAAGTTTTCAATCGGCGATGCCGTCCACATTGCGATGGTGTCGGCCGAAGGGATGAAACACGCTCACGACCAGAATATGGTTCATCGCGATATTAAGCCCGACAATATTCTGCTTACCAGCTCAGGCATTGTGAAGGTCGCGGACTTCGGTCTGGCAAAAGTCGTGGATGATGACGTGTCTATGACGCAAAGCGGCACGGGGCTGGGAACGCCCCTGTACATGGCGCCGGAACAGGCCCGTAGTGCCAAAACGGTCGATCAGCGCAGTGATATCTACGCATTGGGCGCCACGCTCTATCACATGCTCACAGGCAAGTTGCCGTACGGAGGTGAAACTGCCCTGGAACTCATTATCGCGAAGGAAACGGGCAAATACGAAACCGCACGAAAGGTGTGTCAGGAAGTGCCCGAACGGCTGGATCTCATCATCGATAAGATGATGGCAAAGGAGGCCAAACATCGTTACAGCGACTGCGCCGAAGTCATCAAGGACCTGGCTACCCTCGGAGTGCACAACGATGCCCTCAGCTTCGTTGACGGTGCCGTGCCAACAGGAATTTCCCGTTCGGTGTCTCCCACGACAGCGGCACTGGGTGGCACGAAGGTCTCGGCAGGGCCGTTGCCGACGTCGCGTCAGGTGGCCAAAACCGGAGAAGTCAAACATGCTTCGCGGACGTGGTACGTTCAGTTTCAGGACGCAAAAAAGAAGACTGTCGTCGAAAAACTGTCGACGGGGCGTGTACTGAAGATGCTCCATGCCGGCATGTTGACCGCTAAGGCCCGCGCCAAGGCGTCGTCTGATGGAGCATATGTGCCACTGGCTCAGTTTCCCGAATTCACCGATGCCGTTGAAGGGCAACTCAGTCGTCAGTCCACGGACGTTCGAAAAGACGATCTGAAAAATCTCTACAAACAGGTTGAGCGGGATCAAAAGAAACACAATCGCTGGCGATGGATTTCAAACAAGTTCCGTGGACTTGTAGGAGGTCTCTCTCTGATCATCTGGCTGGGCTTAATTGGCGCAGTCGTATGGCTTGGCCTGGCCTATGGCCAGCAGATTTGGAATTTCCTTGGTCAAAAAGTGACCGATATGATGAATTGACGCGGATGCTTCAGCCCGCGACTGGCTTGTTCCAGCTGAACTTACTGTGTCTATCGCAGCGTGGCACTTTTTTCTTTGATTAAGCGAACCCACCCGCAGGTTCTCTCTCACGTATGTCCGGGACCCGGTGAGGACTGACTTCAAAGCGGCAGGCGGAACTGTTTCCGCCGCGATCGCAATCGGGCTGATTGGGGCTGAGGTGTAAGCTCTTCCGAATTGGCTTCGCGATAAATTCAGAGGGAGCCTTCCCGCTATCTGCGCGTTCATGCAGGGGACCACGCTCGTCACGGGGTTATTCCAGAACATCATCCAGCAGCGAAATGCTGACGACCTGGTGTCGGGCCACCAGGACGCGTTTCCGGTTCGCGCGAATTCCGTGAACCTTACTGTCCAGGACATAGACTTCGCGTGTCGTCTTTGAGTCGCGCAGATCATGGACGTCAGCATTGTTAAGAATGACGGTCTTTTCGTGTACGTCAGTCAATTTACCAACATAGACGAACGGTGAGTCCACATCGATCACGACGTTCCGGTTTAAAAACTCATGCATTACGCTATCTTCCTGCGGAAAACCGAGCAACACTCGGTCACTCCAACGGGGCTCACGGGAACGGCACATTGTGGCCGTTCTTTTTAGTACCGACGAAATTCAGAATCCGCAGCTATTCTAACAGGCGAAGCGTGAACACAACACGAGCCGAAGGGTATCGTGTCAACTTCATTGAGTCGGTTAACTGCACGAAATCACTTTGTTTACAGCCACCCATGAAAATTCCCTTTCGCCATAGTATTCAGCAGATGAGCGGTTACGTCTCCGGTGAGCAGCCGCAGGGCGACGGCTGGGTGAAGCTGAATACCAATGAAAACCCTTATCCGCCGTCACCCAAAGTCGTCGCTGCCATCAACAATGCGGCGAATGGGCGGCTGAACGTCTATCCGGACGCCTTAGCGACGGAGTTTCGCCATGTTGCCGCTGAATTGTTTGGGGTCGGTCCGGACTGGATCCTTCCTGCCAACGGCAGCGATGAAAACCTCACAATCATCATTCGCTCCTTCTGTGATCCCAACGACACCATCGCCTACCCGTATCCCAGTTATGTGCTGTATGAATCTCTTGCCGCAATTCAGGATTGTCGGGTGCAGCGCATCCAGCTGAGCGACTCATTCCATTGGGATGTTGAAGCAGCCCGCAATATTTGTGGCCCCTCGCGCATCGTGTTCGCACCGAACCCGAATTCTCCAACGGGTAACCGATGGACTGACGAACAGTTGCACCAGTTGCTCCCTGATGCAGGCATGCTGGTCGTTGACGAAGCTTACGGCGATTTCGCCGACAGTCCTCATCGTGGTGAGTTGTTGAGGGATGACCGTTTCGATCGTCGAGTCATTGTCACTCGCACGCTCAGTAAATCCTACAGCCTTGCCGGGATCCGGTTTGGGTTCTCGATTGCCGATCCTGAGATCACAGCCGGCATGCACAAAGTCCGGGACAGCTACAATTGCGACGCCATCGCTACGGCCGCCGCGACGGCAGCGCTGCAGGACCAAGACTGGATGCTCGAAAATCGTGCAAAAATCACCCGAACTCGACAGCGAATCATGGCGGAGTTGCCACCGTTAGGTTTCACCGTGTCGCCCAGCGAGGCCAATTTTGTGTGGACGGTCCATGACAGCGGCCGGCATAAGCAGATCCACGAACAGCTGAAAAGGAACAGGATCCTTGTCAGGTTCATGCAGTTCGCGGACGCCGATGCAGAACACGGAACGCTCGAAGGCTTGAGAATCACCGTGGGCACGGATGAGGAAGTCGACAAACTGTTCGATGCACTAAAGAACGTTGTCGCTACGGTGTGCTGATCGGATACGTCGTTGATGTTGGTCGAACGTCGACGTCTATGGCGTCACACGAAGATACACAGGGAAGTCGCTGACATATGACAAAACAGAATTTTTCTCCAGGCCCACGGCTAGGCACTGTGCGTTCGTCGGATGGGGTCGTGCTGACAGCTCCTGAAGGTTGGGATTTGCTGGTGCCGGGTGATGCCGCCCTGACCCGTCGAGTCAAGGGAGCTGGCGATCACTGGGTTGTCCAAGAGAAGAAGGGCAGACGAGTTTTCAGCAAGGGCGTCTGGGCACCGGCAGCGACAATTGAGCGTATTCGCAGCGAACTGGAAGCCGAGCGTTCCACAGATGCCTATGCGAAACGTCGACAGTCCGACCTGCGACGTCGGGAGAAGGCTCAGACTGAATACGTTGATGATTTCTTTGGCGCGGTCGTCGCCTATCTGAATTTTCACCCCGATCATCATCTGCTGGCACAGCAGTTGGCTCAGGCTGTGACGAAGCATGCCACACCAGTGGGTAGCGGAACTGTGGCACGGACGACACGAATTCCCGTTGAACGGCGCGCGGAGGCTGCGGTCGTCGCGTGGTTGCGACACCAGACCACTGGGTACGATTCCATGGTTATTCCTCGCGTCAAAGGCAGGCGGCGACAAGTGCGACAAATGCTGGCCGAGCGATCCAAACAGCTGTTGAGCCGATACCGGCAGGGGGAACGGCCGTCGGATGACTGCCCACTACAACGGGCGTTGGCAGAGCCTGCAACAGGAGCGAAATCCACGTGAAACCGGGACGATATCGACACTACAAAGGCCGCGACTACATTGTCATCGGCACTGCTCGGCACAGTGAAACGGACGAACGGTTAGTCGTCTATAAAACGGACTACGGCGACCGAAGTTTATGGGTGCGCCCGCTGCAGATGTTTACCGAGACGGTGACCGTGGAGGGAAAGCAGGTGCCTCGATTTCATTTCATCGCAACCAGCGATCACGAGACCCCGGGCGGTCGGTGAGGACGATCATCGAGCACTGACCGACCCTCGAATTGAACAGTGAGTCTTGACCGTTCAACCCCGAGGAAACTGCACCCGACCGTCAATTCCGGTTCTGCTTATCGCCGCGTCGAGCGTTCATCCGAAAATACTCTGGTGAATTGAACGATTTACCGATATTGTTCCTGTTGGCCGTATTCCGGGAACAGCATTTGAGAGTGTTGCCAACTCGGATGGCTAAAGTGTTCTGTGTGCCTCTGTTGTATTGGCCGCAGACCAATTCTCACTGTCTAAGCTGACCGAAGGAGGTCAAAATGAAACGAATCCTGCCAGGCCTGGCGATGGTCTGTCTGGTGACGGGATGTGCCGAACCGGACGCCCCGACACCGACAGCTGCATCACCAACGGCCGCACCACCACCAGCCGTGGTGGCCGACGCGGCCGCTGCCGACGATGCCATCACTTACACGACCGTATCCCTTAAAGTTCCCGGCATGCACTGACCTGCCGGCTGAGTGCCCAAAGTGCAAGGGGCACTCACATCGCTGCCGGGTGTAGCGAAATTCCAAGCAGATACTAAAACCGCCATCGCAACTGTCGAGGTGGACGAATCACAGTTTGACAGCGAGAAAGCAATTGCAGCACTTGCTGAGGTTGGATTTCCGGACAGTTCAGTTGTCGAGGAATGATCAGCGAGTCAAAAAGTAAACACACTCTCAATCAGCTGTATTGCCGTTTTGGCAATGCAGCTTTTTTTTCGCACAGGCC
>JAQWLN010000163.1 GCA_029247265.1 Fuerstiella sp.
GCCGTGCCGAATGACCTGTCGATCAAGGCCGAAGGCACGGCGAGGACGTTTCCAAAAGATACCGTGCTAGTGACACCGCTGTCGCTGAATATGGAGCAGGGAGATCCCAGGTCGCGTCGTCGCATCGAAACGCAGATTCTGCACTTCGATGGCGTTGAATTGATGCCCTACACATATCAGTGGAATGACCAGCAGACGGATGCGACGCTTGTGGACGCATCCGGTGCGGAACGCACGTTTGAAGTCCAGGACTCAGCCGCCCTGCACGGAGTGCGACAACAGACATGGCGTTTCTCCGGTCGGGCTGAATGTCAACGATGCCACAACAGATGGTCCGGGCCGGCACTGGCGTTTAATACACCGCAACTGGCCAGAAGCCACAACTACAGCGGCAATGCGGATTCACAGCTGGACACGTTCGCCCACATCGGCCTGATCGAAAAATCAGTAGACACATCGAAACAACCACCTCTGACCAGTCCGTACGATGCGAATGCAACGCTAGACGACCGAGCCCGAGCGTACCTGCATACAAACTGTGCTCACTGTCATCGTCTGCACGCTGGAGGCGCCGTGCTGTCACACATGCACTTCGACCTGGAACTCGACAAAACAAACATGCTCAACACTCGCCCCACGCAGGGCACGTTCGGCATCCATGCAGCACAGGTGATCGCCCCTGGCGATCCGGTTCGGTCCGTATTGCTGTATCGCATGGCCAAACTGGGCAGCGGACGCATGCCCCGTATTGGATCTGCCGAAGTGGACCTCGCCGGAGTCAAGTTGCTGCGCGACTGGCTGGGACAATTGCCTCAGGATAAAGATTCACAATCCACCGCAGATGAATCTGTCGCCAGACTCCGGAAGGCTGAAACTTCCGCGCTGAGTCGCCTGCACGTGACGGATTCAGCCATCGAACAGGTCGCTATCGTTGACCATCTTCTATCGTCTACCACGGGCGCCATTCGGCTGTTGCATGCCGTTGACGCCCAGAAGCTATCAAAACCGGTGATGGCAAAGTCTGTTGCCGCAGCAGTCCAGCACAGCGACATCAGCATCCGCGATCTGTTTGAACGTTTCCTGCCCCCCGAGGATCGGATCAAACGATTGGGAAGCGCCGTTCACGCAGATCAGATTCTCTCAGTTCAGGGCGACTCGGAACGCGGCAGACAGGTGTTCTTTAATACCAGCGGTGTGGCGTGCAAAAACTGCCACCGAATCCAAAAGGAAGGTAAGGAGATTGGTCCGGATCTGACAACGATCGGAAAGAAACTGACACCCGTTCAACTGCTGGAAAGCATTCTGGAGCCATCCAAACGGGTCGACCCGAAGTATGTCACGTTTCTGGCAGAAACCACCAGCGGCCGCCTGTTCACCGGCCTTCTGGTGGAAAAGAACGACGCTGAGATCGTTCTGAAAGATGCGCAAGATAAGGTGCGTCGGATTCCGACGGAGGAGATTGAACAGCTGGTCCCGCAACGTCAGTCGTTGATGCCGGATCTGCTGGTGCGTGACATGACGGCACAGCAGGTGGCAGACCTGGTGGCCTATCTACGTTCGCTGAACTGACGCGCACCGTGCCGGACGTCAATCCTTTCTGAGGGACAAACATGAGCAGGACAACTGACATCACTCGTCGAGCCTGGCTGGCTCACACTGCATCAGCGGCTGTATGGAGTGGCGTGCCCTGGACTACGGTCGCAAACGAACCGCAGCCCGTGAAGCCGAAGCCCGTCGCGGCTGTGATTACAGCGTATGAACGTGGCCTGCATGCCGACGTGCTCATCGGTAAGATTTTGGAAGGCTGGGAACAGAAAGGTGGCCCAGGGGCAGCTCTGAAGCTGTCGGCCATGTATGTTGAACAATTCACGGACCGCGACATGGCCCGGCCGATGGCACAGAAACACGGCGTTCCGATCTTCGACACGATTGAACAGGCAGTAACCGTCGGCGGCAACAGCATTCCGGTCGACGGCGTGATCAGCATCGGCGAGCACGGCACCTATCCATCCAATACTAAGGGCCAGCATCTTTACCCACGTCGTCGATTCTTCGAAACCATCACGGACACGTTCAGAAAATACGACAAAGTCGTGCCCGTCTTCAACGACAAACATTTGGGCCCCGTCTGGTCGGACGCCAAGTGGATGTACGATCGAGCGAAGCAGATGAATGTGCCGTTTATGGCTGGCTCATCCATGACGGTCGGATACCGAGATCCTGAAATTGAAGTTCCGCTGGGCTGCGACATCGAGGCGGCGGTGGGAATCGGCTACTCAGGGCTGGACATCTACGGCAGTCACGCTCTGGAATTCTTCCAGTGTCACGTTGAACGACGACAGGGCGCGGAACGCGGCGTGAAGTGGGTGCAATGCCTGCAGGGTAACGCCATGTGGAAAGTGCTGGACGAAGGAATCATTCGACAGGACGTGTTCGACGCAGCGCTGTCTCAAGTGCCACATGAGAACGGTGATGTTCGGCAAAGTAAAGAGGCCACGCTGTTTCTGTTTCAGTACGCTGATGGTTTAACGGGTGCCGTTTTCATGCTGCCGAATTTCGCTCGCGGAACGTCCGTTGCTCTAAAGCTGAAACAGAAGAACGAATTACAGGCGACACGATTCGACGAACGCACGGAACCGCGTCACCCCCATTTCGCATGGCTGTTAAAGGGCATCGAAAAAATGGTCCACACCAACCGTGCTGCCTACCCAGTGGAACGAACGCTGCTTACCAGCGGCATCCTGGATCGAGCTCTCACCTCCCGTGCTGAGGGGCAGCGAAAGCTGCAGACACCCGAGCTTGCGATTCAATACCAACCAGTCGATTATCCTCACGCCCCCCACCCGAATTTGATCTCAGATCCGGTATAGGACTGAGATTATTCGCCCGAAGGTTCAGCCATTTTACTCTGACCTTCGTTCCGCCACCAGCGCAACTCATAACTACCGTGCTCTGCACATGCGACGATGTCCGGTCTGCCGTCGCCATTGAAGTCGGCGATAATCACCTGATTCGCACTGCGCCAGTTGTTCTTCAGCATGTGCCGCGTCCATGCCCCCTTCGGATCTCCCTGATTCTCAAACCAGACGACGCGTCCAGGATTTCTCCACGATGTGGCAGCAACGTCAACGTCGCCGTCTCCATCAAGATCGCCGGCGACGGCCTCGAATGCATCGTCGAAACACGGACCGATAACATGCTTCTTCCACAGGCCGGAACCGGGGTCTCCGACGTTTTCGTACCAGACCACCTGATTGTGCTCACGGTCCAGCGACGCGTCTGCCTGGCCGGATCCTGGCTTGTAGTAGAATCCCAGCGCTATCACGATGTCCATGTCACCGTCGCCGTCCATGTCGGCTGGATTGCCATGAGCGGGACACGGCGACTTGTCGTCAACGTAATGCTTTTCCCAGTCGACCGAATTGTCAGCCGGACGATTCTCGTACCAGATGACGTGATGCGACTTTCGCCCCGTGCCCAGTAGATCCACATCTCCATCGTCATCGAAATCCGCCGCACGCATCGTGCGTGTTTCAGCGACATCGCTTTCGATCAAGTGTTTCTTCCATTCGCCTTCGGCAATTGAGCCTCTGTTTTCAAACCATGCGAATTGATTGCCCAGAACCCAGCTCGAAGCCGCCACGTCAAGATCACCATCCCTGTCGAAATCGGCCAGGGTAACGTCGTAGGCACCTGGCAGATCGGTTGTGATCACATGTCGCTGCCAGATCCGGCCATCAGTCGCTGTGCTGTTGTTTTCGAACCACAGCAGATGCCCTCGCAAATTCTTGACGATCACGACATCCAGATCGCCGTCTCCGTCGACGTCGCCCACCGCGTGGCGTTCCAGCCTCTCCGGGTCATCCTTCTGAATGACATGTCATCTAAACTTCCCGGTACTGTCGTTTTCGAACAGGTACAGTATGTTGTGCGGAGTGTAATCGGCACTGGTCAGATCGACGTCGCCGTCTTCATCGATATCCGCAGCCGCGATGCCATAAGCATAGGCATAATCTTTTGCAATCAGGTGTTCACTGAACTGAATCGCGTTCGACGGCGGTGTCGCCGCAAAAACGTGCGCGAGTGCAGCGGCCAGATCGAGTCTGCGGTAACTGATGCCTGTCGAGTCATCCTTCACCGCAACGCCGTTCTTCTGCATGATCACCATCATGGCGGCAGCAACATTGGGGCCGTCCTGTTACCAGTCATAGTGAGTTTTATCAATTGCTTCACGAAGTACGATCGCTGCGCCACAGGCGATGGCGTTTGACGAAGAAGTGGCCGCGGCCGGGACCAGCAGTTCTACTTTGGCATGGCGATCCAGATAAACTTCGTCCTTGCCCACACGGACTGCGCCGATCGCAAAACAACCTGGCCGAAAGGCGGGCCACGATATGCCGTCTGTGAAATTGTGATTGCCCGCCGGTGCGCTGACCCAAATGCCAAGTTGCCGCAGCAGCGCCAGTTTGGCGTCGATGTCCGTGGCAACGGGGGTAGCATGCGGCTTGTCGTCGACAGGAGCCAGATTGACGGTGGTGATTCGGTATTCCTGGTGATTGTCGATGATCCACTGCAGGGCCCCGGCGACTCTCTTTCCGTCAGAAACGTTGCAGTGACAGCACTCCAATGCTCTGATCACAGCCACCTGATCGTTGTAGGCCACACCACGTTTTCCTCCGTAGTTCACGGAAGAGGGTATCCCGATTGTTGAACCTTGATATCCACGGCCTTCGCGCTGCGGGTCGGGGTCACCATCAACACTGTCGTAAGTGACCAGCACCTTCGGTTGATCACCGTCAGAGCGCGACCATTCCGGCATCGACAGTTTGCACCCATCGTCAACCAATGCCAGTGTCTGCCCCTTGCCGAACGTCAGCCGATGCTGGTAGATGTCCCACGCTCTGATGATTCCCGCCCGTTCAAAACCCACAGCCTGGGCCGGTTCATCAGCGCAATACACGACTGTGTCGGCATACGCCGCAACCAGGACCGCGATAGCCAAAGTTCGCCTCACCAACAGTTGATAGTTCTGCATGGACGTCGCTTTCCGGTCAGGCGCTCGACAATCATTCTGGCAGGAATATGCACAAGTGGTCGAAACACGGGTCGGTGAGAGTATCGTAACTTTTGCCTCACGGGTACCAAAACGATACCCGATTTTGTGGCCCTACATTGCACCTGAACTCACATCGGACGGTCGAAGACGGCGGCACTGCCCGCTCAAGCAGAAGTCTGCCGGAAGACATTTGCCGTCCGTGTCGTTACATTGAATGTGCTGTTTCCTGAGCCACCGGCGGCAACGGCCGGGCGCCGGGTGATCAAATACACCGGCAACGGATTGTTCCCACACGATCGAAATACGCCAAAGAGGTAATTTCCGATGACACCATTGAATCGTCGCCAAATGATCCGCTACACCGCGGGTGCATTTCCGTTGTCCGCAGCCCTGGCGGGCGGAAATCCTGACGCGACGGAAACGAAGGCGTCCGTTGTTGTCGATACCCATCTGCATTGTTTCGGTGGGTTGGACACTCAGTTTCCGTATCATTCTCGAGCTCCGTATCGTCCCGAGCCCAAAGCAACACCCGAGCACCTGCTGCGGTGTATGGACGGTGCCGGCGTCCACTTCGCAGTCGTTGTGCATCCGGAGCCATATCAGGACGACCACACTTATCTGGAGCACTGCCTGCAAATCGGTAGCAACCGATTGAAAGGAACGTGTCTGTTTTTTTCCGACCGCCCTGGCTCAGTGGACCGCATGGCGTCTTTGGTTCAACGGAATCCGGGACAAATCGTGGCAGCCCGTGTCCATGCTTATGCCCCCAAACGACTGCCTCCATTCGGAACAAAGGAACTACGTCATCTGTGGAAAACTGCCGCTGGTCTGGGCTTGGCCATGCAGTTGCACTTCGAACCCCGCTACGCGGCTGGGTTTGAACCACTGATCCGTGAGTTTTCTGACACCACGGTCATCATTGACCACCTGGGTCGACCGATGCAGGGAACGATACGCGAACACGACGTCGTCGTCCGTTGGACGCGATTTCCCAACACGGTGATGAAAGTGTCTGCGCTACCCGACCAGAACCGTTACCCCCATCGCGAGTTGGCCCCCATCGTGCGAAACCTGACGAGTGCATTTGGCGCCGACCGCCTGATTTACGGCGGCGGCTTCAACGCTCAAGCAACAGGTGAGTCTTACAAGGACTATCGCGAACAGGTGGCCAACGTTCTTTCGCACATGTCGGATGCTGACCAATCAAGAATCCTTGGCGGTACAGCAGCAAAACTGTTTGGGTTCAAGACCGCGTGACATCCCGGACACGTTCAGGTCGACAATAAGCTTCCTCCGGTGGGAACCGGACGAAGCTTATTGAACTGAGCGGATTTCCATGTTCCGCCGCCGACGCAATGCCTCAGACCTTTCATGAGTTGGGGTACGGTCTCAGGCCAAGCAGTATTTCGGATCTCTCGGTGAGCGGTTTTTCTGCGAAGTTCTTACCCGTGTACTCAGCCAGGTTGTCGCGCACGACATCGTAAACCGCCTGTCGGTCCTGACTGGTGTCGACTTCCACACACTTCGTTTTGCTTCTGAAGAGCTCCACGGTTGGCAAAGTCTCAGCCTTGAAGGTGTCGAACCTCAACTTGATGCTTTCCACATTATCGTCACTTCTGCCCGTATACTTTGCGCGGCTCAAAATACGCTGTTCAAGAACCGGATACGGGCACTCGAAGTACAACATTTTCGGAAGCTCCGCTTCCCGACCGAAAATCTCAAACCAACCGTCCAGATTCGACAGGGACCGAGGGAATCCATCCAGAAGGAAGTTGTTCTTTCCCGTCGTTCTGGTCAGCGTCTCCATCGCGTTCCTGAGTAGAATCACAATGATTTCGTTGGGGACCAACTTCCCGGCCGTCATGTATTCCTCGATGACCGCGGCGGTCGCACCACCAGCCTCACGTTCGGTTCGGAGGAGATCACCGGTGGATAAGTGAGTCCAGCCGAGTTGAGACTCGGCAAGCTCACACATCGTTCCTTTTCCCGCACCGGGACCACCGAGCACGAAAATCACGTTGGGCGTGGGACACGGTTGCCGTGGGTCGTAATGGTGCAGCACAACCTTTGGAGCAGGCGCGACTCCCTTTTTGTAGACGTGCCATTCTCGATCCGTCGGTGGCAGCTCGTCTTCGCACGTCGCATCGTATGCAAGATGCCCATCAAGACGACAAATTCTCCACGATTTGTAACTGTTGGAATATGAGAGAGCCGGGCTTCGGGCGCTTTTCCCGTCGGCGCGATCCCACGCCATCCTGCCGTTCCAGTAGCCAGGGCTGGATACGGTTCCCGATTCCGATTGGACGGGAGGTGCTGTGGAGGGAACAAACAGGCCATCCACTTCGGGAAGACCAGCCCCCGAGACTTCAATAAAGAATGTATTCGGGTTTAGCTCATCTGTTTCGGCCATAATACTCTTCATTCCATCTTTGACTGTCGGGAATTGTCGATCGCGTGGCCACGGGGTGGCGCAATCCCGTTGCCCCAGGCAAAGACGCCGTTTCACGCAGACTTGCGGCCGGGAACAGGATTCTTCGGTAGCAGATTCGCGACTCTCACCAGCCAGTGTCGTCTACGACAACAGGTAAACTGCTCGAACAACACCTTAACGACATCACGGCCACGAATCCTGCCTTCTGCCACGTCGCTTACCGCAATAACCAGATTGCCGACATCAATCACGCTGATCAGGCTTTCGAGCTTTGCCATGTGCGGATGGTTAGCCGAGCGGATGCTCTCAAAACGGCAAAGATCAAAGCGAACATTCCCGGGACTGTGCAGCTCAGAAACTGAGGCCGGCGAGACCCGCCCCTGGCGTTTCCTGATTAGAGACACTCTCCCGAGTTGCCTCCGTCATCAATCGGTCGCTCCGAAGCAGTAGAGGTTTCCGTTTGGCCCGTCTTCTCCGACGACAAGGCATTCTTCGCCTACAGCGACTCCGGCGGTGATTTTCTTACCAGCGTTGAACTTCCAGACTTCGTTCCCATCCGAGGTATTCAGCCCATAAATATTTCCGTCGTCTGACCCAAAGAAGACTCGATCACCGACAACGACCGGGCAACCATTGATGTGCGCCCCCGTCTGAAAGTTCCAGACAGACCGTCCGGTTGTCCGATTAATGCAGTGGAACAGTTTGTCGTAACCACCAACAAAAATGCGTGAATTGGTGACGGACAAAGACGCATGATATGGGAATGTTTGCTTTTCGTGTCTATACCGCCACGCGATTTCGCCTGTCTTCCAATTCACCGCGATAACTCCGCCAGCATATGTTCCCAGATAAAGTTCATCATCAACAATGGACGGTGAGGCAATGAGGTACGTATTGAGTGGTAAATCGATTATTTCTTCGCCCGTCCTAATATCGACAACACGCAAATGTTCGTCACAGCCTGCAATGAACAAATATTGCCCAACGACCGACGGAGAACAGTTAATACGATCTCCGGTCTGAAATTTCCAAATCAGCTGTCCGTCCGGTGTAAGGCAATACAGATGAGAATCGTGAGACCCTACCAGAATACGATCACCGGCGATTGCAGGGCTGCCGGCGATCTCTGCACCGGTCACCAGGATCCATTTTCGTGTGCCTATCGCGCGATCAACGGCATGCAATACGCCGTCTTCGTTTCCGACATAGACCGTGTCACTGGTAACCCGTGGTGCTGATCTAAACGCCGCAGCGAATTTCCCAGGCACTGGGTCGACAATGGAGGGGTATTTCCAAACGATTTCCCCGCTGCTCAATTCCACGCAATACAGGTAACCGCTCTACGATGGTGCGTAGACATAATTGCCAACGATTGCCACAGACGATCCCCAACCCTCGGAACTTGGCAGCTTCCAGCGTAATCTGAGATTTTCCGGCAGTCCACTCGTCGCGACTCCGAGTTGTTCATCGCCGTTTCGAATCGACGCCTAGGGAGTGTTCGGCACAACGCTCGTATTGCTCTCAGAATCTTCAACGTGCGCTTCAGTATCCGCTTCAGCGTTCAACTTCTTACCGACGGGGGCTCTGGGTTGATCTTGCCGTATCGCCAGCAGTTTCGATTTCGTAGCTACGAATAAAGTATTTCCGACCGCCACTGGTGCCGAATAGATGGAATTCTGACAACTCAGTTCGCCGATCAACTTCGATGTTTTGCCCAGGTTCAGAATCGTTACTTCGCCGTCCTCATCGCCGACAAATACACGGCCATCTGCGATGAGCGGCGAGCTCCAACTTGACGCAAACAGGTCGTAAGTCCAGAACAGTTCGCCGTTGTCGGCACTCAGGCAATGAACCAGCCCCGAGAAGTCTGCGATAGGCAACAGTCCATTGTGGATGGTCGGCCTACCCCATGTCCGGTGGAATGTCTCTTCAAACTGAGTTTGGTTGTCACCATCGATATCCGTTGCGCTGTAGTGACACACGACTCCCGAATCCGGGTTCTTCCATTTTGTGTGCCCCTTCGACTCATCAAACTATGACTCCACACTCACAGGAAGAAGATTGCCATCGGCGTCGTTGACAATAAACTCACTGATGTCAGCTCCATGCGTTCTGCGTTTGGGATCGACGCACCACAGGTCGGCATTGCCTTCACCCGGTTCGGGGTTCCGCCCCGTTGCGACGTAAACCAGCCCGTTGTGAATCACGGGCAAAGAAACATGTAAATTCCTGCGTCCGCGTCCACCCAATTCAAATTTGGCGTCTTTGGGGTTGCAGTCGAACTTCCACAACAATCTGGCATTGCCGAGACCATCGCCCTGTGGGTCAAAACTGTAAAGCCACCCATCAGATCCAGGAAACATGACGTGCGTCTGAGACTTGCCCTGGCGATCAACAAACGTGCCAACCGACGGACCACTCCATTGACAATCATGGGCGGCGAATGCCGCCTTCGCTGACCACAGCAGTTTTCCGGTTTCCAGATCAAGGCACACAAAGCTGGGGCATCCGGACTTGGTGTATTAACGTAGGACGCGTCGGTCCCGTTTGAAGTCAATACGCACAGACGGTTGCCATCTGTCGTTTGGGAACAGCCGGAAATACATTTCGGAGAGACCCCCAGTTCTTTGATCAGGTCGTACTGCCAGACAACATCGGCTTCGTTGTTAGCGATGTATTCGTCCTGAACGGGACCAGCATTTCCGTCGCGCATACCCTCTGTATCCAGGCAGGTCACAACAGCTCGGTTGGTTAAGTAATAAAGTCGTTTTCCCTTGACGACCGGCGTCGACAAAACTCCCTGATGCGGCCAGTCGTGAACCTGCCCGGTGGTAAGTTTTTCGTTGGAATGCTGCCACTGGAACTGGCCCGTCGCAACGTCGAAACACATTAAGCAGCCGAGGTCTGTTTCTTTTGGATAGCGTTTGATATAGCCATGACCGTTATTTGTTCCGACAAATATTCTCCCGTCGGCAACGACGGGAGTTCCATAGGTCTGACTTCCCTGATCGGCAGACCACAAAATATTCTCACCAGTTTCTACGTTCCATGTGTTGGGTAGCTGAGTTGCGGAACTGACATTATTTCGATGTGATGTCCCACTCAGCTGAGGCCATTCGCCCGCGATCGCCATTATCCTGCTGGTGTTGGGCGGTAGCGACTGCTCCGAAGCCGTATTGCCACGCGTCTCAATGATGGCCGATCCTCCCTCAGGGATCTCCAACGTCGCAACGGTTCTTCCAGCGGCATCTCGGACGATGACTCGGCCTGCTGTCGCCACGGCCATCGCGATTCCAACAGACAGCAGGCCAGCTATCACTGCGGCACGGGTTGTCATGCCTCGCCGATTTCGGGTTTCGTCCAATACACAGCGAACCCGATCTTCAAGCTCACTTTTTCCAGCCATGGTCATCGCCGTTGCCGCGATCCATCCGGGACAACGGTAAGCGGATGCAATTTTCACAAGGTGGTCGGAGTACGCCGATGGCCGCGTGCCCGCTGCCAACACCAAATCGTCACATGCCCGTTCTCGTTCGGACTGTAACCGACGTATAACCAGCCAAACCAACGGGTGAAACCACAAGACTGCGCCGACCAGTCGAGAGCACAAAGAGAAAGGACATCTCGTCGTTTTGCATGGGCCATTTCGTGAAACAGAACGACCTGCCTCAAGTCGGTCGGCCAAACATCGCAACCGGACGGTGGCAATATGAACGGCTTGATCAACCCCCCGGTCAAAGGTCCAATCTCCTTTGCGTATCCTTGGAGCGTAATGGCACGCCGCAAGCCAAGTTTCGACATAACTTCCGCCGCCAGCCCTTGCCATCTCGGTTCGGTGATTCTTATCGACTCCCTGAGAATTCGCGACATGCGACTTAAGCCGAGTGCAAGCTGTGACAGCATCAACACACAGCCCGCACACCACCGCTCGACCAACCAAACCGCGACAGTCGATTGTCGACTATCACCACTTACAATCAGGTCCGTTGGCATTGTATCGGTTGCCAGGGCACCAATGTTTGTTTCCGGTGATTCGCTTATGCCAGCCGCAGGAGCTGAAACACTCGTGCGACGTTCTCGTCGATGACGTGGCCGGTCAGCACGCAGATCTTCTGCTGTGGACGACACAGCGATGGTCGCCGCAACATTCTGCCTGGCTGAACTGAACGTGGCAGACGATGCAGCAACCGGCGTTGGGGGTGCTCCGCTTAGTAGCGAGCTTGTCGGGCCCCAACCGGGAAGTCCCAGGCATGCGACCGGGACACAAACCACAGCCAGCAATG
>JAQWLN010000171.1 GCA_029247265.1 Fuerstiella sp.
CTTGTGCGAGTCCCCCTGATCTTCCGCTGGCCGGGCCACGTGAAAAAGAACCTGCAAAGTGATGCCCTAGTGGAATTACTCGACCTGACAGCCACGGTGATTGAACTTGCCGGACTGGAACAGCCGGATTACATGCAGGGACAATCATTGCTGCCGATCCTGACTGGCGAAGCCGATCCGTCGCACTTCCGCGATTCCGTCCGCTGCGAATACTTTGAAGCACTGCACCCGCATTTTACGGGCGGCAGCGGTGCCTATGGCACAATGCATCGTCGAGACCACTGGAAACTTGTCGTCTATCATGGTCACGGACTGGGAGAACTTTACAACCTGAAAGATGACCCGAAGGAATTCAACAACCTGTGGGACGACCCCGCCTATTCAGAGATCAAAGCGCAACTGGTATTCGAAAGCTTTGACCAGCACGTCTTGCTGACAACGGACGTCGGCAGCGAAAGGATCGCGCCGATGTAAGCCGAGCGCCGCTGGACCTGCTCCAACAGGCGACGAGTATTATGACCTTACAAATTTCTCCGGAATCAACACGTCGTAGCTTTGTACACGTGTTTACCACAAATGTCGGAACCGTCCTCACTCCCCACGAATCCCACTGAACTTGTTCACTTTGGCAAGCTGGAACTGGTTGCGCGACAACTGGTGGAAGGTTTGATGATGGGGCGGCATCGCAGTCCGTTCAAAGGATCCAGCGTCGAATTTGTTGAGCATCGCGACTATCACCCGGGGGACGAAATTCGTCACATAGACTGGCGAGCCTACGGAAAAACCGGTCGTTATTATGTGAAGGAATTCGAAAACGAAACGAATCTTCGCGCCCAGCTATTGGTCGATGTCAGCGGCAGTATGAGTTATGCCGGCAGTACGCTCAGCAAGTTTGAATATGCGAAGTTGCTGTCAGCATCGCTGGCCTGGCTGCTGTTCGGGCAACGCGACTCTGTAGGACTGATAACATTTGATGCAAACGTGCGAGACCAGCTGAAACCGTCAAGCAATCGTGACACATTTCAACGCATGATGCAGGTCCTGGAAACCGTCACGCCGGGCGAAGACACCAGCGTAGCAGACGTTATTGAATCCGTGCTGCCGACCATTCAGCGCAGAAGTCTTATCATTCTGATCAGTGACTGTTTCGACAGCCTCGAAGCCCTGGAACATGTATTGCAGCGTCTACGGCACGGACGCCATGAAGTGGTCATTTTCCGTATCGCGGCGCCCGAGGAAATTGAGTTTCCTTTTGATCGCCCAACTCAGTTTCGCAACCTCGAAAACATTGATCACCGCCTGCTGGTTGACCCCTCTCGTCTGCGGAAGGAATATCTCCGTCAGTACAACGAATTCTCAACAGGCCTGGAAAAAACGTGCGGTACACTGGGTATCGACTATCGCGTGATTCGCACATCGGATCCACTGCAGACGGTCGTTGGCGAGTGGCTGGCCGAACGTATGGCCATCCAGGCTTCACGTCGCTGAATCCTTTTTTAACGGGAATAATCGTGTTTCGCATCACCTCATTACTCGCTGTTTTCGCGTCTATCATCCCTAGCGCCGTCGTAACCTGTGCGAATGATCATCTGGCAGTACGTCCCGAGGCCGCCGGGATGTCGGCAGCAAAGCTGGGGCGCGTTGACCACATCATGCAGAGGCTGGTTGAAGACAGGCAGTTGCCGGGAGCTGTTGTCCTGGTAGCTCGACATGGACATATCGCTCACCTTAAGTCATACGGGTACCGCAATATCGAGAACGAGACGCCCATGACGTATGACACCATATTTCGAATTTACTCCATGACCAAGTCGTTGACTTCTGCCATCGTGCTGATGATGGCGGAAGACGAAAAATTGAAGCTGGATGCCCCGGTCCACCGATACCTTCCGGAATTTGCAGACATACGAGTACACACGGCAGACGGCGGTCGATCGCCAAAACGACCGCCGACGATCCGCGACCTGTTGAGGCACACATCCGGCCTGACCTACGGTCTGTTCGGCGATTCAGAGGTCGACAGAAGGTATCGTCGTGCAAAGGTCCTGTCGCCAGCCGATGACCTGCCGGCCTTCTCTGCAAAGGTCAGTGACCTGCCACTTGAATTTGATCCCGGGACGCAGTGGAAATACAGCGTCGCCAGTGACGTCCTTGGCCGCGTTATAGAAGTTTGTTCCGGCGAGTCGTTTGAAAAAGTGTTGCAGTCCAGACTTCTGACACCATTAGGAATGGTTGATACGGAATTTCACGTCCCTGATGAAAAGAGCGAGCGTTTTGCGACCGTCTATTCACCGGACGAGTCAGGCGAACTGCAACCTGTCGACCTGCCGCGAACCAGTGCCTTTCGGAAAGCACCGAAATTCTTATCGGGTGGTGGTGGTCTGGTTTCAACCATCCAGGATTATTTTCAGTTTCTATTGATGATCTCTCGGGAAGGCCGCTATGACGGTGGCCGACTGTTGTCATCGGAATCTGTCCGGCTGATGACAACCAGCCAGCTGCCGCCTGAGGTCAAGTCGATTGCCTTCGGAGACAACGTTCGCCATGGCGTCGGATTTGGACTTGGTTTTTCTGTTCGACAGGAAATGTCGGCCTGGGATCCCGGCGGACGAATTGGCGAATATGGCTGGGGCGGCGCAGCCAGCACTCATTATTGGCTCTCACCGAAGGACGACCTGATCGTGATTACAATGGAACAGGTGCAGCCCTACTCGTTTCTGACCGAATGGGCCATCAAGAAAGCGGTGTACGACGCCATCGAATAGTCTGACTCTACGTCAGGTCCGCGCGCAAAAGAAGCACCGGACGACTCGAAGGGAGAGGAGTCGCTCGGTGCCTCAGACGGATGAGACGAAGAAGCCTTCGTCTACGGAGAGTATCCGTGATTCCGGTGGGAATTGTTTTCGCAGACGATACCAGGGGCGCTGAGCCACGTGATTCATCGACCGGCGATATCGGTTCTCAGTGGATTATTGATAGGTCGGCAGAGCGTCGATGGGAGCAAATGCCGTCGTGGGATAGCCGGGCGCGAAAGCCGTCTGCTGACCAGGGGCGAACGCTGATGGATATCCGCCACCCTGGACGCCACCACAGCTACCGCAACTTCCACAGCCACCGGCGGCAGGATAACCAGCGCCGTATCCACCTCCGTAGCCATGCATGAGGCAGCAACCGGTCATTGAACACATCAACAGCAGACCGGCACAAAACATTACAAAACGGTTCATCAGGTTGCCTCCAGAGATCTGCCGTGGTTTGTATCCGAACGGATGCTGGCAGTGGGCGAGAGAAGAGAGAGTTTGAATTTCCGGATTTCCGACCGACCAGCCGCCAAGTGAGATGAACGTTGGCTGGAGCGAGGCGAAGAAGCCAGAGATGATTCGTGAGGAAAGACGGAAAGGAGTCACAGTTGACCTGCGACTTCGGAAAATTACGAGAACCGGTGAAATGGGTCAAGACGTCTTTCGCAGCTGACGAATCTGCGGCACTTCAACGAATTTGCTGATGTTCGTTGCGGTATTCTGCGGCGAAGCAAAAAAACGCTAAAGATTTTTGGTTTACGTTTCGGTTTTCGACGCTTGTCGCCAGTTCCACATAACGACTGCAGCAAATAATTATGCGTGACACGGCCACGAAGATCGGCAAAAACGGCCGCAACATGCTTCTTCAATTCGCTCAGATTCATCGCAGTTGCCAGGTCACCGAACCGGCTGATGAAAGCATGTACACCGAACGGCAGTCCGTGACCAGGGCGTCACATCGACACGATTTGCAGTCACATCGACTACAAAAAGCGACTGTCTTCTGACAACTGGATCTACATAAAGTATTCAGATAAAGAAGGTTACAACTACGGAAGGGGAATGGCACGAATTGTGAAAGTAATCACAAACGGCGACAACAACAGTCGCTCCGTCAGATCTCTCAGTCAGTCCTTTCTTCACGACGAACAAAGATTACCCCCATGACTCGCACGTTATTCTCATTCATACTGGTTGCCTCCTGCTGCAACACCATTCCACAGCAGTCAGCGGCAAACGACATCATCAATTTTCTGCGAGCCTTGCAGACACCTTCGTACGACCACCGTCATTCCGAGGCAAGACACCACAGTCGCCATGACCGGTCGCACAGAACGCGCCATCGAATAGGCGCGGGACATAAAGAAGCACACCGCATACCTGTAAATCGTTCACAGGTTTCTTTTTCAATGAATTTCGGGACTGTTCCCGCCGTCGCCACAGCTCCCGCATATCACGCCGTGCCGCCGCATCCGGGCGTACTGACAACCGCTCCAGCTCCTGAACAGCTTCACCACCTGCCACTTCGACTGGGTGAAATAACGACTTGTTCAGTGCCACTGGAAACATGTATCCGCATCAAGGACGCTGCTGAAATTTCCCCGGATGCCGTTCCTGTGGCTGTTGCCGTTCGTGATCCGCATCTCGGACGATGCGGAAGTCGCGGCTGTGTCGAAGCTGCAGTTTACGTTGAAGTTCTTGTACCAACCTGCCCATTGCAGGGCCTGCGCGTATCGCCATGCCGGACAAAGATCCGTCTGGATTACGGGCACCATGCGATTGACATCGTGTCACGTAACGGAGTTGTCCGGATCGACTACGACGACTAAATCTAAATCGCGCTTCACCGACTCGTGCTGAATACACGGCTAATCTGGTGAATAGGCACCAATGACAGCACGCTCAGGGTCATCGAAGGCAACAGCCTGGTGAGAGACCAGTCGGCAGGGAAGGCACCGGAAGTGAAACCGGCGAAACGGTTCTCGGGACGGTGCCGAACTTGACGACGCGACCCAGTCCTGGCCGCAGCCAGGGCACAATCGATTCCTGTCGGTTTCGATTTCGCCCCAGTGCTTCAACAGGTAAAAGAACACCGGACGTTTCACGGCGTCTTCCACTTCCCGGCACAACGTTCTGCCTTGATCTGCCAGGTCGCTGCCAGGGTCCGCCAACTGCTCGTAGGCACTCACTTCAAGTGCAGCGCCTTCGAACCAGATTCTGTCGTGACAGGTGTAGGAATCAGACCACGCGCACAACCGTTCTCGTTGCCGATCACTCACAGGCAGAAGATGGAGCGGGATGGCAGTTCCCCGATCGCCATGAACAACCGGACTGGCAACATCGAACGCGTGGGTAAAAAGATAGAGTGACGAAGCGGATTTCCACGACGACACTCGCGCGGCGGCGTCATCATCCATGATTTCCCAAATCGGGTCACAGCCGAACTGGCGACGCACCGAACGAAGGTCGCGCTGCCCCCACTGTGACAAATACCTGTCGGCGGCCGCGTTCCGGTGTGATAAATACGTATAGGCGCAGAGATCTCCGTCATTCCAGCCAGTGAGATGGTCGCCGCAGATCTGGCCGTTTTTTGCCAACGCGCCTAGATATGCCTCAGCGGCCGCTACCAGCTCCGCTTCCTCATGCTCGAACAGTGGAGTGAAAATTACGCGCGCAAGCAGCATCCGTGATCCCTGCTTCTGACCTGGACAGTCGCATCAGGCAGCGTCGTATTGAAGCCCGCCACTATGAGATACTTTCCACAGCGTTACGAAGAGATTCAGACCACCGCTGTGACGACTTCGAACCAGCGTCCCTGTCTGCCACGTCTTATAATTCGTATTCCGATTCACCTTCGCTGTTGCCACCAAACGATTTCCGAAACGCTTCCGCTTGCGCTTTGATTGTGGCATCAGGACCAGCCAGTTTCAGATAGTAGACGCCCTTGCCCTGCAGCACCAGAATGACACCCGCCATACGATACCCAGGGGCGGCTTCCGTTTTTCTCAGAATCGGCGGTCCGACAGGTTTCCTGTACGTCCCGGCAATGTTGGCGAAATAGTAGTCGTTGTTTCCCGCTTTGCCTTTGGTCACCTTCGAAGTTCGTCCATCGCCACTGAATTGATCAACCCAGCGCGAAATATTGGCGCCGACGTCACCTCCCCCGCCCGCAAAGTTGAAAACTGTCAGCTCGCCGGAATCTGAATCCCCCTTTGCCGCAGGAATTGTGTAGGTAGCGAGTCTCATACGGCTCGCACTGGGCTTTGACTTCCACGTTGCCGGTATCTTCAATGTGAGATCCTTCAACTTGACTTCGGTCGCCTCAGCTTTTTTGGCGTCATCCGCAGACGACTCAGTGACAGTGCCCGTGACGAGCAACAACAACAGACAAACAGTGACTCGATACACAATAATCTCCAGCGAAGTGAATAATGTTTTGGGGGCGGCAAGGCCGTCAGCAGGTACAGTCCATCGCGACGGTCTGATCGAGCCATTGTCGTGAAAATCGTTGGCTCACTGTCGCCTTTTGCTGCAAACCTGCCAGCAGAACCGATTGTCGGCACCTGGTGCACCGGATTCAACTGAGGAAAGGGATTCTTCTCGCGTGTGAGTTCATTGGCGGAAGCCTTTGTCCACAAAGGCCCATCTGATAGTTTCCCTGTAAATTCAACCAGACAAGCTGCGGATTGCTGTTCAAACAGCAGAATCCAGTTGTCCGTGACATGCGTCGACGGCGGAATGCAGGCAGAGTAAAGGACAAATCACAGCATGGCAGCCATCAAAATTACGGCAGGCGAAACAAGAATCGGATGGATTGGAACCGGCGTCATGGGAGCCAGCATGTGCGGGCACTTGATGGATGCTGGATTCTCCGCGACGGTGTACTCCCGCACAAAGTCGAAATCTCAGCCTCTGTTTGATAAAGGTGCCGCGTGGGCGGCATCACCAAGGGCCGTCGCTGAGAAATCAGACGTCGTCTTTTCGATCGTCGGATTTCCTCACGACGTACGATCGGTGCTGCTTGCCGACGACGGTGCTCTGGCGGGCGCAAGTGAGGGCAGTGTGTTGGTCGACATGACGACCAGTCAGCCATCACTTGCGGTTGAGATCTACAACGCCGCGAAGGAAAACGGTGTCCATTCTGTGGATGCTCCGGTTTCAGGCGGTGATGTGGGAGCAAAGAATGGCACGCTGTCGATCATGATCGGCGGTGACGCGGATGTTGTGGAACCGCTGCAGCCATGCTGGAACGCAATGGGTCAGACGATCGTCCATCAGGGTCCTGCGGGAGCCGGCCAGCATACAAAAATGGTCAACCAGACTCTGATTGCGACCGGCATGATTGGAGTGTGTGAAGCTTTGCTGTATGGATACAAGGCCGGACTTGATCTGGAGACCGTCATGAAGTCGGTCTCCAGCGGAGCCGCAGGGAGCTGGTCGTTGTCCAACCTCGGACCACGAATCATCGACAACAACTTCGACCCTGGTTTCTTTGTGGAACACTTCATCAAAGACATGGGGATCGCTCTGGAAGAATCAAAGAACCTCGGGCTGTCGATGCCCGGCCTTGCACTGGGACATCAGTTGTATCTTGCTCTGCAGGCTCAGGGCCACGGCCGCGACGGAACTCACGCGCTGCAGCTGGCCGTTGCCAGCCTGTCCAGCGTCGACTGGAAAAACCGCAGGTAGGTCAATCCACGGCTCTTGTCGTCGTTGTTCTCGAGTGACCGGAATTTACTGTCTCAGCCGCAGCAAACGTTGTCTGCGAATATCTTTCTGCATTTTTAGTTTTCAAAACCTCACGACGAATTGGAAAACATGAAGTACGACGTATACGGAGTTGGCAACGCGCTCGTGGACATTCAAGCTCAGGTGTCAGACGAACTTCTTGCTGCAACCGGCTTTGATAAAGGCATCATGACTCTGGTTGATGATGCCCAACAGCAGCAGCTCATCACAAAGCTTGCCGGGCTGAATCTGAATCGCTGTGCCGGTGGTTCAGCTGCCAATACAATCGTGGGTGTGGCCGACTTCGGCGGGAAGGCCGCCTACGTCGGCAAAGTTGCCGACGATGAAACAGGCGAGTTCTTTCTGAAGGACATGCGAGAGATGGGAGTGACGATTGAAGTGACTCCCGCGACCGACGGACAGACGGGCACTTGTGCTGTCCTGATCACTGACGACGCACAGCGAACAATGGTGACGAATCTTGGCGTGTCCGCCACACTGACAGAAGCAGACATCGACGAAGAGGAACTTAAACAGGCGAAGTACGTTTACGTGGAAGGTTATCTTCTGACCGGCGATTCAACGAAGGCGGCAGCTTACAAGGCGATCGAGCTGGCAAAGAAGAACAACGTCAAAGTGGCGTTCACCGCATCCGATCCATTTCTGGTCAACATGATTCGAGACGAAATCTGGAGTCTTGTCGAAGGCCCGGTCGATTTATTTTTCTGCAACGAAGAAGAAGCGAAAAGCCTGACCGGAAAAGACGACCCAGTGGAATGTGCGGCAGAGATTCATCGTCACGCGGAAAACGTGGCCATGACGCTGGGACCGAATGGTTCCATCATCATGCATGGCGGCGAAACGATTGCCATTGAAGGTGTGTCGGTCGATGCGATCGACACGACGGGTGCCGGAGACATGTATGCGGGCGGACTCTTGTACGGAGTCACGAATGGTCTTTCGTGGAAGAAATCCGGACACTTGGCGTCGCACGCTGCAGCACGGATCGTCAGCCAGCTGGGAGCCAGAATGGAACAGCGGTTTACCGCCGACGAAATTCAGCAACTGCTGGCGTAACTCCCACCGGCATTCAGCTTGCCATACCTGGGTGCCGATCAATACAACATCTCTTCACTCGAAGACTCGAGCAGAGCCCGGACTCCTGATTGATTGTGTTTCCGTCACGGATCGCACAGACAAATCTGCCGCTACCTCATCTCCGTCACTCAAAAATCCTCTGATTTAGCTCCAACAGATCTCGGAATTTCAGCGTATTCAAGGCTGAAAGGTCGACGAAATGCTGACCATGACCGATTCGGACGCGAACTACGGCTCGTCGGAGGCAGAAGCGGATTCCGATGATTCGCTGGCGTCTCAGGCTAACGATGCGCGTCTGGTCGAGCAGGCCAGGCACGGTGACACGGACGCATTCGGTGGGCTGGTTCAACGGTATGAGCGACGTGTGATCAAGGTCATTCGACGTTTCATGCCCGACCAGGAAATGGCCCTGGATCTTGCTCAGGATGCATTTCTTAAGGCGTTTGACCGCCTTGAACAGTTCGATCCGTCGCGACGGTTCGGACCATGGCTGTTTCGGATTGCAGTTAACACAACGTACGACCACCTGCGAAAAATCAAACGCAAAGGGAAATGGGCGTTGTTCAGTGAGGCGGGTGAGAATCGTGTTCCGGATCCTCAGGCACCCGACCCTCGAGGCGAAATCGATTTATCTCAGGAGGTGCGGACGGTTCTCGAAGACATACCGGAAACGTATCGCACGGTACTCGTGCTTCGCGATCTGGAAGGGTTTTCAACATCAGAAGTTGCAGCCGTTACCGAGCGCAGCGAAGCCACGATACGCTGGCGGCTGGCAGAAGCACGACGAATGTTCAAAGAGGCATGGGATCGACGGCAGAGGTGTATCGAAGAAGAGCAACTTGGATAATACGATCGCTGGCATTAAATGCTGTTGATTGTGGATAAGGGAATGAACAATGCGGCACTGGCCGCAACGGATGTGAGCTGTCGGTGGATAATGAAGAACTGCTCGCAGAGAAATCAGGAATCAGGGAGTAGCAGAACGATGCAGAATCAGAGTATGAAGTGTGCAGACGCTCGACATTTAACGCATCTGGCTGTTGGCGACGATATCCAGTCGGAAGAAGAACGCCAGTTAACCGAACATCTGCACTCGTGTTCTGATTGTCGCTCGTACCATGCAGGGATGGTGGATGCGATGCACGCCATTGAGCGAGTTCGCGATGAAGATATCAATGATATCCCGGGCGGGACCGTCTGGCCGGCGATCGCAGATCGGCTGAAGTCACGCCGGCGTGTTAACTCAGCTCCTGAACGACGCCGGTTTAATGGAGCAGTGGCAGCTCTATGTGTCTGTTCCCTGACTTTGGCAATGGTCACTGCCATTCAGAATCTGCCGACAAATGATGTGGAATCGTTGGGCAGTTATTCGCCAATTCCAGCCATGAACATCAGTTACCAGCCCGGTGCTGATTTTCAAAACCGCATTGTCCAGCAACGTGATGGTGCTCAGCCAGGCGGGCTGGTTCAGATGTCTGACCGCAATGGTACGCGGTTTTGGGTCGATCCGACCACAAATCAGATGTACGTACCGTACGCATCGGCGTCCCAGGACCTGAGCTTCTAGCTGGACGCACACTTCCGCGCAGCAGCAGCAGCAGTCGGGCTCAACTGGCGGATTTTGCCGGACACCGCAACGCCCCCCGAGCGGAAAACTACCCGTGTCGAACATTTGCTGTCCGAACTTGACAGAATTTTCGAATCAACCCGTAGTTGTACCCATTGCTGTGTCGATTCCAGAAGTGTGGTGCCATATCGCGCAGCAGATGGTTTGCGCGAGCAAGGTGTTCGCCAGGGAGGGCGTCGTGAATTTTTCAGGCCAGATCTATCCAGCTGACACGGTCGGTTACTTCCGTGTAGCATCTTCCGCTCGTCGACAGCCCGTTGAACCGGTGTCAATCGGTGAATTCCTGATTGGAAGTGCTGCGCATTGCCAGCTTCGATTTGGTGATGTCGGGATTCCCGATGTACACACATGTATCACAGTGCAGCACACTCAGGTCCGATTGACCTGTGAGGTCACGGAACCTGCCTTGCTGGTGAATGGAACTCCGGTCTCCGAATGTCAGTTATTTGACGGTGACCTGCTGGAAATCGGTGGCCATCGGTTGCTGTTCCGGCTGGCCGCGGACGCCGGGCGAATTACACTCGATGAAGAAGCATTCGCGCTCGACGAATCGTCAGCGAAACAGGCCGACACAGTCGAATCCCTGGTCGAACGACTGGAAGAGCAGACCGAACTTGTTGAGGACTTGACTCGTACACCCGATGACGGCGTTCTGGAACTGTTACAGGCGGTGGCTGAAACACGAGTAGGGGATATTGAGTCATCCGACCAGCAAGCTGTCGCCGCAGCCGATTCTGAAAGAGACTCGGACGTCCCCCATATCGCGGGGATGCTTCAGAAACACCACGACTCCAGCCGCATTCGCCTGGAGTCGCTGACAGAAGTGCTGGATAATGTCGTCAAACAGCAGAAGTTAATCGCCGATACTCTGGCAGTCATGTCAGACCGAATCCAGGCACTGGATTCGGATTCCGGCTATCAGCACCGTCGTGCCAGCGCGTAGCCGCACCCGAGCCAGTCCAGGGACGTCAGTCCGCAGGACCCTGGACGCAACGGATCTCTCGGGCCACTGAACGAGACATATGCCCGGTGAATTGCGCGCCACGGCTTCTCTTTTTTTGTTGCGTTGGCCAGGTCGCCACAGAAGAATGGAGTCGGCAGCGAGGCTGGAGCCTGCGTGCCGCAACCTGGGTTCGCAGGCAACACTTGACCGTTGCGGCAGACGTCTCGATCTGCCGGGATCGATCCCCGTTCGGGCGACAGCTCGTGGCACAACCTCGTTTGATTCACTGCCATCGTCGGGCACTCAGATCATGAACACAATATTCGGCGGGCTGAAAACGGCTGGCCGCGTGCTGGTCAATTTATGGCTGGCGTTTCATGTCTTCGCGATATTTATTTCGCCCGCGGGCATGCCCCCCGCGTCGCCACTACTGGTTGACGCGTCACGTGTGGCCCTGCCCTACAACCAATTGTTGTTCCTTAATCACGGCTATCATTTCTTTGCTCCGGATCCCGGAGCCAGCACCCTGATTTCGTGGGCCATAGACCGCCCAGGTGACACGGCATTGAAAGGACGCTTTCCCGATCCGGAAATCCAACCACGCCTGCTTTATCATCGCTACTTTATGCTGGCGGAGAACATCGGCGCGTTCCCCCCCGAAACCCAGGGTCCTGTTTTTGAAGCATACGCGAGGCACTTTGCTCTCCGACATGATTCCCGGACGGTTCGGCTGTCAAGGCTCCTTCACAGCCCTTCCTCCATCTCCAGAATTCAGGCGGGCGGAAAGTTATCTGATTTTGAGACGTTCTTCGAAGAACCTGTCGGCTTCTATGACTTTCGCACGGGCAGCGAAGAAACCACAGCGACAGCAACCTCTTTCACCGACTTCTGATTGAACAACAACGGAGACCTGAGTTACCAGGAGTCTCAGATATCCCATGAGTACGGTACCGACCAACACGCCTCTGCGACGATGCTTTGACACGGCACGTAGTGCCGCTGCGCAGTGGAGAACGTTCTGGTTCGATCCTGTCGATCCATTTACGCTGGGCATAATTCGAGCTCTGACAGGATCGATGCTGGTGTACAACCTGCTGGTCTGGGGCCTGGACCTGAATGCATTTTTTGCCAGCGATGGGCTTCAGCCGCTGGCAACGGTAACACAGTTTCACCAAAACGATCTGGTTTTTTCGTTTCTCTATTTCGTGACTGACGAATGGCTGCTTGTCGTTCACTGGAGTTGTGTCATCGTCGCTCTGATGTTCTGCCTGGGTCTCGCCACACGGCTGACATCTGTCCTCGCATTCCTGATCACCATTTCGTACTCCCAGCGAGTGCCCATCGCCAACTTCGGGCTCGACCAGATCCTGGGGATGTTGTGTCTGTATCTGGCGATTGGCCCTTCCGGAGCCGCTCTTTCCATCGACCAGCTTATTCGTGACCGCTGGAGGAAATCAAAAGGCCTCAGTAGTGGGATCCGGAAACTGACGTCTGCCAGGACCGCACTGCGTTTAATCCAGATTCACATGTGCGTCATCTATTTCTGGGCGGGATTCGCCAAGTTAAAGGGTGACACGTGGTGGACGGGAGAAGCCATGTGGCAGGTGATCGCGAATCAGGAGTATCAGACGGTGGACCTGACGTGGATGGCCTGGGTGCCGTGGCTACCTTACCTGATTGCTCATATCACCGTCGTTTGGGAAGTGTTTTTCTGCATTCTTGTCTGGAACCATCGTTGGCGCCCCCTGATGCTTGCTGTCGGCACAGGCATGCACCTGGGTATCGGCGCATTCCTGGGCATGTGGACCTTCGGACTCATCATGACATATGGCTACTTTGCTTTCGGCAGCCCGGAGTGGTGGCGAAAGCGACTGACTCTGTCAGATCCCCTCGCTCACGAAAACAACAATGAGGGGCGAGTACCGATTTCCGAACGAAACACGACGACTCATGCAATGCACACTCTGAATGAATGGAACGAAGTCGCAAACGAATTGGAATGCCCAATTCGGCAGACGCATTCAGAGTGACATCACAGTCGCGGACAGTTTCACTGAATCAGAAGCGTGACACGAATTCGGCATGGCCACCGGTACCACCGCAGTATCCTTCATCCCTGACCGCTTGATCCGACAGCACAAGCGCATACAAACCGAGACGGAAAGGGACAGTCCTGAAAGGCCCTGACCTTCACGCGCCGACGCCCCTACTTCTTCTTGCGCTTGGATGGAGTCTTCAGTTCCAGAGTCGACCCCAAACGCTCTGCCAATGCCGTAACAATCTTGATTGACACAGGATGCCCGCGGTCTTCGAACTTGATGATCGTGGCGGGAGCAACGTTAAGCTCTTTGGCGAGCTTGCCGATCGAGTGCCCCTTTGCCTCGCGCAGGGCCTTCATTGCCTTCGCGATATCCTGAACGGCGTTGTCATTCTCCAAACGCCTGCGACCAACGCGAGACCAATTAACGCCTGTCTCCGTACGAGACCGCCCGCCAACTTTGCCTGGCCGTTGGGGTTCCGCCTTCTTGCCTCTTTGTGAGACCGCTTTTTTCTTCACTGATCTAACCTCGATTCCTGTGCCGTACGTTGAAAGCTAAATCAATCGCTTTGACGATTGCGGATTCCAGCGTAATAGCAAGGATGTCAATATCAGTGGTGTTCTACGCTAAGCGGTCCATGTTCACATGTACCGAAGAGAGTTTCAATAGTTCGGAGCATACAGTTTCCAACAATACGCATTCCAGGTTCTGCAAAATATGAGCTACGAGTGAACCATCCATCACCCTGTGGTCATACGCAATAGTCACCTTACATTCGTACCGATCATTCATGACACCATATGTCAGGCAGCCAGTATGAATGGACGGAGGAACAGGTATCTCTACGCCTTTGCCTGCTAGGGTGGACAGAAAAAACGTTCCCAATCGCTTTGCCCTCTTCGACTTGGCGACGTTGACGTTCCATCCCCAGAACAGTCTCCGCAATGCAGTTGGCAGACTGGCAAGTCGTAGCTCACGATGGAACAGATCGGCCACAGGCCCTTTCGCATAATGATCAATGACTGCCTGGATCTCCGTCAATGGTGTATCTTCGGGGGCAGGAATTCGCGCCCAGAACAGCCACGGTTCTCCCTTAAACTCCCGATGAATGGTCAGGATGCCGACGCTTTGTGGATGCTGGTACAGATGAGCCCATGGCCAGCGGTACCAGGTCTGCCGAAGTTCCGGAATTTCGGCGGCAACAATCGCATAGGCTTTCAGAAAAATCGCCGGCCATGATACTCGCACGGGGCTGGCGGAGCGTGCTTCAGCGACTGCACGTAGATTGCAGAATCGGTCGTGTCCACAGAGTGGAACCGATCGATGAAAATGCAGAAGGTCCCATGTCAGCCTGCGGCTGCGCGGAATTCCAAAAACTTTTCCGTCTCGGTTCGCACTCACTTTCCCTGCTCCTGTACGTCCCTGTCGCGACTTACGTAAAACTCATCCTGCTGAGCCGCCTGCCTGTCCTACTTCACGTCACAGACCATGGCCGAGTGCCGCAGCGACTGAACAGGGTCGTCCCAGGTCGGGATGAACTCCTGCGCCACGAACAGGTCGTAGCCTGTCTCCAGAATGGCTCGCATCACCGCCGGGTAGTTCATCTCCTGGTTCTGATCCAATTCGCAGCGTCCCGGGTTACCAGCCGTGTGGTAGTGCCCGATGTACGGATGATAGTTGCGAATTCTTCGAATCACATCGCCATTCATCACCTGCACGTGATAGACGTCGAACAGCAGTTTGAACCTGGCGGAATCCATCCGTTTGACAAGGTCCACGCAGCGATCCACATCGTCACCAAAATAGCCCGGATGACCTTTCATCGGATGAGAGTCATCTCGCGAATTCAGGTGCTCCAGCACCAGTGTGATCTGTTTTTCTTCCGCATAGCCAAGTACTTTCTTCCAGCACTCCAGACAGTTTTTTTCTGCAGTCTGATCATTGATTCCAGGCAGCGACATTCCCGTGAATGTAATCACGCTGGGAGCACCAAATTCAACAGCTTTATCGATCGACGACTTCAACTTGCTGATGCACTCTTCGTGGTTTTCCGGATCAACCGGCCCCTTCGCGAAACTGTGACTGCCGACCAGTGAAATTTTCAGCCCCTGTTTACGTGCCTCAGAGTAAAACTCAGGACTAATGCCCTCAATCGCTTCCAGACCAATATCGGTGCAGTGACGAATCAGCTCCGGCACCGGCATCGGTTTGAAGCACCATCCCATCACCGATTGATGGATCTTCTTATTTTGAATTGTGAAGTCGTCGGGGACAATTTTGCGATTTATCTGAGCTGCATTGGCCGCGGGTAAAGAACAGGCCGTTGACGCCGCAGCGGCAGCACCACCCAGAAGTGCACGTCGCGAAAATGATGTTGGAGAATTCATTAAGACCTCTCAGAGTGTAAATCCGGCGCTGCGATGAGTTGTTCAGGGAAGCCGCTGTGGCGGCAGGATGCATGCGTGAAGTATACGAGCCGCGAGATTCTGTGTCAGTGGGAGAACACAAAAGGCGTCGACAAAACACAGCGGAAAAATCTGCGGCAGTAGTGCCTGCAGCCTGCGTATCGTCAAAAACATGCAATAAAAGGTCGTCTGCACCACATGCAACGTTGCCGTGCGTGAACAGGCAGGCGAGGCTGTGTTCAGCCCGTGACCCACCCTGAACGTCAGCCCGCATCACTTTGCACCGATGCAGTACAGATACTGGTTTGTGCGGAACAGCAGCTGGTCGCCGATTACGGCAGGAGTCGCATTGAAACTGCTGTCGTCGCCGTCGATGACGTTGTGTGCCAGCTCATTGTATTCGGGGCCCAGGGCAACGGCAAACACGCCGTTATCACGAGTTGTCAGGTACATCCGATTTCCGGCCAGCAATGTTGATGCGTAGACCCGATCGGACGTACTGACACGTTCGCGATAAACACTCTCGCCAGTCGCGGCGTTCGTGCAATTGGCAATGCCGCGATCGCTGATCCAGTACAGGTGACCTTCGTGGTAGACAGGTGACGTGACATTGGCACCGATATTCGTTTCCCAGATTCTGTGTGATTCGGTGATGTCTCCCGTGCCGCCCAGGCGAATCGCCATCGACTGATTCTTGCGTCCGCCCAGCACGTATGCGATCCCATCGTTCACCACAACGCACGGCACAACGTAATCCTGCACGCCCTCACAGTTCCACAACTCGCTGCCCGTGTTGGGATCAAATCCACGCACGTGCTCTTTGTAGCTGACAATCAGTTCGTCACGCCCATCCCCTGACGGGGCCACGATCGGAGTTGTCCAGCTGGCCTCGACGTTTTCGATTCGCCAGACTTCTTTGCCGGATGCTCTGTTGAATGCAAACACAGTCTTTGCTTCGATGCTGGCATTGATGATGACCAGATCGCGGTACAGGATTGGAGAGGCGGCCGATCCGAAACCTTTGGTGCCATCACCGGTTTGCGCCTGCCACAACAGGTCGCCTTCGTGGTCGTAAGCGACCAGCCCCGAAACTCCAAAATAGGCGTAAACGCCACGTTCGTCGCAGACAGCTGTTCCAGTTGCGTATCCGTGGTCGGCAACTCGCCGAGTGGCCTCTTGTTCTGCTTCAGCAGCTTTGGTGAACTTGTCCCACAGCAGTTTGCCGCCATCGAGGTCGTAGCACAGCACATGTTGCTTCAGGTCTTCTCGATTCCCGGGATCATCCGGGTTCAGGCCGTATCCGGTGAACGACGTCAGATAAATGCGACCGGAAAAAACAGACGGACTGGAAGCTCCATTGCCCGGAATCTCAACCTTCCACGCCATGTTCTCGGTGACACTCCACGTCAGTGGCACTCTGGCCGCCGGCGCAGACGCATTGCCGTCGGCGCCTCTGAATCGAGGCCAGTCTGCGGCTTCAGAATACCCGACGGATATGAGCAGGACGAAAGCAGAAAGAACGATGGAAGATTTCGACATGAAGTGAACTCCGGAAGGAACGATCTGGCAACTGGATCAGTTATACAAATCCTGATTGTTCCGAGCCACTCTTGAATACTCAAATGCCGGCGGGGTCACTAAAGTGTTCGATCCAGCTTGTCCTGTTGAATCTGTAACGTGGAGCCACAATCATGCGATACTCGTCTTTCACCAATGAGCGGCGTTTCCCTGCGAACCGACTGTTCGTGGCCGGAATGCTGATGATGGCGTGCTCAGCCTGCGATCAAGGACCGGCGGAAACATCCAATAGTATCTCGTTGCCGGTAGACCAGCCTGTGGTCTCCGATCCGCCCACCAATGAAGCACCATCGACAGAGTCAAACGAGGAAGAAACCGTGACGATCGAAAACACAGAAGGTAAAGTTCTGCGACATGCGGTGTTCTTTTCCTTCAAGGACGAATCCAGCGAAAAAGACGTTGCCGGAGTCGTCAATGCATTTCGTGAATTGCCGTCGAAGATCAGCGAGATCATTGACTTTGAATGGGGCACGAACAACAGTCCGGAAGGGCTGAACGATGGGTTCACTCACTGTTTTCTGCTGACGTTTGCAAATGAAGCAGGGCGGGAGGCGTATCTGCCGCATGATGCACACAAAGCCTTCGGTGACGTTCTGCGACCTCACATGGACAAGGTCTTTGTCATCGACTACTGGGGCACACCGTCAGAAACAGCGATCGAAAATCCGCTGCGACATGCTGTGTTTTTCCGCTTCAAGGAAGACGCCGCGGCCGAAGGTGTCACAAAGGTAGAAGAAGCCTTTGCAGCTCTGCCAGGGAAAATCGACACCATCAAGGCGTTTGAATGGGGGCGAAACAACAGTCCGGAAAAACATGACGCCGGGTTTACTCATTGTTTCATGGTGACGTTCGATTCTGACGCAGGTCGGGACGTTTATCTGCCCCATGCTGAACATCTGGCGTTCGTCGAAGTACTGAAGCCATTCCTGGATGCACCGCGTGTGCTGGATTTTGTGGCACAGAAATAGGTATCCGTTTTACGTGCAGTGGGGCGGCGTGGGGAAAGCGCCGAGGACGGCTGACGTTGTGCTGCACGGGCCGTCCGATAGACAACATTGGCAGCGCACAACGATCTGCGGATACTATACGCCAGTCGCGGGCCAATCGTTGTTGTTCATTCCGCGACGCAATAGACTGTGATCAGACCGCGCTATGCTGAACTGTGGCGTGGCAACTTCTTCAAAGGATTTCGCCCGTGATCTCTGCAAGACCAGTTCTGTTGTGCGTTGTGTTCCTGCTGTTATGTGAGGCCGTATCGGTAGCCGCACGTCCCAACATCCTGCTGATTTACACGGACGACCATTCGTACCGAACGGTCGGCTGTTATCCCCAGGCATATCGTTGGGTTAACACGCCAAATATTGATGCTCTTGCGGAACGCGGCGTCCGTTTCGAATATGCCTACATTGGAACATGGTGCATGCCATCGCGGGCGACCATGCTGACAGGCCATCACCAATATGGTGTCGAATCCATGAGAATGGAGGGGCAGTATCCTGGCAGTGAATACGATCCGAAAAAGTGCCCGTTCTGGCCGAGTGTCTTTCGTGAAAATGGCTATTCCACCTGTCAGGTTGGCAAGTGGCATACGGGAACTGACACGGGAGCTAACCGCGACTGGGATCACCAGATGGTCTGGAACCGACCTCGCTACCCCG
This sequence comes from Fuerstiella sp., assembly GCA_029247265.1. Lineage (GTDB taxonomy): Bacteria > Planctomycetota > Planctomycetia > Planctomycetales > Planctomycetaceae > Fuerstiella. Next base: position 18,878 of record JAQWLN010000171.1, read on the forward strand.
AAAACGCCGGCAATTATTTTTACGATCAGCTGATCGAAACGAATGGTGGCCCACCGAAGCTGACGAAAGGCTACAGCACAGACAACTACACAAACTGGGCGGAAGACTTTATTCGTGGCGAGAACCGAGATGAAGAAAAGCCCTGGTATTGCTGGGTCTGTTACGGCGCTGTTCACGGTCCGTTTACTCCTGCAGAACGGCACCGCAACGACTACCCCGGCCTCAACGTTCCCGTGCCCAAAGATATTTATCCGCCTCGACCAGGCAAACCAGCCTACATGCAGAAGATCAACCGGTGGATTTCCAATGCCGACGGCGTACCTTCCATGAACGGCGGGTTTGGCGGCCAGACGGTCGAAGGGACCACATCAATTCACGGCAATACGCTGAATGGCTGGGTGCGGCAGTACCATCAGGGAGTCAGGGCGCTGGACGAAAGCGTCGGACGCCTGGTGGCTGCCCTGAAGGAATCCGGACAATACGAAAACACTCTGATTGTATTTACATCTGATCAGGGATTTGCATGGGGACAGCACGGGTTTCACACGAAACTGGCCCCTTATGATGCCAATATTCGATCACCACTGATCGTCAGCATGCCGTCACAATTACCGACGGGGAAGGTGGTCCCGCATCCAGTTTCCGGAGTAGACCTGATTCCCACATTCTTCAACTTCGCTGGAATCGACGAACCATGGAAGATGCACGGTCATGACCTGACTCCGTTGTTGAAGGATCCGTCCTCTGACTGGAATCATCCCTCGTTGACAGCGTTCACCGCTCGAAGCTACGGGGCGAACACCCGTCAGCTGCCAGCCGACACAACCGAAACCAACATTAACGGAATCCCATGGTACTTCATGCTGCGGCAGGGGCGTTACAAATACATCCGCAATCTTGTTGAGGGCGAAATTGAGGAACTGTACGACCTCAAAGACGATCCCGATGAACTGACCAACGTGGCCATGAAGCCAGAGCTGCAGGACCAGTTGATCGCACTGCGCAAGGCAACGATTACAGAACTCAAACGCACAGACGCAGGTATCGTGAACCGTCTGCCAAAGGTTGCCGGAAGATAACCGAGCGGGCTAAGCGCCTTTCGCTTCCTTCATGGCTTCGCCCATGCCAGCCGGGCTGTCGGATACGACAACACCTGCAGCTCGCATTGCATCCATTTTCTCGGCAGCGGTTCCGCCGCCGCCCGAAATGATGGCTCCTGCGTGACCCATGCGTTTTCCGGGAGGAGCCGTTTGTCCGGCAATAAAACCGGCCACAGGTTTCGTGACGTTGGACTTGATGTATTCGGCGGCCTCCTGTTCTGCATTGCCGCCAATTTCACCGATCATCAAAATGCCATCGGTGTCCGGATCCTTTTCGAACAGTTCCAGCAAATCGATAAAACTGGTTCCGTTGATCGGATCACCGCCGATGCCAACTGCTGTACTCTGCCCCAGACCAACTCGCCCAAGCTGCCACGCAGCCTCGTACGTCAGCGTGCCGCTCTTGCTGATGATACCAATGGATCCGGGAGTGTGAATATAGCCGGGCATGATGCCGATTTTGGCGACGCCAGGCGTGATGACGCCCGGACAGTTCGGGCCGACCAGTCGTGACGATGAATTCGCCAGACCACGTTTCACCCGAATCATATCCATCACGGGAATTCCTTCCGTAATGGCCACAATCAGCTCGATGCCTGCATCCGCCGCTTCCAGAATCGCATCTGCACAGAATGGCGGCGGCACAAATACCATCGAAGTATTTGCGGCCGTCTTTTCTTTCGCTTCACCAACCGAATTGAAGACCGGAAATCCATCGACGTCTGTGCCGCCCTTTCCCGGCGTCACTCCGCCAACAAACACGTCAACACCTGGCTGACACTCGGCGGCGTATTCACGGCATTTCTGGCTGTGGAACAAACCAGTATTACCGGTGATGCCCTGGCAGATGATCCGGGTTTTGTCTGTGACAAGGATGCTCATGTATTGACTCTCGCTGATTTCGAATCTGACATATCAAATTCGGATAGTTTGCGATCTGACGTGATACCAACCGATACTCAGCCCAACGCTTGCGGGTGCTACGCTGACAGTGACGCTACGACTTTTTGTGCCGCGTCGGTCAGATCTTCAGCGGTGACAATGTCCCTACCGCTGGCTCCCAGCATTTCGCGAGCTTTCTCGACGTTCGTTCCTTCCAGTCGAACCACCAACGGAACGGTGAACCCGACTTTTTCGTAGGCTTCCAGCAATGCTTCAACGATCACGTCACAACGCATGATCCCGCCAAAGATGTTAACCAGCACGGCCTTCACGGCGTCATCAGAAAGGATGATCTGAAACGCTTCCGTCACCTGATCCACGGTTGCTCCACCCCCCACGTCCAGGAAATTGGCCGGCTCGGCGCCGTGGAGCTTGATCAGGTCCATCGTGCTCATAGCAAGCCCCGCACCGTTAACAAGGCAGCCGATATTGCCGTCCAGGTTGACGTAGCTGAGACCAGCTTCTCCGGCTCGAACTTCTGACGCGTCTTCTTCCGTCAGGTCTCGCAGTTCCACCAGGTTCTTATGTCGGAACATGGCGTTGTCGTCGAACGATACTTTGGCGTCCAGCGCCAGCAGCTGGCCGTCCTCCGTCAGAACCAGCGGATTGACTTCGGTCATACTGCAGTCGTTATCCACAAAGAAACGGCAGAGTTTCGGTAGAAATTTTTCTGCACTGCGAACTGCCGTCTTGTCGAATCCCAGAGCATAGGCCATTTTTCTGGCCTGAAAGGGAAACAGGCCTTCGGCGGCATCGAACGGTTCCGCCAGAATCTTCTCCGGATGACTTTTCGCGACTTCCTCGATTTCCATGCCGCCTTCAGACGACATGATCAGAACGGGCCCGCCGACTTCACGATCGACGACGATACCAAGGTACAGCTCACGAGCGATTTTCAATCCCTGTTCGACAAACAGCGTGTTCACCTGCTTGCCCTCTTCGCCCGTCTGAATTGTAACCAGCGTATTGCCAAGCATTCGCTCGGCATGCTCGCGGGCTTCGTCGGCAGATCGAACCAGCACAACGCCAGGCTGATCCGGAAATTCCTTGAAACGTCCCTTGCCACGCCCACCAGCGTGAATCTGAGACTTCACGACCGCCAATTCACCGCCGAGACTTTCGAAAGCCGTCGCAGCTTCATCTGCTGATTTGCAAACAACCCCTTCGGGGACCGCAATACCGGCAGCCTTGAACAGCGACTTTGATTGATACTCGTGGATCTTCATACAGTTTGTCCCGGTATTGTCCGAATACAGACGAGCCACAGCGAGGAATAATGCCGGGCGTGAGACGGTCACTCCTGCCGTCTTTCAGTGTGGGAAGACAGGGCCCGCGAGATTGTCTAAGTGATAAACGACGCCGTCACAAGCAACGGCAAGGCGTGACTATAGCGATCGCAACAATTCCCTTCGAGCGTATCGCAATCACTTCATGCGAAAAGGGCAAATGTGGCACACAAAAATCTCACCCTAGAGCGTGAGATCTACCGTTGTGTTGCCGGTGGGCGTCGGACGCAGCGTTCGATGCAGACATGTGGCCGCGACCAGTGCTTTTCAATTGCAATTTCACTGGTGCCACGAAACCGGATTCACCAACGGCGATGAGTCACCTGTTCTGACACGGGAAGTGGTGTAGTGGAAGCGCACTGCTGCCAGCGTCCGTCGGAATGGATGTCGTGTCGACTTCGGCAGTCTTGTTGTCCGCAACGACAGCGATTCGCACCATCTGAGCTGTGCTTCCCACACCCAGTTTTCGCGTGGCATTCGCACGGTGCTTTTCGATCGTCTTCACACTGATATCCAACTCGTGAGCGATGCTTTTGTTGGGCAACCCGTCAGCAACCAGTGATACGACCTGCGTCTCACGACGAGACAGTTTAGTCATCTTGATTCGTGTGGATTCGCGACGTTCGCGCCACTGCTGGAAGGAATCTGCCGCGGTCGGGTCTGTTTCTGATGTCGTGTTTCCATTCAACGCATCGATTGTTCGTCGCGTGGGATGAGTCACAAATGTCCCCAGATGCTTCTTCTGGTCACTGAGGTCGACCAGTTCAACGGCCGAAGCGACAGCGAACCCGGCACTATTTCGCAGAATCCGTCCCACCGCGACAAAACACCGCTGGTACAACGGAAACACCTCTGACATCTCCGTTGTAGAATCCGTATTTGAATGTTGCACCGTAAGTTTGGCGGCGGTCTCACAAACGGACTGCCAAATAAATGCTGTTGGCTGGGTGGTCCCCGGCATCGTGACCGGGTCAGACATTCGTCCCCGCAGCAGATCGTTCACCATGGTCACCTGCCCGTTGGCGTCAAACAACACCGCAGGGTGCGCGGACTCAGTTACGTAATCTCGCCAGCGGGCGATCTGATCAGTACTCAGTGCCGTTGGGGGGTGAGACAACCGTTGAGAGGCAGTTGCCGAGAACTGCGTGTTATTGTCGCGAACTGGGTAAGCTGTCATGAGCAAGGGGCTAATGAGACGGTCGGTCGTCAAAGAGGTAGGTCATAGCCGACCATGTGGCGGCCCAGGTCGCTCGGAGGGGTTTTCTGGTGGGTAAGGAATCCTGAGCCTATCTTGAATTTTCGGAATCGTTGAAGCTTCATGATCATTCGAAGATAAGTAATTCTGCCCAGGAGATTCATCGGTGGGGAACGATCTACGGGTGAAAACACAACCAGCCTGTCTCTATGTTCACTAATCGGTTCCGATACTGATGGCATGCAGGTGGGTATTCTTACTACCCGGAGTTTTACCCACGGGTGACATGACGGGCACACGTTACACCGCTCGTCATCGCGCTTTGCTTCACCGACTGGTGGAAGACCGGCGTGCTGAAGACAGAACCCGCACGATTGCGGGATAACACGCAGATGAACCGCGCAGCGGCAGAAACGGCTCATCGCGACGTTAACTTCGTCGTCGGCCGTCCAGTGTCGGCGGAGCGCAACACCGGCGAGCAAAAGCGAATTGGCTGCCATCCAGCAACAGCTTGGATAAATCAAGCCGTTCGTATGGCGTCAGGATTCGATGCGAATCGTCTGTTCGCGATCCGGCCCGACCGACACAATTGACACTGGCCGTCCGATTAGTTCAGCAGCCGCTTTGACATACTCCTGTGCGGCAGCCGGCAGGTCTTCAAAACGCCGGACGTTGGTGATGTCTTCTGACCAGCCCTTGATGGGACGAAGCACAGGTTTCGCAATTGCGAGATCTTCGCACCTTGATGGCAGGTCACGAGTGACTTTACCGTTAATATCGTAGGCTTCACAGATGTTCAGCTCGTCGAAACCGCTGAGCACATCCAGCAGCGCGATGACAACGCTGTCAACTCCGCTGATCCTGGCGCTGTAACGAGTCGCCACAGTATCCAGCCAACCGCAGCGGCGTGGCCGGCCTGTAACCGTACCGTATTCATTACCCGCGTCTCGAATTTTCTGGCCGATCTCATTGTCAAGCTCGGTTGGAAATGGCCCGCCGCCCACTCGAGTCGTATAGGCCTTTGCAACTCCAATCATATTTCCGATGGCTCGCGCGGGAACACCACTGCCGCTTTGGATACCACAGCCCGAACTGTTGGACGATGTTACGTACGGGAATGTGCCGTGATCGATATCCAGCAGACTGCCCTGAGCCCCCTCGAACAACAGCTTCCTGCCGCTTTCAAGTGCATCCAGCAAGTAGGCCGTTGTATCAGCCACCATTGGTCTCAGGCGGTCGGCACATGCTGAGTACTCATCAATGATCTGGTCCGCATCCATCTGTGCGCCATCCGGATTGAGGGCGTTCAGAACCTGTTGTTTGAATGGAACGATCTCTCGCACTTTTTCCGCAAAGGCATCTTTCTGAATCAGATCGCCGATGCGAACGGCGTGAAAGCGACCGACCTTTTCACGATAACACGTACCAATACCGCGCATCGTTGTACCAATAGCAGAATCTCCGCGCGATGCTTCGAGGGCGGCTTCTTCCAACAGATGCCATGGACAGATGACGTGAGCTCGGTCACTGATCATCATCCTGCCGGCACAGTCCTCGCCGCCGGCGATCAGTGCATCGAGTTCTTTTAAAAATGCCCTGGGATCAATGACCACTCCCGGCGCAATGACCGACTTGACGTGATCCTGCAGAATACCTGTCGGCAGCAGGCTGAGCTTGTAGGTTTTTCCGTCAAACTTAACGGTATGGCCAGCGTTATTTCCGCCCTGATAGCGAATAACAATTTCGTGCTGTTCAGTAAGCAGGTCGACGATTTTGCCTTTGGCCTCGTCGCCCCATTGCAGTCCAATCACAGATGTTGCCGGCACGTTCTTCTCTCACACTATGCGACTCACAGATCGAGAAGTCGCTTTCACAACACAAAAAGAAACCGGACGTCGGAATTACCAACGTCCGGCGAGGACAAGTGTGAAATTGTATCGCTCGGGCTACGATTTCGAAGCCTGCCTGAAGTCTTTTTCAATGTTCCTGCAACTGGGTGCGGTGAACGGCTACCCATCCGCTGAATTTCACAAGGAATGCTGGAATTCTATTGCGGGACGACTTTCATGGAGTAGTGGGCTTCGCTCGGCCAAAGCTTTGACGATTCGAACAGCGGACCGGTCGCTGACACGTCATAGACATAGCCGGGTTTGAATTCCTGTACAGAAATCCGTACTCGCCTGCCGCCCTCCAACACCTCGATTTTCTCCGTTTTCAAGGTGTGGCGGCCGGAATCCGGAGTTGCATAGCTGCCGCCCCATTTGCGAGTGTAGCCCTGCACTGACCAACTGGCCGCTTTACCGGCCGCAGTTTTGTCGACTGGTCGAAAGAATTCGACGTCGAAACCGGTCGCCGTAGCCGTGAGTTCCTGAATACCGTTGGGCAGGCCTTCTTCCGATGGCACAAGGCGAGTGATGCCGCCCGTATTCCGGCCACCCTCCCAGCCACTGTCCCAGATACTGCCTATGAATATGGCACCGTCCGGAGCCACCGCCGAGCAGATCGGCCCGACGAAGTTGCTTCCGCCGGCTTCCTGGCCCGGCAAACTGAAACGATAGCTAGCTCCCTGCAGAATTCCGTTGACGTTTTGCAACGTAAATCGAATCAGGAATCGAGAATCGTATTCGCAGCCGATACCGTGTCCACGCAATCCGGACACGGCATAGTCTTCCGGCAGAAACAGAATGCTGTTGACGCTGCGAGTCCACGGGTGTGGTACCATCAGCGCGGGAATCTCAGGGTTCAGGTCATCGGTCGGCTGATTCACTGATGGCACGCCATAATGTCTGCCCGGCAAAATGTGATTGATTTCATTGAACGTGTTTTGCACGCCCTGATTGTCAGTAGCGAACAGGTTGCCACGGCTGTCCATGGCCAGCCCCATCGGATAGCGCATCGACATTCCGAGCGGCGTCACGATGCCCGACGGATCAATCTTTATCACACCCCCTCGCCAGCGGTCCTGGCTTTTCGGGCGCCCCTTCTGCGAATAGTCGCTGCCGAGCCCCGTGTACATGTTGCCTTCCGGGTCGCGAATCAGCCCGGACGTCCAGTCGTGATAGTTGTCATTAAAGCCCCAGCCACTGGCGATGACTTCTCGCACGTCCGCTCGGCCATCGCCATTGGTATCACGCAGTCTCAGGATTTCAGGCTTGTGAGCAACGATGATGGAATCAACATCCGCAAGTATTCCGAATGGAGCGGCCAAGCCCTCTTCGAACAGTGTCGTGCGGTCCGGCAAACCATCGCCGTTGGTGTCTGCGGCAATCCAGACGTGGCCTTTCAGCGATGTAAACGCCATCCGTCCATCGGGCAGCCACGTCATGGCTGTCGGCATGATCGACATGTCAATCGGCGCTCGAGAACCAACGAAGCCTGGCGTCGAAGTGACCCGTTCAGCCGTTGCGCTCACGATGGGCTTTGACTTCAGTGCCGCAACGTTCGGTGGCCGAAGGCTGGCGCCTACGGCGAGAAAGGATTCCTGTCCCTGAGTAAGCTGACCGGGACTGGCCTTGTCCGAGGCACCGCTTTCACGCAGTATGTCAATTGCCTGCTGGCCGTCCTCCATAAACAGTTCGGGGGTCGCCGTTAAAGCAAAACCTGGTGGACAATCAAGCACCTTCACGGTCCGACGCCACCCAATTCCCGCACTGTTGTGTGAGTCCCGTTCGAACGTCTGGCGGGTCACGACAGACTGCAACGGCCGTGACGGATCTGCCCACGCCGTCGTCGTGAAGTGTGGTTGTTCTGAAACCGCCGGAGCAGATTCTCCTGAAGTGTCGAACCAGCTGCGGCAAATCAGTTCAACACCGTCCGGAAGAATGCGGTAGGACAACAATTCGGACGCTCGGTCTTCGTCGATGACGGCATCGAAAGTCCGGTTCTCGGTCAGAGACGCCAATTGATGAGCAAACGTTTTTTTCTGCGGGCGCTGTACGACCGTACCAGGCATATCCCAGTACCAGCTCTTGCCTTCGGTGCGCTGACGAGCAAACTCGCCGATCGTCCACAGACGAACCTGCATCGTATCCAGATCAATCAAAACGTTGTGGCCGTTGCCAAACCCGATCGCCATGGCACGAGCCACCGCCTGTCGATTCTTGTCCAGCCCGATGGTAAAGACGTCACGGATAATCCGCGGCTCGCCTCCAGGTTTGACGTTGACCACCTGTTCAAATCGACTGGTCACCGTTGGCGGTGTAAAGCGGTCATCGTTCAGTGCCTTCCAGATAGTTCCGATTTGTTTCGGCAGTGAGCTGTCCAGAACGTCAGGCATTGCCTTCTTGATCGCCGGCATTTCGATGCCCGCGACCACCCTGATAGGGTTCTTCATCCAGCGCTGGAAGAACCGGGGCCGGATGCGGCTACCCATCGACATGATGTCCGAGCCCCGAGTGCCCAGCGCCACATTACGTGGCTCAAACGGGCCAGCGGAGTGGCAGGCAACACAGTTAAATCCTCCCGCCCCGGTCAATTGATTGCCCAGCAGCAGGTCGTCTGTCGTCGCTTTCGCCTGCCCGGTCAGGTCAACATGGGCCAGGATGCCGGCCCGCACGCCGTCCGCTTCGCTAGGTATTCGGTCGGTGGTAATCAAATGCTGCACGATGGCTGCGCGTTCTTCATCGCTGTGACGGAATTTCGGCATTCGCACGAACAGCCATGGCAATCGGGCCTTCTGTTCGCCGGCGATAGCTTTTTTGAGATAGTCATCCGTCAGTTTGTCTCCAACGGCGGTCAGCGGCGGCGGCACCAGTCCCTGGCTTTGTCCTTTCAAATCCGGATGAGCGTTCTGCAGACCGCCAGCGATCGATGAAAGACCACGCTCAGCGTTGCGGTCGTGACACGCGATGCATGCGTTTCGCTTCAGCAGCACTGCGCCCTGATCAGATGAACTCAGGCTGGAATCACGCTCGATTGTGGAGAACCAGCGCGTCACCGCATCAGCGGTAACATCCGCAAGTGGGAAGAAAGGCAGACGGCGTCCCTGACGCACGTTTGACACATCCTTGTCCTGGGAACGAAGACAATGATCGGCGTCCTGCTGCAGAGAGCGTGCCGTCAGATGCGTGGCGGGGGATGACTTCAGTCCGGGAATCGTGTGGCAACCGGCGCAGTTGGCGGCGGTCACCAGTTTTTCTCCGGCCGATACCTGTTCGGCGGCGCGGTCTGACGACGGTGAATCTTCTGTTTGGGAAGGTGCTGCGTTGCTGGTGAGAGCAGCCACCAGTTGACGCCGCTCGTCTTTCGAAAGTGCAAAGACCGGCATGCGGTGATCGGTGTTCAGAGACGCCGGATCTCGTAGCCAGCGATCGATCCAATCAGTCGTTCGTCGCTGACCGACTTTGACAAGTTCCGGACCTTCGTACGGTTCTGCCAATGGAACTGAACCTTCCGACCCGTCAGGCAACCTGTGACATGCGGCGCAACCCAGTGAATTCAACAGTTTCGTTCCGGCAGCAGCGTCATCCTCTTTCAGCTTGATGTCGTTTGTTTTCTGAGCGTCCTTTGAAATGCTGAGAAGAAACGCGGCAACGCTGTTCGCTTCTGTTTTACTCAGGCCAAAGTTGGGCATATGGCTGTTGGCCACAATCGCCTGGGGATTCATCAATCGCTGCACCAGCGTTCCCTTTGACTGGCTTCCTTTCACTCGGTCCAGAGCGGGAGCCCTCGTTGCGACCAGCCCGGAATTGTTCTGATGACACGCCGCACAGCGATGGGCGTCCGCCACATCACGTCCACGTGCATCAATCCAGGCCAGTGATGGCTCATCACGATACAACACATCCGCTGGCAGCGGCTCCAGCGTGAATTTGTCCGACGACCAGAAGATCGACAGTCGTGCTCGCGGCTTGTCAGATTCTTTCGGTGTGGAATATGAGACCGCAATTTCGTGATCACCCGCTGTCAGCTCGATTGCTCTGCCGGACGCAAAGCCCCAGTGTTCAGAAGCACTCAAAACGGACTTACCGTCGATCGTGATCGACACGTCGCCCGCCAGAAAAGCGTGAAACCGATGTGTTCCCGGCAAGCGAGCCAGCAGGTTTCCGGACCAGTGTGCCGAAAACTTTCCGCGTGATAGTCGCTGATCCGGAGCTGAACTGCCCCAGTCAAAGCTCAGCGTCTTGTCCACGCGCTCGATCGTGTCACCGTCCATCGAGTATTTCGCCAATAACCCGGGCGGAAAGTCTTCGTCTTCTTCCTGCGCAATCGACAGCGACGGAACCGTGATGATCGCCATCGTGGTCACGCAAAAAACTGACGCGATCCAAAGTCGGTACTGACACCTGTCCAACAGCATGGTGAGCTCACGGGGTTGTTGTGGAATGTATTGCAATTACAGGTATTGGAACCTGGCAACGCGACGCATTCAATGCAGCAGCGCTATCACGCTGCGATTGCCGTGAACACTGCCGCCGTCAGCAAGAGTGCGCCGGCCAGGCGTCTGAGCATGACGACCCTGCTTAGTGTTGCTTCGTTCGTCCCCAGCGTCCGCGCCAGCAGCCAGGCAAGCACCACTCCCCACAGTCCACGCAGCGCATACACGATATTGATTCGAGGTGCGTCGCCGAACTCCGCCAGGGCATAACACATGCTCATGGCCTGAGTGGCCATCAATAATGTGCCCGCCAGCATCCATCTTGTGGCCTTCAACTCGCGCAACCGCTTTGGTCCATCGACCTTCGGCAGAAATACCAGAGAAAGAATCCCGGCAGCACCGAACATGACCGGCAGAAAGGCATAGCTGTTCCAGCTTCCGACCCATTCCTGCAGAAATACATCGAACAATGACAGGCAAAATGCGGCACCGAGAGCAAGGATAATGGTGAGTCCGCGACGACTGGTCCTGGCATTCGCATGGGCAGGCCCACTGGACCACTGAATAAGAATGATACCAACGCAGGCCATGGCACCAGCTGCCCAAACGTTAGCCGGCACATTTATACCCGCCAGCAGAGAAGTCAGTGCCGCCACCATCAGCACTTTGACGCCGAAGACCGGTGTTGCGACGGATACATCGCCAAACTGGAAGGCCAGATAGGTAAACAGCTGACCAAGAACAAACAGCAGGCCGATCAGCGCGGCATCGCCCCATGCCTCGACCGGAAGGACTTCACCTCGAACGATTGCCACTCCCGCCCAGAACAGAGCCAGCCAGACATTGGCGAAGAACGTGCCCGTCCAGGGGGTAACGCCGAGATCGATTGCCTGTTTCGCCAACATCATTCCCAGCACAAAAACAACGCTGGAGAACAGCGGAAACAACAGGTAGAGTGTCACGAACCGGGCTTTCAACAGTGACGGATGGGGATGGAACGCCTTCGGCAGCATCGCACTCGACGAATCACCTGTCTATGATCAGGCAATGAATCTCGTTATCGAAAAAAGCCTTACCGCTATTCTCTGTATTGCGGCGATCTGCTCACACTGCAACGCCGGCAACTTCGTCGAAGTCGCAGTTGTGAAAGACAAACGCATTAACGAGAGCAGCGGGCTGGCCATCAGCTACGCGAATCCGAATGCCGTCTGGATGCACAATGATTCCGGCGACACGCCCCGCCTGTTTCTTGTCGGTCTGGACGGTGAAACTCGAGCGGTCCTTGAAATCGCACATGTCGCCGCCAACGACTGGGAAGACCTATGCTCGTTCCAGATGGATGGAGACTCATGGTTGCTGATTGGTGATGTTGGAGACAACCTTACAAGACGCGGAAACGGCAGCGGTCATCCTGCCTGCAAGCTCTATTTGGTGAAAGAGCCCGTCATTTCTAGGGAACCCGACTCAGCGATTGGAAAACGGAGCCCCACATTCACCGCGGAAGTTTCGTCCACGATTACATTTTACTACCCCGACGGTCCGGCGAACTGCGAAGGGGTCGCTGTTGACGTGGATCGACGGGAGATTCTTTTGCTCACCAAGAGTCTTCCTCACACGTGCGGACTTTACCGATTGCCACTGAACACCGGTGACGTTCGACAGAAAATGTTTGCCGAAAAAATCGCCCCCGTGTTTGTCCCATTTGCCACTGCGCTGGATATTTCACCCGATGGACGGACAATGGCGATCTGCACAATGTTCAACGGACTTGCAGTGACTCGAACTCCTGATCAGACGTGGGCGGAAGCGGTTGGCAAAGCAGCAACGGCCTTCAACCTGCCGCCTCGAAAACAGGGAGAAACCATTTGCTTCGACACGACCGGCAAGTGGCTGTACGTAAACAGTGAAAGATCCGCGCAGCCTTTATGGCGTTTGACCACACCGAAGTAGCTCACCAATTTCCAACTGGAAGATCGATCGATGCCTCACAATACGACCAGCCGCAGACAGTTTCTTAAAACATCCTCGACGATCGCCGGTGCCGCATTCGTCGCGCCGACTTTTGTTCCGGCAGCCCAGGGCTCGCAGCGTCAGAGTGCAGCGGACAGGCTGAACATTGCCGTGATTGGCTGTGGAGGACGTGGCGGCAGTAATCTGAAGAATGTAGCCAATGAAAACATCGTGGCACTTTGCGACGTGAATCAGAAAAACCTCGGCCGAGCGGCCGATGCGTTTCCGCAGGCGCGAACAGAAACTGATTTTCGCCGGCTGTTTGATCAGGCAAACGGTATCGATGCAGTCGTCGTCAGTACATGCGAACATACTCACGCCTTCGCTACGTTGCCTGCCCTGCAGATGGGCAAACACGTCTATTGTGAAAAACCACTGACTCACAATGTGTACGAAGCCCGCGTAATTCGTGAAGCCACGCTGGCGGCCGGTGTAGCAACTCAAATGGGTACTCAGATTCATGCCGGTGAGAACTATCGGCGGGTCGTCGAATTAATCCAGACCGGAGCGATCGGGCCGGTCCGCGAATGTCACACCTGGGTCGGCCGCGCATGGGGACGACAGTCCCGAGCTGACTTTGAGCGAAACAAGGACCGGGTATACGTCGAAGAACGACCGGCTAAAGAAGATCCGATTCCGGAAGGCCTGGACTGGGACCTGTGGCTCGGTCCGGCGCCGCATCGGCCGTTCAACAATGTCTATTTCCCCGGACCAAACTGGTATCGCTGGTGGGACTTCGGTAACGGCACGATGTCCGATCTTGGCAGCCACTGGCTCGACCTGCCGTTCTGGGCTCTTAATCTTAAAGCACCACTGACGATCCACGCCAGCGGTCCGGAACCTCACGCGGAAATTGCTCCGGCATCCATGCAGGTGAAGTACGAATACGGTCCACGCGGTGATATGCCCGCTGTGGAAGTCAGCTGGTATCAGGGTGCCAACAAGCCGGAAATCTGGACAGCTGGCGATATTCCTCAATGGAACAGCGGCGTCCTGTTCATCGGTGACGACGGTATGCTGCTGTCCGACTACGGCAAACACATCCTGTTGCCGGAAGACAAGTTCAAGGACTTTACTCCACCAAAACCGTATATCCAGCCATCACTGGGACATCACGCGGAATGGATTCACGCGGCGAAGACCGGAGATATGACAACCTGCAACTTTGAATACGCAGGCTGGCTGACCGAAGCGAATCACCTGGGCAATGTGGCGTTCCGCACCGGCAAGAAGTTGGAGTGGGACGCGGAAAACATGAAGGCCACCAATGCTCCTGAAGCAGACCGATTCATCCGGCGTGAGTATCGCAAAGGCTGGGAACTGGTTTAGCAGTTAGCTCTCCAGCGCCTGTTTCAGGTCGGTAATCAAGTCGTCGCTGTGTTCCAGTCCCACAGAGATCCGGACCGTGTTGTCCGTGATACCGGCCGCTTTGCGCCCTTCCGGAGACATTGCCGCGTGACTCATCGTCACGGGGAATGAAATCAGGCTTTCGATGCCGCCGAGCGAAACGCCAACATCGTACAGCTTTGAATTCATGCACACATTTTCCGCGACGGTGCGTCCGTCTTTCACGTCAAAACTAAGCATGGCGCCAAAGCCGTCCTGCTGTTGCTTCGCCAGTTCATGCTGAGGATGCGATTCCAGACCCGGATAGTAGACTCGTTCCACAAGCGAGTGACTTTCCAGGAACCGGGCGATCTTCATCGCCGATTTTTGCTGAGCCTCGATACGGCAGCCCAACGTCTTGACGCCTCGCAGCACCAGCCATGCATCAAACGGTGAACATGCCAGACCAAGTGCGTTGCACAGCCATGCGGTTCGGTCCGCGATCTCTTTTTCTTTTGCTATGACGGCACCGCCCACGACGTCCGAATGGCCGTTGATGTATTTCGTGGTCGAATGCACGATAACGTCGACGCCAAATTCCAGCGGTCTTTGAAGATAGGGCGATAAAAACGTGTTATCACAAATCGTCAATACGTCCTGTTGCTTTGCAATTTCCACAACGGCGGCCAGATCGATGACCTTCATCATGGGATTGCTGGGCGTTTCGATCCACACACCTTTCGTCGACGACTGCATGGCGGCCGACACCGCGGACAGGTCTGTCATGTCTACAAACGTGAATGACAGTCCCTTTTCTCTGAGAAACTGATCGATCAGACGGAAGGTGCCCCCGTATACGTCTGCCGGGACGACGATGTGATCACCTGGGTTGAACAGCGACATTGCGCAGTGAACTGCAGACATGCCACTGGATGTCGTTACACATCCGACTCCACCTTCAAGGGCTGCAAGGTTTTCGTTCAGCGCGTCGCGAGTAGGATTGCCGGAGCGGGTGTAGTCATAGCCTGAGGTCGATTCCAGGTCGTTGAAATAAAACGTCGACGACGGATAGATCGGCGTGATTACGCTGTTGTACTGCTGATCCTTGTGGACCCCGGTGTGAACACATTTGGTTTCGAATTTCATACTGATGCGGCCTGCAATGTGATCCTGTCAGGCATAGCCTGACCTGCGGAAAGGTGACTGAAATTGTCAGCCATGCGAACGTGCGCAAAAAAGCATGTGCGCATACAAAACGACGAGTGCCAAAAAGCGCTCGTCGTTGGGTTTGTCTGAATCAGGAACGGGCTGTTATTCAGCCGCAGCTGCCAGCTCGACGAACGGACTCATGCGGCGGGCTTTCGCCAGAATTTCTGCCTTTTCCGTATCCGATGTCGCTGCGGCGTATTTCACGCGCATCTTGGTCAGTTGAACTCGTCTTTTCCGACGTCGTGCAAGTTCTCTCTGTCGCTCACATCGTCCCATTTGACTGTATTCTTTCGGTTCTCAACGTATTCCGGGCAAAATCGAAGCGGTTAGGATATCGCCACGTCTGATTAAGTCAATTCGATCCTGAACCGGAGTTCAGGTTTTCCCGCTGGCAGGAGGCCCCGAGGCCTACTGTTGCCAATAGTTTCGGTCCAGCGTACGGAAATTGATGGCTTCGCTGAGGTGTTCGGCCTGAATTTCCTCGCTGTCAACCAGATCGGCAATGGTCCGGCCGATTCGCAGTATTTTGTCGTGTGCCCGTGCAGAAAGCCCCATTTCTTCCATCGCTGCCTTCAATAATTGTTCTGCATCCTTGTTCAATTTGCAGTATTTACGGATCTCGGGAGGTTTCATCTTTCCGTTCACCCGAGTTGTCCGGCCCTGAAAACGGTCTTTCTGACGCTCCCGGGCGTAAATCACCTGTGCCCGCATCTGTTCGCTGGAAGTACCGTTCGTCGTGTCCGAAAGCTCTCGAAATGGAACAGGCGGCACTTCGATGTGGATATCGATGCGGTCCAGCAGTGGTCCGCTGATTCGGCTGAGGTAGCGTTCGACCTGCATCGGGTTGCAGTTGCACTGCCGTTTGGGATCACCTCGAAAGCCGCAGGGGCACAATGATCTTACAGCACATTGCCAGTTTGATCGCAACTACTATAGCTGTAAGACGTTAGCCAGACACGCAATCGCTGTCAGTTCAGTTGTAAACCGTGAATTTGGTCGATTTCACAGGTCGAAACGAGCAAAAGCGGGAAAATCTCCATCTCAAACGACGCTACTAGCTTCATTCCAACAGAACAGGGCACCGGGAACACAAGCATTTCCAACCTCTCTCAAAGGAGACCGAAATACTTTCACGTCTGTTCCTCATCTCTCCGCTTTGGGCCGCTTACTTCTTCCATGAAACGCATGACGGTCCACTCCGGGAGGAGATGAACTTCTCGACGCTGCTGATCGTTTCCGTGGTCGCTTACCTGATCCTGTGCTTCTGGGATTCCAGTCTGCCGGGCTGAGGGAATTTCGCTGGTCTACGACGTGCATCATCACCGCTGTAATCAGGATGAACTCTCCGTCGAAGAGGCGACCGATCAGGCGTTGGCAACATGGAATCGAGAACCACTCTTCCACATCTCCAGTCCCATCGAAGGCTGGAAGGGGCCGAAGCCACGACGCCATCACGACTTCATCAACATCGTGGACTTCCCTGAGTGCTGGCGTGACCTTTCCTTGACCGTAGAGGTCGAAGCCAAGTCCAAGGAAGTCGCCGTTCAAAAGCTGATGAAGCAACTGGCTGAGCACTGGATTGTGTACGTCTTGCGATGTGCTGATGGCTCACTCTACACAGGCATCACGAATGATCTGGAACGCAGGCTTGAGCAACACAACGGCGGAACTGCTTCACGATACACACGCAGCCGACTGCCGGTCACGTTGGCCTATCAGGAATCGCAGACAAACCAGAGCATGGCGTTGAAACGAGAGTTGGCAATCAAGGCAATGTCACGGAAGGCGAAGGAAGTCCTGATTCAATCCGTGAAGTGACGGATACAGGATCGCATTTATTCCGAGATTTTTTCTTCCTTCTTTTGCTCAAACCCTCCGCACTGAACGACAGGCTGCGGTGGATACTTCTGGAAGCGATTGTCGGTGGCGGCTTTGCCACACAAGAGGAACCGAGATCCCTTCGCCGAGACAACGTCCTTTGTGTGCGAGCAGAATTCGCACAAGCTGGTAGTCATTCACAGTTCTTTTGTGCTTCAGTGATACCATCCCTGCTAATCGCATCACAGATTCCATCCCACAGTTCTTTCCGAGCAAGTAAGCAGTCAACTGCTGCTTGTTCCGCCCGCTCCCAAAGTGCATCGTTCGAGCCGCAAAGTGACTGCACGAGTCGAGTCGCCATCGGCCCATGCTCGTCCCCATCCAGACCGATGTGCCGCAAAAGGTAATGCCGGAACTCTTCTAATTGCCCACCGGCCTCTGCATTCAGTTCGTCCACGATGCGTTGAAACACATCCGGCAGCAAATCTTCCCGTCCGTAGGTGAAGGCTGAAGCAATCGCACTCAGGTTGCCGGTTTCGATGATCTCGAACGTCTGTTTCACAAATCGCCGAGCAGCTTCGGGGACTACTGGGGAAGCAAGTGCTGCCCGCAGGGAAACGCCCCGGCGAAGATCGGACAGGAATCCATCAATCCCAGTGGTATTGGCCCCGCATTGCTTCATCGAACGGTGATAAAGCTCAAAATGGCTGCCGAACCCACCACGGCCATCATCGTCAGATTCCTCAGCAAGCACGATCTCGTTGATAAATCGACAAGCCTGTGGGTCAGCGGGGGGCAACCACGGAATATCCACGCAGCAAAGCCGCTGCTGCAACACCTTGAGCAACGACATAAAATCCCACACGGCAAAGACGTGGCACTCCATGAACGTCCGCAACGCTTCAAGGCGATCAATATCACTGTAAATATGGTGAGTGAGCAAGGCTTCCCTGAAAGGGTTCAGCCGTTCTTCAATTCTGGGAATGAAGTTCAATTCTGTTCTCATTGCGCAAAAGTTCCAGTATTGCCACTGACCAATGCTGTGAGTCGAAGGGACATGTTTTTTCTAAACCGTAATCAATTTAGTCCATTAACATTTCAGCGGCACTCAGGACTGCGATGAGAGTCTTCATTCCTGCTCGCTGCTTGTTTCGGAATCCGCACTTTTCCGCTGCTTAAACTCCTCAACCTTTCCCTGAGTGTCAGCACTCGTGTCTTCGATCCCAAACTGAACAATGCTCATGCTCTGCTTTGGAAACAACACAACAAGAACAACAACACATTTCAGACCAATAATAAGCCAGAACGGAACAGGGGACGCTGATCTATCGACATATCCGTTCCTGCCACGGATTCGTCCCTTGGGGATATTGGACAGGATGGAGAGCAAGAAAAGCATACCAATGATTACAGATGTCACACCCATTGTCATTTTTCGTTGTTTCGGCTGAGTGCCTCAATCCTTGCGAATGGTAGATACGGGACCAAGTTGCCGTTCGGTCACTTGGCCGGTTTGATGAAAAAAAGGCTGTCGCTCACCACAGCTTGATGTCTTGTTCGTTCTTGTCGATTTGTCCGTCCTTGATCTCCACTCTGATCGATCCTCGATAACCTGACTCGAAGTAGAGCGCCAGGAGAGATGTCAACTTCAACCTCAACGGACCGAGCTTCAATTCCCAACAGCGTATAGGTGGCCAGACGTGACAGCATTGGAATCTTTGTTCCGTACGTTGACGTGCTCGTTGCGTTGCTGCAGCAATTACTGGCAGACTGAACCTGCTCATCACACTAGTACTCAGGTACTACTGTGTATTAACCCTTGTGGTCATTCCCAATTCTCGCAGGGAAAAGCGAGGTTTGCAAACCCAGGGCCCCTATTCATTGAGGCGCTGGCCAATGAGTCCCGGGCTGAGTTGGTGAAGGTTTTCGGACGGTCGATAGGATCGCGAGACTGATATGGCGACCCGATGTTTCAAATGTCCAGCAATTTCAGGCCTGATATCGGCTTCCTGCGGTCGGGAAGAACGTTACGGAATCTCTGGAAACGAGCGGCATGTCGTCGACTTTGCATCAAACGGGCATAGAATCGAGGAAGCCGAGGCCCTACGCGGTTTGCGGTCCCACCCGGCACAACAATCCCCCGGGATCTGATGTCGCTGCATACGCGTCCGACCAACCCGGAAATTGCGGTTTCTGTGCCAACGACAATCCTGTCATGTCAAAGTTCAAACTCGAAAGTGTCCAGATGAAGAGTATCGCGCTGACCGTTCTGTCGACTTTAATCCTTGCGTCCCCCGGTCTTGCTGCCGAATGGGGCACAATCTCCGGTCGAGTGGTCCTGAAAGGTGATGTTCCTGACCCCGTATTACTGCACGCCAAGGGAGCACCCGTCAAGGACGGTGAAATCTGTGCGGCTGAAGATACCTATCGTGACGACCTTGTGATCGACAGGGAAACCAAAGGCATCGCCAACGTTTTCCTGTACATCTACAAAGCTCCGAAGGACATCCACCCTGAAGCTGCCAAGCCCGCGCCAAAGATGATCTTTGACCAGGCAAAATGTAAATTCATTCCTCATGTTCTGGTGGTACAGGCGGGACAAACCGTCGAGGTGTTGAACAGCGACCCCATCGCACATAACACACACACGTACCCGCTGCGAAACCAAGCCATGAATATTCTTGTCGCCCCTAACACCAAGGCAGGTGAAGGCGTCGATATTGCGACAGCGACGAGAGAAATTGTTCCTCACCAGGTGAAGTGTGACTTCCATCCGTGGATGGTTGCCCACTGGCTCGTTCTGGATCATCCATATGCCGTGGCCACTGATGCTAAAGGTGAATTCAAAATGGAAAACCTGCCCGTCGGCGACCATGAACTGCGTATCTGGCACGAACGCGTGGGCTATCTGGATCGCAAATACAAAGTCAGCGTGTCCGTCGGAGACAATCCCGCGCTGAAGCCGATCGAAGCCGACGTGAGCGTGTTTGAAGAAAAGTAACTCGACGGCAATGACCGACGAAACACAACCAGGGGCAGCTTTGAGTAATCAGAGCTGCCTTTTTCATGCACTCGCTATTGATGCGCGTTTTGTGTCCAGTCCCGTGACTTCAGCATTTTTCGGTCTTGCCCGAAACAGAACACAATCGTGGTGCGGCTACACTGAGTGAGAGTGAATCACCACGCAATTCCCGTGCTGCCAGTTGGCATTTTAACTGGCCACCATGCCATCGGGCCCTACGGCAGCAACGATATGAAACAGCAACTTGGCTTTCTGATGCAACTGTTTGTACTGGCAATGCTACCCATGTTGATCCTGTTTCAGCTGAGTTTTGGCATCCAACTGATCGTGATGCCCGTTTCACTGGTGATCGGTATCGTTCTGTTCAGCATCGGCGTTCAACTGCGGAAACCGTGACCTGCAGTCGAGTCAGGTTCAAGCGTAGCCCCGCCGTGCGCTGGAGGCCGTTCTTGCGGAAATCTCGGCAATTAAGTGCCGACAAAGGGTGCAAAAGCGACGACTGGCCCTGCCAGCGTGCAGTTAATTCAAGAAGTCACCCAGTAAATGTTGCCGGCAAATCGGCCGCTGCGACATTTGGTGCTGGTGCTGGCCGCCTGACAGTCACCACAATTGTGACGTTCAGAAAGTTGGATATGGCTGCTTCCTGGTTGAGCGATTGCCCGACCGTCGCGTGGCCGGATTCCCGGAAAAACAAGGATATTCTGCTGCGCAGCAGACATGCTGCCGCAGCATGTAGTGTACGCATGAGCAGATTGGGTTTTTCCTGTTGGTTGGCGTATCCGATTTCGTCCTAGTTGACTGGGTTCGTTTCGAGTTTGGGACATTATCGGGCGGTCAGGGCAGGCAGTTGCCATGCTAGACCGAACATGTAGGCGCCTTAGCGCGCGTTTTCAGTCATTTCTCCGCCACAGGAAAAAACTATCTGGAATCAGGTCTACAGCGTATTACGCTGACTTGTGGCCGCGAAAAGCGTTTTCCAGCCTGCAATATCGGCTTCCCACGAGCCCGAAGGGGCTACATGTTTCCGTAATCTGCTCTAGCCATCAGTTTTGATAGCTCCCGAAATCAGTTTTTTTATGTGATCTTTGGGCATTCCGCCCACGACGCCTGTGGCGATCTGAATTATCGGCACAGGTTTACAAGGATTCTTCAATGACAGTTCTGCAATCTCTGCTGTCCACGTTCCGCCGTTCGCGAGCATCTGTCCGCAGGATTCGACGTGAGAAACAATGCGGTAGTGTGTCCGCGGAAACTCTGGAATCGCGATTGCTGCTGACGAACCCGATTCAGGTCAGCAGTCTGCCCGGTGCGCCTGTTACGGTTTACCTTGATTTCAACGGTCACACTGAAGCCGACTTGGATTGGACGACGGCACGGCTGGACGGATCATCTGCTCCGATCGTCACCCCGGTCTTTGATCTGGACGGAGATGTGGCCTTCACTCAGACAGAAACGGATCTGATCGAAGAAATCTATGAGCGGGTTGCTGAGGATTTTCGCC
>JAQWLN010000248.1 GCA_029247265.1 Fuerstiella sp.
AGCCTGGATCAGGTGATTGGCGACAACGTTGGCCATTCCACCATCTTCAACACTCTGGAGATCAGCTGCAACGGGTTCGCTGCAGGTAAGGAATCCATCTACTTCAACAACATCTCATGGTATGGCCCGGACCAGATCGCCCCGTCGATCAAGGATCCGAAGAAACTGTACGACCGACTGTTTATGGCCGACAGCTATCGCACTCATGTCACGGACGTTACGGACCTTGTACTGGCGGATGCCAAAACGCTGTCGCGGAAACTGGGACAGGACGACCGCCATACGCTTGGTGAATTCATGCAGATGATTCGCGAAATCGAAACCAGAATTGCGAAGCTGCAACAACTGGTAGCCAGTGCCGACATCAGCGAGCCAAAGAATGAAATTCTGCCGAGAGGAGGATACATCCGACTGCAGGCTGATCTGATGCTGCTGGCTCTGCAGATGGGAATCACGAATGTCTGCACGTTTATGGTGGGCCCCGAACGATGGGATGCATCCTTGATGTATGAAGGCGTCTTTGACAAACCGGTGCAACACCACAACATGACGCACAATCAGAAAGGTGAAGGCTACAAAGAGCTTCAGAAGATCGACATCTTCCACATGCAGCAATACAGCTACATCCTGTCCCGCATGAAGACAATCAAGGAGTCTGACGGCAGTTCTCTGCTGGATAATTCAATCGTCACCTACGGTGCCGGCCTGGGAGATGGTGCGACTCATCAGTACTTCGATCTGCCAATGATCGTCGCCGGAAAAGGGCAGGACCAAATTAAGCAGGGACGCTACATTCAGTGTAAGAGCGGTACGCTCAACTCGAACATGTGGCTGACCATTGCTCAGTTGATGGGACTGGAAATTGATTCCTTCGCAGACAGTTCAGGCGTTATCTCTGACCTGTGGACGTAAAGGGAAATGCCGCCATCTGTTGCAACGGCGGCTCAATAGCCGTCAAGTCGCTGCCGCCCGTCGCCGCCGAGACGTGCGCAGAACACATCGAATATTCTGAGGTAATTGTTCATGTCTGTAAATCGGTTCAGTTTGCCGCTCTGCCTGATGTTTCTGGTCGGCAGTACAGTTGCGAAAGGTGACCCCCGCGACTTTGACCAGTTTCTGAAGCCACTTCTCGCTCAGAAATGCGTGAAGTGTCACGGCGAAACCAGAGTGAGCGGCGACATCGATCTCGAACAGATCACAACATCAGATCAGCTTCTGAAGCAACCGCAGCTGATCGAGAAAATGATTGAGGTCATTGATGGCAACAACATGCCGCCCGAAGACGAACCGCAACTTGAAGAACAGACGCGGACGAGCCTACTGACCAGATTAAAGACGATGCTGCGTGAATCTGTGTCGGGCCAGGAAGTAAAACAACCGCGGGTCCGTCGGCTGAATCGGTTTCAATACAACAACGCAGTCAAAGATCTTTTCCAATTAAGGATCGATGTCTTCAGTCTGCCTGAAAAACTGATGACCAGGCATCAGAATTATCTGATGCCTGGTGGCAGGAAAATGCCGAATTCAGTCAAGGTGGCGTCTCATTCACTTGCCCCGAAGGCAGGATTACGAGACGTCAACGCCTTTCCCGGCGATCTTCGAGCCTCCCATGGTTTCGACAATCAGGCCAATCAGCTGACCCTTTCGCCGTTGTTGCTGGACGCGTTCCTGCGGCTAAGCGTATCCATCGTGAACAGCCCGGACTTCACGGAACAGAACGTTGGAATCTGGAACGAATTCTTCAAAGAGCCAACGGAAACCGATGACCCGTCTGACGAAGTCAATGCACGACTTGATCGTTTTCTTTCGATCGCCTTTCGCAGGCCTGTGGGTGACGATACGCTGCAACGTTACACGACCTACACGGTGGCCAGAATACATCAGGGACTTTCGTTTACTGACGCTATGAAGAAGGTGGCATCAGCCGCTTTGTCTTCCCCCATGTTTCTTTATCGATCGGGCGCAGTCGACGGCCACGAGGCTCAGTTTGAGCTCGCGTCAAGATTGTCCTTCTTCCTGTGGGCCAGTGGACCTGACGAGGAACTATTGAGACTGGCCAGGATTGGCCAGCTTTCTCAGCCCGATGTACTGGACAGAACAGTGGCCAGAATGCTGGTCGACCTGAGGATCGAACGATTCCTGGACACCTTTCCGTCTCAGTGGATGCAACTCGAAAACGTCCTGGCAGCAACACCGGACCCGCGCAAGAACCGCTTCTTCAGCCTGAACAGGAACAACCCGGCCAGTCTGCAGATGGTGCTTGAACCACTGCTTTTGTTCGACGCCGTCTTTATTGAAGACCGGCCCATCGTGGAACTCATTTCACCGACGTTCGGCTACCAGAGTGATTTTCTGAAGACCTGGTACACGTCAGACCTGAAACCTCAGGAAGTGAATGAAGCCGACGTCATCCGGCGGAACGAGGTCAATGACGAGCAACGAAAGACACTGCAAACGACAATTGAGGCAGTCACCGCAGAAAGGGATGCATTGGTCGCTCCGGTGAAGGATCAACTATTGGCCGCTCGAAAGACAGATGCCGGCGCCACAGTGCCAGTCAACCTGAAGCCCTACGCCGCCTGGGAATTCAACGGTAACCTGAAGGACTCAGTCAATGCACTGCACCTGACTGCTCACGGCAAACCTGAGTACAAAGACGGTATGATCGTGCTCAACAAGTCGTATCTGCAAAGCGAGACGCTGCCCATCGACTTAAAGGCCAAGACGCTGGAAGTTTGGTGCAGCGTTCCGAATCCAGACCAGCGCGGCGGTGGCGTGATGGGCATTCAGGGCCCTGGCGACTTTTTCGACACAATCGTTCTGGGCGAACGGAATCCAAACCACTGGATTTCCGGCAGCAATGGCTTCAGCCGCACGGAAGATTTTCCGGACTCCTCTCCTGAAAACAGTGCCGCCGAACTTCTGCACCTGGCGATGGTCTACACAGATGACGGAACAACAACGCTGTATCGCAACGGAATTCCCTACGGCAAACCCTTTCGAAAGGGCACCGCGACATTCCCGAAAGACGACACTTCCGTCATCTTTGGTTTGCGTCATTTGCCCGCGGGAGGCAACAAGTACCTGACGGTAAATCTGGACAAAGCCCGTTTGTACAACATAGCCTTGACGGCAGACGAAGTCGCCTCATCCTTCAGCGGCGACAACTTGTACATCTCTGCTGAAGAATTATTGCAGGCCCTGACCCCAGTGCAGCGGAAAAAGCACAAGGCGCTAAGCGGATCGCTTGAACGTGCTGAAATGGCACTGAACAACGTTCCCGCTGCGCAGGACCCCGACGAACTGCGAGAAACGGCACGGAAGGAACTGGACGACGGTATTCGCAACATGATGAGGTCACAGTCGTTTAAGCGAGTCGCCGCATCAGACGCACGATACGGCGGAATCATCACCAATGCCGCGATGTTAAGCATGACCTCAGGTCCGAAACGCACTCACCCCATCGCGCGGGGCGCATGGATCATTGAAGTCATTTTCAACGACCCACCTCCGCCGCCGCCCAACGACGTGCCTCCATTGAATGAGGAGGATTCTTCGGACGACCTGACCATTCGAGAAAAGTTCGCCCAGCACCGGGAGAACCCGGATTGCGCGGGTTGTCATTCACGGCTCGACCCTCTGGGCTTTGCACTCGAAAACTTTGACATTACTGGCCGCTGGAGAGACAAGTACGAGAACGGCAGAGACGTTGACTCAAGTGGTACTCTGCTGAAGAAATACGACTTCGACAGCATTGTCCGCTTCAAAGAATCGCTGGTCAAAGAAAACCGACGTTTTGCCACAGCGTTTACTCGTCACTTGCTGAGATTTGCCCTGTCCAGAGAGCTGCGCCCGGTCGATTCGTTATCGGTCGAGACAATCGTCAGCAGGACAGAGTCCGACAATTTTCGGCTCAAATCGTTGATCAGAGAAGTCGTGCTGAGCGACTGTTTTCTTCCGGCAGGAGCGTCCATCAATGCCCGAGGCAGCGAGTAGGCAAGCTTACAGCGAACGCATCGCCGCCGGAAACACCCAGTTTCTGCGCAAAACGCATTTTCGCGTTTCGAGCATAAACATGGCGGATTTGTTGACCCATTTCCGTGCCCCGGGTGCTTAACTGACGGGCCTGTGAGTCGAATGGGAGTGATTGCAACACTCTTTGTAATGCTCCTGTGTAATACAGGTATCGCCCCTGCGCATCGAATTGTGTACTGCGCGCGGCCGATTTCGTTCGCTCCGGATTACCAAGACTATCGGAAGCAGACAGCTGTATTCGAATCGGACGCACAGTCGCCAATCGCAAGTTCGAGCCATTCTTCAGCGCTAACAGGGTTAGGGAGCAACAACAATGCGGCAATTCGTCCTTACAGGCATTCTTCTGGCGGCGTTCCTTCCCCGGGCCATCTCTGCTGACCAATCCTTTCTTGAGCGATTCGCTCTGGCGGCGGATCGTGATGCCGTTCTCAAAGAGCTGATCCCGGGCAAAGCATATGCGAAAATGAAAAACGGCAGCACGCAGTTCTACAAAGACGGTCACACAGATTTGCGAGGTCGATTTGACTATGCATCGCTCAGCACCAACGATCTGGACTAGGTTGCTCGATTCGCGCTACTTGTCGTGAGTGACATTCACGGGGCGGATGTTCGTGAGGTGGCACCTCCGGCACGATAACGATTTGAGCGTGCCCGGGGTGTCAGCACAACGAATCAGCCCATATCAATTGTCAACTCCGCGGTGCTGAGAGCCACGACAAAGCGGAAAACGAATTGCACCGTTCATAAACACAGGGGCTTCCGCACCTCGACACCGTGTCTCCTAAAACGATGCGTTTAGGTAATATCACACCGTAGCTGGCCGATGAGTGCGTTTGACTGTGCTACGCTTCCTGAAAAAGGAGTCGATATGAACCAAACAGAATCAAGCGGTGACGCGGATAACCTCTCGCGACGAACCTTTGTCATAGGAACGGCCGCCGTGACTGCGTCTCAAGCACTGGGTGGGACAAACGACGCCGCACCTGTTCCCATCATAGACACGCATATCCATCTGTTCGATGCGACTCGGCCACAGGGCGCTCCCTACGCGGGTCCCGGAGGTGATTCGCCAACCGTATCACTGCCGTCCCGCTATCGGAAGCTCGCAGCTCCGCTTGGAATTGTGGGGGCAGTCAAAGTTGAAGCAAGTCCGTGGATAGAGGACAACCTGTGGGCGCTGCAGATTGCTGAGCGCGACCCGATGATTGTGGGAGTCATTGGCAACCTGCGGCCCGAGAAGCCCGACTTCGTCGAATACCTTGAACGCCATCGCCTCAACCCACTGTTCCGCGGCATTCGTTACGGAAACCTGTGGGGCTACGACCTTGCCAAACAGGCTGCCAACCCTGTTTTCATTGAAGGACTAAAACGCCTGGCAGACGCGGATCTTGTGCTAGACTCTGCCAATCCGAATATTGAACTGTTGCAGGGCATCATACGTGTCAGCGATCAGGTGCCCGAACTGCGCATCGTGATTGACCATCTGCCCGCCATGGAACCAACAGCGGCCTCGCGGGCCGCGTATGATTCAGCACTCGCAGAACTGAAACAACGCACCAACGTTTATGTGAAGCTGTCCACGGTGATTCATCGAGTCGACGGACATATTTCAACTGATCTGAATTCTCATCGCGATCGCCTTGACGAATTGATGGAGGTCTTGGGGGAAGACCGAGTCATCTTCGGCAGCGACTGGCCGAACAGCGACGGCGTCACATCATTGGACAAAATCGTAAACATCGTTCGCGAATACTTCGCCACGAGGTCGCGTAGAGTCGCAGAGAAATATTTCTGGCGAAACTCGGCGAAGGTCTACAAGTGGGTCCAGCGCGCCGACAATCAACCGACTGCGTCTGTCTGACGACGCGAAATCCCGGATACGAAGCGTCAAACGACGACAGCATTCGCTACCGAGTGAGCCGGACCGCGCCGGACATCCGTGGGGCCGGAGAAACGAGTAACATGACAATCAAGAAACGAATCCTGCTTTCCATCGCGTGGTTTAGCCTGATCATCGGCGCTGGCATCGGAGGCGTGTTCTGGATTCAGTCGGAGACACTGAACAACGAAGAGCGAACTCAACGGGCGGGTGTGCTCGGTACGGGACTCGGCTGCCTGGGCGGAATCGGATTCGCAGTACTGTGGCTGCCGTTTGCTTACCGGCTGGGTAAGCAAAAACGAGAAAAACGTGAGCGATCGAACGCTTCAAAATCCCGCGGAAATCGTAAATCCGGGCGAAATTCTTCTGCCCGGGGCAAACGCCGTAAGGGAAAATCCGGAGCGCGTTCACGGGGCCGCAAAAAGTAGTATTGGTGCCGGCATCAATGATCCCGCAATGGATGGCTCGTCGGGAACGCTCTGACCATGCCGGATTACATCAATTCTGCGTGCACACGGCTGCTCATGACCTAGTGTTTTCGCAGTCCATTCACTTCGCTCACTGCAGTCATACAGGCGGTACACGCTGACTCGAACATGACTGAGCGTGTCCGTACTGCAGACACTGTTCGAAAGATCACTCACGATGGCAGAACCGACCGTCCTTTCGGTGACTGACTTTCACAAGGCCTATGAAGGCACACCTGCAGTTCAGGGTATATCGTTTGCTGTACAGCCCGGCCAGATTATTGGAGTCATCGGACCAAACGGAGCCGGCAAGACGACCACGATGAGAGCACTTGCCGCTGTCATTCCGCCAACCAGCGGTCGCCTGACCGTCGCTGGCTTCGTTGTCGAAAACGAATCGGCCTCGGTGAAGCAACGACTGGCTTACGTTCCTGACGACCCAAAGCTGTTTCCAAATTTGACTGTGGACGATCACCTCGCCTTCACAGCTGCCGCGTATAAAGTTACGGACGCCGACCGGAAAGCGTCGGCACTGCTGCAGCAGTTCGAGCTCGACCAAAAATGCAACACTGCAGCGAAAGATCTGTCACGTGGTATGCGGCAGAAACTGGCGATCTGCTGTGCCTATCTCTACGACCCGGTCGCTCTGCTGTTCGATGAACCATTGACGGGCCTGGATCCGATGGGCATTCGTACTCTGAAACGAACCATTATCGAGCGGGCAGCCACCGGCGCCGGCGTACTCATCAGTTCACACCTACTGGCTATGGTCGAGGACATCTGCACTCAGATACTGATGCTGGATCATGGACAACAGCAATTCTTCGGTACGGTCCCCGACCTCCGGCAACAGTTCGGAGAGCTCGACGACGACGTTAGTCTGGAACAGATTTTCTTTGCGGCAACCGCAGACAACGCAAACGCCGACCAGTCTGTGGCGGTGCTGTCGTGGCTGCAGGGAGATTTACCGCAACCGGCACAGCGGCCACAGACGTCGCGTCAGTTCCGGCAGTGCTGATGATCCTGCTGACGTCGCACGTTCGCGCACGACTTCGCCGACTCAGGACGGCGTTTTCCACGCCCCGCAGAATTATGTTATCGATGCTGGTCCTTGTGTGGACCGGACAGACGATTGTCAGCATGATGCTGCGTACTCCATATGCTCCCGACGTATTTCGCATATGGGTAGCGGTGCCATTGTTCGCGTGGTTTATGTGGCACATCATACGGGTGACATGGAAACGACCTGACACCGCCATCGAATGGTCTGAAGCCGAAGAAGCACTCATTGTGGCGGGACCGTTTTCTGCACAACAGCGACTGGCTTACCGGTTCTCCGTCATTCTGACTGCGACACTGCCAAAAGCAATTCTGACCATTCTGGTGTTGCTGCCCGACCTCTCATGGAGCAGTCCCGGTGGCCTGATTCTGGCCCTGGTGGGGCTGGAGATGTTTCGCATGGTGACGGATATTGGCACCAGTTGCCTGAGTGATCGCGCTTACCAAGGATTTCGCATTGGCGTCGTAGTGCTGCTGGGCTTGACGGCGATGACCTGTCAGTTGCAGCCGACAACTCCCATCGATGCCGTCGCAATCGTTCAGGTTGACCAGTTCGTCCGGGTCGAGGGAGCAACGCAGTATTTGCAGTCGCTTGTGCAGCAGGATCCTGTTTCCATCATTGCTTATCCGTTTTTGTGCGTGGCAGACGTGATCACTGCTCAGGGAACGACGGTGTCACTAATCACTAAATCCATGGGCATAGTGACCGTACTTTCAGCAATGGCGTGGCTCATATGCATCCTGGAATCATTGTGGCAGCAAACATGCCTTCGGCGTGAACGCCGTCAATGGCAGTCCGCCCTTTTGGAACAGGCCCCGTTGGCAACATCAACGGGAGGTGATCATCGACTGCCACGCATCCCGATCTGCGGTCCGCTTGTCTGGCGGCAGTGTCGACGCGCCGTTCGCTACGGCGGCAGCCTTCTGATTTCCATGGCCATTCCGGCGTTGATGCTCAGTCCCTTCCTGACCTCCATAAAAATTCCAGCCCTTTCATTTTTGCTGATTGTCTGCGGTGCTCTGTTCTACTCGTTCATGCTGCTGCCGGAAGCCATCAAGCTTGACTTCCGCCTTGACAGTGACCACCTGTGTCAACTGAAGCTGCTGCCCATGACACCGACTCGAATCGTACTCGGCCAGCTGGCGACACCGGTATTGCTGGCGTGTCTGTTTCAGACGGCCGTCTTTGTTGCCGCCGGCGTCTATCGATCTGTGGATACCCAGCTGATTGTTGCCGCCGTTCTTTTCAGCGTTCCACTGACGGTCCGGTTTGTGGCCCTGGATAATTTGGTCTTTCTGCTGTATCCCCACCGACCAACTCAGGAAGGCTTCGCCGCATTCCTG
Source organism: Fuerstiella sp. (assembly GCA_029247265.1). GTDB lineage: Bacteria > Planctomycetota > Planctomycetia > Planctomycetales > Planctomycetaceae > Fuerstiella. The sequence continues at coordinate 8,785 of JAQWLN010000248.1, forward strand.
CGAACCATACTGAAGTTCACGGGAAAATCTGTGCTGATGGCTATGTTCGCAGGCACCCTCCTGGCCTGCGCCTCTGTCAGCCTCCATCGCCGCAGTTTCCGGCTTGACTTTCTCACCGGCACTCGTCTTCGCCGTTGGAATTCTGCTGGGAATCACGACGTTCGCAACCACAACCGTCGCGTGTGTTGTTTCTGCCTTTCGTCGCTTTGACATCTCACTGCATGGAATCGGGTAGACACGCATTCCTCGTGGTTTCACGCAGTTCGCACAATTTCAGCCGGCATCACGTTGCGCTACACCACGAGTTCGACATTTTGCGAATGAGCAACCATGCGTCGCGGCAAGGTGGATGTTCTGGCCGTTTTTTGCCAGACTCATCGGACTACTTCTTCCCCAATGTGGAGTACTCGATGCGAATCCCTGTTCTTACTGCACTGTTGACGATTGCGACAGTTCAGTCCGGCGCCACGGCTGACCCAAACGTGATCGTGATATTCGCAGATGATCTTGGCTACGGGGACGTTGGCTGTTTCAACAAAGACTGTCCCTTCAAGACACCTCGACTTGATCGCATGGCGACCGAAGGCGTTATGCTGACAGGTTTTTATGTGCCGACTCCCTACTGTGCTCCTTCTCGCGCAACAATCCTGACGGGCCGGTATCCGTTTCGACACACGGTGGTTCGCAATCCGGCACCTGACGTGGGTGCATCGAACTTCGGGTTACCCCAGTCAGAAGTGACTATCGCCGAGATTCTGAAATCGAAGGGATACGCCACAGCCGCGTACGGCAAGTGGCATCTCGGACATAAAGAACAGTGGCTGCCCCGTACTCAGGGCTTCGACGAGTATCTGGGCATCCTGTATTCCAACGACATGTTCCCTGTTCAACTTGTTCACAACGAAAATGTTGTGGAATACCCGGTCGTCCAGGCGTCGCTTACACAGCGATATACGCAACAGGCCGTGGACTTTATTCGCACCAACAAAGACAGACCGTTCTTTCTGTACCTGCCACACGCCATGCCTCATAAGCCACTGGCCGTCTCTGATGAATTCTACACACCCGAGACTCGCGACAACCTGTATGCCGATGTCATTGCAGAACTGGATGCGAACGTCGGCCGAATTCTGGACGAGGTCAGCGACCTGGGCATTGAACAGAACACTCTTGTCATTTTCACCTCAGACAACGGACCATGGTTTGGCGGATCGACGGGCGGACTGCGCGGCATGAAGGCCCGGACCTGGGAAGGCGGCCTGCGAGTACCAATGATCGCCCGCATGCCAGGCACAATTGCCGCCGGTCTGATCTCCGACGAACCGGCAGCGACCATCGACGTGCTGCCAACGGTGTGTCAACTAACCAATACATCTGCGCCCGCCGACCGAATCATTGACGGACGTAACATCCTGCCGTTGCTGCAGCGGCCTGCTGCGAAGAGTCCCCACAATGCGATCTTCGGAATGCAGGGAGCCAACCTTGCCACGATTCGTTCCGGCCGCTGGAAGCTACACGTTCGCAGTGCAGGGCACCCGTTGTTCAGCAACCTGTCGCCGCAGGAACGAATGAACTACATCGACCCGCGTGGTCCGGATGGAGTAACCCTTCTGGCCCCATTCGAGCAGGCAAGTCCCACTCAGCATCCCGGCCTGACTTCCGGCGACATGCCCAAAGCCATGATGCTGTTTGACCTGCACAACGATCGCGGTGAACAACACGATGTGGCGGCAAAACACCCGGAAGTCGTGAAGCGACTGAAGGGTCAGTTTGACGCAATGCAGGCCGAAGTTCCGACATTTCCGGCCCCGTTGTCTGACTATCAATTCGCTGCTCCACCGCGTGGCACACCACGGACACTGATGCGACTCATCGGAGGCGAACTCCGCTACGATCGCGTACCCGCGTCCCAGCGACACCTGATTCAGACCGCGCCCTAACCGCCCGTGTGCGGGCCCCAGACTTCAGACGCAACTCGATTCGAAGATGTCGACTGCTCAGTGACGGAGCCAACATTGAAACTGGTCATTCACCCACCAATTGACGACTACAGACTTCAGGCGGTGCAACATGCGGCCGACGCGATGCACGTTGTTAATGCTGGATCGGCAGACACGGCGATGGAAGAAATCGTCGATGCCGACGCCTTCTTTGGCAAGATGACTTCGGAACTGCTGAACGCGGCCCGCCAGCTGCGATGGGTGCAGTCTCCGACCGCCAGCCTGGAACATTATCTGTTCCCGGCACTGATTGAGCATCCGTGTCAGCTGAGCAACATGCGAGGACTGTTTTCCGATGTGATTGCCGACCACGTCATGGGCTGTATTCTGTGTTTCGCTCGAAACCTGCACACGTACATTCGCCGCCAGCAGCAGGCACGTTGGGCGCCGGTGGGCAACGAAGCGCTTGCTGAATTCTCGAATGATGCCGGACCAGCCAGTGTGTCTGCGGTTGATGCCGCTCACATACATCTTTCCGATACAACGCTGGGTGTCGTCGGTGTTGGACATATTGGTCGCGAAATCTGCGTGCGTGCGTCCGCGTTCGGCATGTCGGTCATCGGTATCGACCCTGTATGCCGCAGCGTGCCGGGCGTTCTGGAAGACGTCTGGAATGTCCAGCATTTGCCGGACCTGCTGTCACAATCCGATTTCGTTGTCATCGCCGCCCCGCACACTCCGCAGACTGAAAAGATGTTCCGCGCCGCTCAGTTTCAACAGATGAAAAAATCAGCATATCTGATCAACATCGGACGGGGAATCACCGTTGATCTTCAGGATCTGACCGATGCCTTGCAGCAGCGTCAGATTTCCGGCGCCGCACTGGACGTGTTTGAGACCGAACCTCTTCCGTCTGAACACCCTTTGTGGCAAATGGAGAATGTGATCGTCACGCCGCATATGGCTGCTGCATCACCGCGTGTTTCCGAACGCCATTTGGCAACGTTAGTGGAGAACGTTCACCGATTTGCAGCGGGAGAGCAGCCCACGACCCTGGTCGATAAGAGACAGTGGTTCTGAAGTCGTGTGCTGCGAAGACGTCGTCATATGGGCCTTCGTTTAACCGCGTGCCCAGCGGGCCGCGTTCACCTGCGATCTCCAGACCTCGTCGAGGTGACCAAATGAAGCAAACACGGGGCGATGCCCACGCGGTGAAACGATCGATCCGCAGCGACTCACTTGCTCAGGACACTCACGAACCGTATGTTCTGAGACTCAACACCCCAACAGCACCAGCAATTGGTAATACAAATGCTCAATCCACGAATCATCCGCATATTGGCTGTTCTGCTTGCAGCTGTCCATTTCGCCACGTCGATTGGGGCTGCTGATCGTCCACCAAATATCGTGATAATCTTCATCGATGACATGGGCTACGCCGACATCGGTCCGTTTGGCGCAGAAGGCTACGAGACTCCTCATCTTGACCGCATGGCGAAAGAGGGACGAATTTTCACGGACTTTTACGTGACTCAGGCCGTGTGCTCTGCGTCCCGAGCCGGTCTGCTGACCGGATGCTACAACGTGCGAGTGGGCATTGGTGGAGCACTCGGTCCGAAATCCAACATCGGCATTAATGCAGATGAAGTGACGATCGCAGAAATCTGCAAACAGAAAGACTACGCAACCGCGTGCTACGGAAAATGGCATCTCGGACACCACAGGAAATTCCTGCCCATGCAGCACGGTTTCGACGACTACTTCGGTCTACCGTACAGCAACGACATGTGGCCATATCATCCGGGCGTGCTGAAGTTGCCGATGGAAGAACGACTGAAGAAGTGGCCTCACCTGCCGCTGATCGACGGCAACACGACAATCAACCCCCAGGTGACTGGCAAAGACCAGGAACAACTGACAACTCAGTACACCGAGAAAGCCGTTCAGTTTATTGACGACCATAAAGATGAACCGTTCCTTGTTTACCTGCCTCACAGTATGGTGCACGTGCCACTTTACGTTTCAGACAAGTTCAAGGGCAAAAGTAAGCGAGGCCTGTTTGGGGACGTGATGATGGAAGTCGACTGGTCCGTCGGTCAGGTCCTGAACACCATTCGGAAACATGACCTGCAGAACGACACGCTGGTCATCTTCACTGCTGACAACGGCCCGTGGCTGAGTTACGGAGACCATTGCGGCAGTGCCGCACCGCTGCGTGAAGGCAAGGGGACAATGTTTGACGGTGGCTGCCGCGAAAGCTGCGTGATGTGGTGGCCAAGCAGAATTCCTGCAGATACCAGCTGCAGTGTGCCGGCGATGACGATCGACATCCTGCCGACAATTGCAGAACTGATCGACGCCAAACTGCCGGACCATAAGATTGATGGCCGAAACATCTGGCCTCTGATGGCCGGCCAGGATGGAGCGATGTCGCCGCATGAGGCATACTTCATGTACTATGGGAAACAGTTACAGGCTGTCCGCAGCGGCAAATGGAAGCTACATTTCCCTCATGGATATCGCACCATGGCCGGCAGGCCCGGGGGCACCGGAGGTATTCCGACGGCCTATTCTCAGGCGAAAATCGGACTTGAACTGTTTGATCTGGAAGCCGACATAGGAGAAACCACAGATCTCTCAGAGAGCCATCCGTCAGTCGTTCAACGACTGACGCAACTGGCGGACGAGATGCGCAAGGACCTGGGTGACAACAACGTGAAAGGGAAGGGAATTCGCCCCGCCGGCAGACTTTGATCCTCGCTGCGATCAAGAAACTTTACCCGCGGTCTGCACTGTGCCCGAAGCAGGATGCGCTGACGCGTTAAATCATTTCCGGCTGGCATAAGTTCGGCCAAGGGCGTCCGCCAGCGTGGTCTTGACTTCCTGAACGTCGATTTCATCGCTCCACCGATTCACGACCTTTCCGCCAGGAGCGATTAGAATTGTGTATGGCAGCGGCCCCTGCCAGTCGCTGTCGACGATCTCCGCAAGCTCATCGCGGTTCCCGCCGGTAAATACCAGATTACGACACGACACTTTATTCCGTGTCAGGGCATTCAGGGCGATGTCGCTGCGTTCAACATCGTCGGTCACGATCGTGATGAGCTCAAAGTGACGCTTACGATACATACGATTGATCGTAACGAACTTCGGCTGTTCGGCGATACACGGAACACATGTGATCGAACACAGGTTAACCAAACGATAGCTCTCGGTTCTGTTGGCAATCAGTTCCTTCAGCGGTCCGGCTTCGATCTGCTTCAGTTCGACCGATTCCGTGTCCCACTTCGCCAGCGACTGTTCTGCAGACTCACGTTTTTCGGCCCACTTGGTGGAGCACCCAAAGACCCGTGTGGTTTCTACAGTCACTGGCCTGCCGGCCAGTAACTCCTCGATGGCGTTTCGAGCGTCATGAGACTCCGGCGGCTTGAGCTCGTCATCATCGATCCTGCCGTTGTAACGCAACCTGCGCTGTTGGTCAAAAATGAAGACGTGCGGTGTCGCCAGAACGCCAAAGTCCGTTGATACTCGCTGAGTTTCACCGTCGTACAGATACGGAAACCGAAACCCGACGCGTTTCGCGTGGTACTTCATATCCTCCAGCGTGTCTCCCACGTCCGTGTACCCAAGTTCATCCAGCCGAACAGCCTGTGGGTCATTCGGCGAAATCGCGATGAGCTGCACGCCCTGTGACCGATAATCGGCCTCGAGCTCAATAATGCGTTCTTCGTAAGCCTGTGCTGTCGGACAGTGATTGCAGGTAAATACGACAACCAGAAGCTTCGCGTCCGCATATTCACTCAGTTCATGGATCCTGTCGTCCACACCGGGAATACTCAGTGCCGGGCAGGGCGAACCGATTTGAAGACGCTTCACATCTTTGGCGACCGCGTCCACAGACGTTTGCGCCAGCAGAAGCAGAAGTGGAGTCACCGATAACATGGTCCTGGCAGTGCTCATCGCGAATCCTCCCGGTAGCAGCGTGTGGCGGAACATTGCAGCTCAGTTATGGTACTATAATCAGACTGCCTGTCATCCCATGAGTGTCTGCAGTCCATTCGCTACTAACGCAGTAAGCAACGATCGAACACCACGGACATGACTCACTAACAGGAAACGCTATAGTGCTCTATATGCAAATCGGCAGAGTCATTCAGATATTCCGAATATCGCTGATCCTGACCGGACTAATTATGCCTGATGCCGTCGCGCAGCAGATTCGATCCCCTGAAGTCCATAAAGACGGCACGGTTACACTACGTTTGAGATCGAACGCAGGAAGAATCGTCATCGCGGACATTGCCGGCAGGAAACTGCAAATGGCAAAAGAAGATCAGGGCATCTGGTCAGTCACGACCGGAAAACTGCACGCCGGCATCCATGACTACAGCTTCGATGTGGACGGTACTCGAATGATCGACCCTTCAAATCGCAACGTCAAGAAATGGTTTTCCCTGACCAGCATGGTGGAAGTGCCCGGGAACCCACCTTTGGTCACTGAGTTCCAGCACGTGCCCCATGGTGTCGTGCAGCGGCTGATCTACCCTTCAAACAGCGTTGGCCATTCGCGACCGGTAATGGTGTACACGCCGCCAGACTACGACGCTGCGGCGAAGGATACCTATCCACTGGTCGTGCTGCTGCATGGTTTTGGCGACGATGAGACAGCCTGGACTGAGGTGGGGCGTGCCCATTTGATCGCAGACAATATGATCGCAGCGAAAGATGTGCGGAAGTGTGTTATTGCAATGCCGTATGGTCACCCGATCCCACCACCTTACCATGATCGGCCGGATGATTATTTCCCGGACAACGCAGATCTATATGAGCTGGACATCATCACGGACTTGTTGCCGTTTCTGGAAAAGCAGTTCCGACTGGAGACCGACGTCACCAATCGATCGATCGTTGGTCTTTCCATGGGTGGTGGACATGCCATCGATACCGGCCTGAAGAACGTCGACGTATTCAGCGCTATCGGAGCGTTCAGCGCTGCGGCGCCTGAACTGGAAACGACCAGGCTTCGGAACAAGTATGTATCTTTGACGGGACCGGAACCCGCGGCAAACAAGCTTCGACATTTCTGGATTCCGATCGGGGACGAGGACTTTCTGTTGGAACGGAACGACAGCTTCGTAACACAGTTGACCGCCGCCGGAGTTGTTCACGAGTATGTGAAGACACCCGGCGGACACGAATGGAAACTGTGGCGGAAGTACTTCGAACAGTTCCTGCAGATGACTGTGCCTGCTGACTGACATCGATTCCTGGTGATACGAAGGGATCAGGTCATCCTTACACATGTCAACGACAGACAGACAAATTCGGGCAGCGGAGAATGAGCATGGCCAACTACAAAATCGGAGTCATCGGCGCCACGGGGCGGGGCAACTACGGACACGGTCTGGATACGGCATGGCTTGAATTCCCAAACACGAAAATCGTTGCGGTAGCGGACGCCGACGAGAACGGACGAACGAACACTGCGAAGAAAGTAAACTGTTCCAGCGTCTTCGCGGACTATCGCGAAATGATGGATGTGGCCAAACCGGATATCGTGTCCGTGTGCCCTCGCTGGCTGGACCAGCATGCCGACATGATTCTGGCCGCAGCGGAGCGGGGCATTCACTGCTACGTTGAAAAGCCCTTCTGCAGAAACCTCACTGAGGCTGACGCGATCGTCGAAGCGTGTGAGATGTCTCATACACGGGTCGCGATCGCCCATCCGACACGATACGCGCCAGCACTGCAGACGATTAAGCGCCTGATCAGAGACGGCGCGATTGGACAGGTTGTCGAGCTGCGTGGTCGTGGAAAAGAAGACCGCAGAGGTGGTGGGGAAGACCTCTGGGTGCTGGGTTCGCACATCATGGACATGGTGCTGAACCTTGGCTTCGATCCCGAATGGTGTTTCGCATCCGTGCTGACCGAAGGCAAACCTGCCGTTGCCGCCGATGTCTATGACGGCAACGAAGGTATCGGCCACCTAGCCGGCGACGCCGTCCGAGCAATGTACGGCCTTAAGCAGGGTGCCACCTATTCGTTCGCCTCATACCGCAACGCCGGCGGTGGGCAGACCCGATTTGCCCTGCGAGTCTACGGATCGGAAGGTATCATCGAGATTCAGGAAAACGTACTTCCCGAAGCGTGGATCCTGCAAAGCCGCAGCTGGAACATCGCTCGAGGCGGCGGTGAATGGAAGCGAATCAATTCCGCTGGCATTGACAAGCCGGAGCCGTTGACGGATCCAAAGTACAAACGGCGTCATCATGTTCCCATCGAGGACCTCCTTTCGGCCATTGAACAACAGCGTGAACCGAAATGCGGTGTCTACGAAGGTCGCCGCATCGTGGAAATGACTGCTGCTGTGTTCGAATCACATCGACTGAACGGCCCTGTGACGTTGCCGCTGCAAACCCGGGTCAATCCCCTGACACTGCTGCGTTGAACCTCAGCCGCCACTGCGCAGACGGCTCAGCATCTGCAGCAGAGCATCGAAAACCCGTCTTGTGGCCATTTCGTTCGTATTGCCGGGGTTATTGGGTCGCCTGACTTCCACCAGCCGTCAGGAATTGGCATCAGAGGATGGTTCTCAAGCGTAAGAGTCTGCCATCTTCCTGTTCTGATCATCTATCGATTTTTCAGACGACGGATACGCTACGTATCCGCGTTGATTCCGTTTCAGCGTGGCATGTTAAAAACTAAGCGTATGGCCTGAGCGACGTGACGACCTTGAGTCCCCCGAATACAAACCGTTGTCATCTGTGCATCGTGTTCGCCGCTCGAACACTCCAGGGGTTCGCTGCGGCCATGTTGGTGGTCATGTCACTGACAAGACTGGAAGAAGGCAGCGTCACTACAACATCGTTGTGGATCTCCGCGGCGCTGTGTGGCATGGCCCTGCTGGCCGCCGGTCAGACAGCGGCCGTCGATCGCTTCAGCCCCGTCCCCTTCTTCGCATTTCGCCATGGTTGTATCGCTGCAGGACTGTTTCTTTTGTGGAGACACCTGGGAAGTGAAGCTAACCTCGTTGCGGCATCACTGATCGGATTGGGGGTGGGGACCGACTGGTCACCATTGCCAAGCTTCTTCAGAGGGTTGTTCTCCAGCCGGAATCGATGGACTGGAATCCGTTTATGGTCACTCGCGTTTCCGGCGGGCGTTTTTGCGGCAGTCGCGACATCGTCTTTCTGCGGAGAAGCAGCTGCAGCAGGAGCCGTGTTCTCCCTGGTCTGCGCGCCCGTGTGGTTGCTGACCAGTGCCGGGTCAGCATGCAATCCAGAAACCGAATCCGCTACAGAGCCAACCGCAGAATCCTCAACCAAGACAACAAATGCGGCGGATCGGTCAATCACAGACACGAATCGATCAACAGACGACGAAACATCCGTGCAACCGGACTGCGATGCCGATGAATGCTGCGGCGGTCCTCGAGATTTTCAGCCCACATCTTTCTCACTCGGAGTCGTCATCTCCGTCGTCGGTTTCTCTGCAGTCTGGACCTGCACGTTCGACGTGCTGCGCCTGGCCCTACAGCATGCTTCATTTGCTCCGGCCGTAGCGGCCGCCGCGGGATTGATGGGAGGAACATGGCTGTTGTTTTCAGCAGCGCCCCGCGTGGGATACATTGTTACGATTTTCCCGTTTCTGCTTCTGGCTGGCGCCGCGACGATAGCCTGCGGGCTTGTTTCGCCAACGAGTCCCGTTTTTGTGCCGGCCTGTCTGCTGTGTGGTTTTTTCGCCGGTGGAGTTTCCTGCGGCAGCAGTGCCATGATCGGCGAACTGTTTCCGGACTGTCGTGACAACGCCGTTCGAAGCCGAGTGATCACCGTCTCGCTGTTCGCCACCGCGGCACTGTCTCTTGTGGTCGCCATGATTCGGTCAATGCTGCAGGCGGCGGAATTAGTTGTTATGCTTAACAGTCTGATCTTTGTGGTTGGAATTGTTGCCGTGCGCTCCATTCCAGGGCCAATCATCTCCAGTTTGGGCAGTAACGATCCGTCCGACGCCGAGACCGAAGCCGAACGTGAAGATATTGCTGCGTCGATCAGCAACTGACAATCCTGCGGAAGGCAGGGAAAAACGGTCACGGTTAAGCCAACGCAGCGCGATCGATCAGTAAAACTCCGAATGCTCAAGAAGGCCTGGTGCGAAGCCATTTCACAAGACTCTTTCCCAGCGTCCAACAACATGGCAACCCGCAAGAGACGCAAGTTACTGGATGCAACACTGTCGGGTTCAACGTCGGCGATCTGTGTTCTTGACGCTGAACGACGGGTGCGTTTCTTCAGCCCGGGGCTGGCGGAACAGACAGGGTGGGCGGCAGACGACATTGAAGGTTTGATCTGCGAATTCGCCGCCGAATCATCCACGCCAAAGGATCTGCTGATCTCAACGCTGGCTCCTTCTCAGGATGTTCTTGACGGCACGATGCAGTCCGTGCAGTCCATGCTGCCTCACAGCGACGGGACATCCTCAAAAAGATCCCTGACGTTCCTTCCCCTTCAGGACGAAGACGGTACCGTTACGCGCATCATCGTTGCCTGCGGTGATGCAGCGGCCGGCGTTCCGCACAAATCTCTTTCGTTGCAGCTGCATGCCGAGATCACAGCATTGCGACTGGAGTTTCGAAAACGCTTCTCCGGTCATTCCTTTGTGGGAAGGTCACCTGCAATTCTGAAAGCTGTAAAACAGGCCGAATTGCTGAAGAGTTCGACCTGTGGCTACAGTATCGCCGGCCCTTCGGGAAGCGGACGCCGGCATCTTTCCAGAATGATCCATGCAGCCAGCGAACATCAGGAGTACAGTTTCGTCGCGTTGGATTGTCGATTACTAACAGAAGTACAGGTTCTCGACAATCTTCGGCGCCTGCGGAGCCTTGTCGACGAGAAAGACAGCGCAGCGCACCGACGAACCGGGACGCTGCTGTTGCTCGACGCAGATCGTTGTCCGCGCGAAGTACAGCAGTGGCTGCTCGAAAACCTGACAATCGAAGCCACAGGGGTACGACTGGCCGCAACCAGCCTGCACCCCCTGAACGCACCGGAATCCATCGACTGGCTGATCCCGGAGTTTCGAGACTTATTTTCCACACTTCAGATCGAGCTGCCTCGGCTGCATGAACGAGCACAGGACGTCAGTTTGCTGACGCAGTTTTTTATTGAAGAGTGTCGTCAGACAATACAGACCTCAGCCGAAAGCATCACCCCGGAAGCTCAACAGCAGCTGCGATTTTATCGCTGGCCAGGAAATGTACGAGAACTGCGACAGGTCGTGTACGATGCCTGTCAGAACTGCTTTTCCGCTCAGCTTTGTCCCGACGACCTGCCATTTGCCTTTCGAGCCGGTATGAGCGCACAGGAAATGCCGCCTACACCGCTTGAAGGAATCAGTTCACTGGAGTCGATCCTTGAGCGATTCGAGGTAGACGTCCTGTTGAAGACACTGACTGCCTGTGACGGAAATAAGGCCGATGCCGCTCGCCGGCTCGGAATGACGCGGCCTAAACTGTATCGACGCTTGAAAACTCTGGGCATTGACCAGCATGATTGATCAGCTTTTCCGACAGGTGAGCCTCTGTGTGGCACAATCTGTACAGGATCGCCGCTAACGCTCAAAAACCGTTGGTTCGTTGGCGTCGTTCGTCGTAGGAATGTCGGCGGATTGTATCGCAGAAGTAGAATAGCCCTGACGCGGTGGTAACTTTGAAGAAGATGAATAGACGACGTCGTCAAAAACAAATGCTCCTGCCGTGGCTGCTTCTGCCCTGCGGCCTCATTTTGCTGCCCATGGTATTGACCACCGCAACAGCCGAAGTGTTTTTGGCCGTGCCTGTGGTGCAATTGATCGGACTGATGCTGATCTGGAATCGCTGGGGCCTGCCGAAGAACTGGTGGAGTATTGCCCTTGCCACGGCCGTAAACTCTGCAGCTGTTGCCACCACGGTTCTTTGCTGGTTCGGACTGTATCGCTACTCCTTCTTACTGATTGCAGGAATCACGCTGCGCATGTCCATCACTGTCGGCGTCCTGTCCTGCGCCGGAGTGCTGCTGCTTCTGTGCGAAACAATTCGACGCGGCAAACTGAGATGGCGCCCCTGGGTACCCGGTCTGCTGAGAACGGGCGTCGCTGTCCTGGTGGCCGTCCCGATTTTGGAAGGTACCGCCTGGATCATCGAACAAAGCAAGTTTCAGCCGTTGCCCATGCCGGGCACTCTTTCCTCGGCCGCCGAAAATGAAATTCACATTGCTGCAGTCGGCGGATCCACGATGCTGGGCTTTCCCTACGAACCACATTACAGCATCGGCCATGTGCTCACCTGGCAGCTGCGGCAGATGTATCCGGAGCACAAAGTCCGGCTTGAAAACCTGTCCGTCACAGGAGCCAATCTGGAACAGGCTTTGGCACGGCTGGGAGATTTCAAACAGAAGCCGGATATGATCCTGGTCTATTCCGGGCACAATCAGTTCTTTCATCGTCTGGAAGAACTGGATCTGGCGCGAAAGACGTCATGGGGAACCATCGACGACTGGATGTCACTTTCCGCGGTTTTTAGAATTACCAATCCGCTCCTCGCGCAGCAGATGATGGTTACGACCACAAAGCCAGAAGATCAACGTCTTTGCGGTGCAGGAATATGTCCGCCACATCTGCTCAAAACGCGGTTGCGGCGCTATATTCGGCAGCTGAACGATTTTTTCCGTTGGGCGAAAGAAAACGACATTACAGTCGTATTCTGCTCGCCCGCTGCCGGTGAGTCTGATTTCGAACCGAACCTTTCGTTGGGCGATCCCGACGATGCAGCAACAATGGAGGCGATTGAACAGCAGTGGCTGGCCGTGCGACAAATGCAACAGAACAGCGAATGGACCACAGCGTTACACCTTTGTTCAGACGCACTTCAAAAACACCCGAACGTTGCCGAATTCCATTTTCGGGCCGGCGAATGCTGCATCAATCTTGATCAGCCGGACAACGCACAATCTCATTTTGAAAACGCGATCAACCTGGACCAGTTTCCCATTCGCGCGCTGGATTCGTATCGAGAATCCGGCCTTCGTGCCGCCAGACGCGCCGGCGTAACGGTTGTCGAAACGGAAGACGTCATTCGGCGACATGCCGAACACGGACTGCTCAGCCGCAAATTCTTTCTGGACGGAGTGCATCCGAATCTCAGGTCCACGTATCTGATCGGACGATCGGTCACAGATGCGGCACTGACGACGACGGCTTTCCTCCGTCACGGCGAACCAGGTTCTCCGAGTCGCATGAGTTTCGTCGAATCCATGCAGGACCATGACATCGGCGCTGAGGTTCTGGCAAAGGCCTACGAGACGACGGAGGACGTATTGAAACGGTATTCCGACTTCAGACCATTCGATCCCGATCGACGTCTGAAAGAAGCCGCCGAATATGCGAAGCTGGCAGCACAACTGCGAAACCAGGACATCGAACCTGGAGACACCGGCATCGAATCAATCGACGAAGAAGTACAGTACCTGAACGCTGACGGGTAAGAATCCGGTACAGAACGAGGTATGCATTTCCGGACTCGGTTCCTCTACGTCAGAATTTCGTTGACGACACGACCGTGCACGTCGGTCAGCCGGTATTCACGGCCCTGAAACCGAAACGTCAGCTGCTCGTGGTCAAAGCCAAGCTGATTCAGCAGTGTCGCGTGCAGGTCATGAACGTGGACTTTTTCGTCGACAACGCCAAAGCCCAGATCATCTGTTCTGCCGTAGGAATGACCTGCCTTAAAACCACCACCAGCGACCCACATGGTGAACGCGTCGATGTGATGATCACGACCGGGCAGTG
>JAQWLN010000252.1 GCA_029247265.1 Fuerstiella sp.
AGAATCGAGCCTGAGAAACTCGACTTCTGCCACACACGAAAAAGGCCATCGGTTTCATTGAGATCCGATCGGCCTTTTTTCTTTGCGCCGTGGTGCATCACCATGGGCGACTCAGATCCCGTGTCCTTACAAACGCCGTAAACACGGAACCGAACAACCGAATCCGGCCTTCGTGCTTTCGAATCCCGGGTCGCGAAGTTACCTTGCCCGACGATTGAATAAGCAAATCAACGACGCGCTGAACTTATCTGCCGCCATCTGTCCCACCAGTTGAATCGGATATTTGTGACCAACGAGCTGCCACCTCGTCCAACTTTAACACTGTTACAGTTTCTGACCGGAGCCGGATTGTTTGAGGGAGCGCTGTTGCTGGTCGCGTTCGCGCTTGGTTTTGTCGTCGATGTGCATCCGACGGCCGAACTGGTCTGGTCGTGGCAGGATTTCGGTATCGGACTGCTGGCCACAGTGCCAATGTTGTTTCTCCTGGCTGCTTGTTTTCTGTCGAACGCGAACGGACTGCGTCAGATTCGTGAGTTTCTGCGAGAGACGCTTGGGCCTCTGCTGGATCGTTGTCGCATTGTCGACATCCTGTTTCTTGCGTTACTTGCGGGAATTTGTGAAGAAGTGTTATTTCGCGGGCTGCTGTATCAGTGGATCAGAGCGTGGAACCCAACGCTGGCCATCATGGTGTGCAATCTGCTGTTTGCACTGGCCCATTCCATTACACCGTTGTACGCGATGCTCGCAGGTTTTATCGGTTTGTACCTGACAGCATTAATGACCGTCGATTCCACGCCCAATCTGTTGATTCCCATCACGGCTCACGCTGCCTATGACTTTGTGGCGTTCCTGGTGATTCTGTGGGACTACCGACGCACCGCTGACGAATCTTCCAGACCCTCGTAGCTCAGTTTAACGAAGTTCATCATCCAGCCAGTTTAACGAACAACGCTTCCAACTGCAGTTTGGGGGCAACTCGACTGCCGCCTTTCATGTTGGCATCGGCGTCAATGAGCATCTGAAAAATACGGCTGGCTTTGTCGAACCCAAGGCGTTTCAGGTATCGTTCTGATGGTCCGATTGCTGCTGGAAAAACTCCTGCCGACCGCAGTGCTCCCGGCAGGTCGCGGGTTTGCCGAGCGTATTCCGTGGCCTCGGCCAGTTTGCGAAACGTGAACGTCAGCCCACCCAGAATCTTTTGAGGCGCATCACCCGCAAGGATCAGTTTATCCAGGCATTCGAGAGCCTTTGACGTTTCGCCATCCCGGACAGCGTCCAGCATTGCCCACGTTGTTTCAATCCGCCAGCCGCCGACGACCCGAGTGACGTCTTCCGGCGAAATTGTATCGGCGTCGCCGACAAGCGACGCCAGCTTGTCGAGTTCCTGCTGCAGCAGTCCAAGACTGTCGCCCGCAAGCTGGACGATCAACGCCGCGGTATCCCGGTCGATCTGCTTTTGGTGGGCCTCTGCAGCTGTCTTGACCAACCACTTTACCAGTGCTGCACCTTTGAGTTCTCCACATTCCAGATTCAGACCGATTTTGTCTGTCGCTTTCGCCAGTTTTGTGTTCTTCGGCCACGACTTGACATCAAGAATCAGCAGAGATGCCTTTGAGGGATTGGAAACGTACTTTTCTAGGCCAGCTCGATTCTGCGACACGAAGTCATCCGCGTCATCGATAATCACGATCCGCTTGTCGCCAAACATGGAAATCGTCAGAAGTTCGTCGCAGACGCTTTTCAGGTCCGCATCTTTGCCCGTCGTGCGAGTCAGGGCGACTTCTTCGGTATCGTCTTCCAGTCCCGGTATCAGCTTCAGTGCTTCCAGCTTCAGATACCGCTCAGTGCCGTACAACACCAGCACGGGAACGTCAGGAATCGTCGTGTGTTTCGACAGGAAGTCGGTTGCATGCATCGATCTGGTATCCGGCAAACGGGTGATGTTCCGGGCAGTTTACCGATGGGACGGCGGTCTGGCGACCATTCGCCTGTCAATGGTTTGCGGTCAGCCCCCGGCGTCAGCCGCCGTATTTGATTGCGGAATTGCGCCCAAACGCTTCTGGACGGGATATTTTTGCTGCGAATGGTCCCGTCATTACAGAATGACTGTTCTGATATGCTGAACACCACGTTTCCGATTCAGTCTGCAGCGGCCAATATTGCCGTACACGGAACGACGCAGCAGCATACTGCCACGGAAAACAGGGCATCGCCGATTGAGATTAACGATTGGGCAAACGGGGCCATTCGTTTCGATTGATGGCAGCAAAGATACTCGGCGACGTTTTGCGCACTTGATTTGGCTGTAACGCTAATAACGTCCGTACCGATAACCATTCTGGGAGATGCGTACGGTGGAGTCGGCGCGCTACCTGCGGGCACGAGGCCTGCGAGGCGATTTGCGGACTCCGTCAGTGTGTCATCCTGCTCGACTCTTGAACAAACAGCCCAGCCACACGGACGTGGAACGGCTGTTGCGAGTCGGCCGCACGCTCACCGTAATGGTGAGTCTGACAACCAATCTCGATGTCAACGGATTTACTTTGAGGGGGACTGCGACATGAGGTCGCTTCACATCTTACGCATTACCTGTTTTGTCATTGCCATTCCCATCTTCTTCGTCCGCGTCCACGGGCAGGTCGTTCCGGGTACCGGAATCCGCCATACGCGTGTCGGTGACGATTTTGAAGATGAAAACTGGAAGTGGATTCCCAACGGTCAAAAGGCCAGTCGGGAGCAGGATGAACGGGAACGACGACCACTGGGTGGTTCCAGGAATGGCCGCTGGTTTGAAAGCGCAAAACGCGGCATGCCGGACGTTATTGAACGCATCGCAACCCCGGCAGGTGGCATTGTCGGCAGCAAGGGAGCACTGCGACTGCAGACGCTGAACTCCGGTATACCTGGACGTCCCAGCGGAAAGATGGAGCAGGACGACTTCATTATGGCGTGTTCGTCTCGGATGGGAGGCCTTGATGTTTCGCGCAGTCCTAGCTGTACATGTCGTATCTGGCTTCCACCGTTTCAGAACTGGGAAGATCGTTCCGGCTCACACTTTGGTTACCGCATAGATTGCAAGACGACCAAAACGGAGAAGAAAAAGGGATTCCTGTTCACTCGCACCGTGAAGGAAAAGGAATCGTACTGGCCAGGGTACTTCTTCGAATTTCACAGCGAAACCGACCCTCGGTATAAGGAAGATGAAGCTGTTCTGCTGATCCGGGGAAACAACACCGGACATGAGGTTCGCAGCGTCAAACTGACTCCCGGATGGTGGACGTTCGGCATGTCGGTCACTCCTGATGGTCGAGTTCACTATTACGCTCGCCAGGGCGTCGACGATCTTCGTCCCTCAGATCATCTGTATGCCAGTTACCCATACAGCTACTCGGCCGAAATGTTTGCGACGCATTTTTTCAACTCGGTGAATAAATGCGACGGACGAACATGGTCCACACCATTCATCATTGATGACCCGGCTGTCTTCAGCCTGCGGTAGTGCCAGTTGGTGAATGACGTGATCAAAGAAGCCCGGCGGTCGTTAGACCGCCGGGCTTCTTCTGTCTGCGGATGTAACTCCGGATGGCTGACGGAAGCGGTTAGCTTGTGGGGATTAGAATCCAGAAGGGCATCGCATGGAGTTGCGATCAGGCGTCACCAAATTCGTCCTGGTAGTCCGCCATGGCGGCTTCAATCACTTTTTCTGCGTGGCTGCGATCGTAGATCCCGTCGATGGACACGGGTTGCCCCGGGTCTCCCGGCATCACTTTATACGTTGTGAAATAGTGTCGCATTCGCTGAACCAGCGCCTGTGGAAGTTCTTTGATGTCTTCGACATGTGACCAAATGTTGTCAGCGGCAAGGACACCGATGATTTTGTCATCGGCTTCGCCATCGTCGAGCATTGGCAAACCGCCAATGACTCGAACGTTGATAATGACTTCTGACTTTGTAATTGGTCGTTCGCTCAGCACGCAGATATCCAGCGGGTCGCCGTCGCCGCGTTTTGCCTGAGGCATCATTGCCGCAACTCGCTCGCCGCAATAAGTCCGCGGAATAAAGCCATACAGCGTCGGTGGCTGTGACGATGTTCGTTGCGGACGATCAACGCGCAAATAGCCCGTGACCTTGTCGACTTCGTATTTTACGAGGTCAAAGGGAGTGATCTCAATAAAGGCATGTACCAGCCCCGGTGGGTCCGGTCCGACATCAAGACCGTGCCAGGGATGTGGTCGCCATCGGTAAAAAGGCTGAGGAAATGACATATACGTACCAAACCTGGGAGCTGTAACAGGGCAACCGCTTACTTAAGTACGGGTGCGACGTGGATCTGTGACTTTAAGGCATTCGACAGAACGTGTAAGCCCCGAATAGCCCGGATACTTTGTGATTTTCAGCGTGAACTTATCTTGTCCAGGTGGCGATTCAATGTCCAGGGATGAGAATCATTTGTCTCGAATTCCAATTGCGGCCGATTGAAGAGACACTGTGGACCGCGAATCGTACGATAAGAACGCACGTCAGCCGTCTAATTGGACCGGGGCCCCGCGAAGAATCGCTGCAAACCCAGGCACAAGCGACAAAAATACAATGGGACAGGATTGCTTCGGCCGGATTTGAGAATGACAGAGCAACCGAAAATCGATGACACGTTTGCGGAAGCGTTTCCCATGGTGGGAACGCGACTGATTATCACGGCCATTGACATCGAACTGGCATCGATCGCTGCACTCGAGTTTTGTGGCAATGCCTCCAGCGTGATCGGCTGCGATGCGGAAGTAGGGGTCGAACGAGGACTGGGGGAATCGCGTACGCCCGATGGCCGTCCCGGCGTTTCTGTGCTGGCGTTTGCATTCAACCGAAAGTCGCTGGAGAAAGCGGTCGCCAGTCGGATCGGGCAGAATGTACTGACATGCCCCACGACTGCAGTGTATTCCGGGCTGACGGATTCACCGAAGGAAGATCGCATCAAGGTTGGTGCGCAGTTGAGATACTTTGGAGACGGCTTTCAGATTTCCAAGAAGCTGGACCGGCAGCGTTACTGGCGAATTCCCGTGATGGATGGCGAATTCCTTTGTGAAGACGTGTTCGGAACGCAAAAAGGTATTGGCGGCGGCAATCTGCTGATTTGCGGACGATCTCAGGCCCAGACGCTGGCGGCCGTTCGAACTGCCGTGACTGCTATCAACGACCTGAAAGACGTTATTCTGCCGTTTCCCGCCGGTATCGTTCGCAGTGGCTCAAAAGTCGGGTCGAAATATCCTCAACTGAAGGCCAGTACGAACGATAAGTGGTGTCCCACGCTTCGTGGCCAAACAGAATCCGAACTGGAAGACGGAGAACACGCCGTTTACGAAATTGTAATTGACGGATTTTCTGAGCAGGCTGTGGCGCACGCGATGAAGGTTGGGTTGGATACGGTCGTTGGGATGCCTGGAGTCGTTCGGATTTCCGCAGGCAATTACGGCGGAAAACTGGGACCACATCATTTTCATCTTCACAAACTATAGTTGCTCCCTGATTGTGCCGCGTCGCGTTTTTGCAGGAAACCTGCTGTTCGCTGGCACAGGAATTCCTGCCTGGTCGAAGAATTAAGAACGATATAAGTCATGTCGAAGAAAAGGTTTATTCTCAATTCGTCACGTTCATCGAAACAGGGAACCCTGATCAACGTAGGGAAAGATTCCGAAGAATATCAGGCTCTCACGAGTTCGATGACGATGGAACCGGGAGACATGGCGGCCATCGGGTTGGTGGAAGGACAAATGGCACTGGTACGAACGGAATTTGGAGAGGCCGAATTCAAATGCAAGGCGGGAAAAGAGCCTGAAGGTATGATTTTCATTCCTTATGGGCCGCCAACCTGTAAACTCATGGGCGGCAATACGGATGGAACCGGAATGCCGATGTCCAAAGGGTGGGAAGTGGAAGTCGTGCCGCTGTAGCAGAGCCAGTAGTGTGCTCCTGCAGACTCAAACTTCAAATTCAAAAACGCTAACTTCAAGTGTCAGATTTCTCATGAAAAAGCAACCGGTCAACGAAAAGCTCAGTGGGCCCGAAAGTCCTCATTTCTGCACCGACGCCGACAGCGTGGAAGATGTGCCGGCGTGGACAGAGGTCGATGAAGGTCGCTTCATGCCGCGTCGAGTTCGCGGAAGCAACCAGGGAAGGGCTCTGGGCTGAACGTTTACCGTCCCATCGTCCGGTTCGGACGATACCAACTGTCAGCAGTAGAAACGCAGGAAACAGGCTGTGCCTGACCTGCACAAAATACAATACCGGAGACAATAACGACTGAGCGCATCACTGAGTTTGGACCACAGGTAAACTGCCGGCAACATGCTGTTGTCCACTGAGGTCTGTGACTGACAGATGCCGATTGAAAGAGCATTGATAAATGACTCTTCAGATAATTGACAACGCCACCTGCACATTCTGTGGCTGCGTCTGTGATGATATCCAACTGCATCACGATGAGGTCCGCATTCACGAGGCAAAGAAGGCCTGTGTCCTTGGCACTGCATGGTTTCTGAACCACACCGCCGAGAAGAAGTACCCGGACGCCCTGATCGATGGCAAAGAAGCGACCGTCGAAGAAGCCATTCAGACGGCGGCGACATTGCTGCACGAAGCCGATATGCCGCTGGTGTATGGCATGAGCAACACCACGTGTGAGGCTCAGAAAGAATGTGTCGCGATGGCGGATCAGCTGGGAGGGCTGCTGGACAGTCATACATCGTTGTGACACGGTCCCACTGAAATCGCTGCCCAGTTGGGTGGTAAAGTGACGTGTACGCTCGGCGAAGTGAAACAACGAGCCGACTTCATCGTGTATTGGGGAGGCAACCCGGCTGAGTGCCATCCTCGCCATTTCACTAAGTATACCATCATGCAGAAAAGTAAGTTTCTGCCGCGTGGCCGCAAGGACCGGACGATGGTCCTGGTGGATATTCGTGAAACCAAAAGTGCCAAAGCTGCCGACATTTTTATGCAGGTGAAGCCCGGCAAGGATTTTGAGCTGATTACGATTCTGCGAGCTCTGATCAAACACCAGCATGTTGGCGATGATCAGATCGCCGAGACTGGCGTGACCCGAGAAATGCTGGACGACCTGGTGCAGCGGATGAAGTCATGCAAGTTCGGGTGCTTTTTCTTCGGCATGGGACTGTCCATGACTCGCGGAAAGCACATGAACTCCGCTGCACTGCTGACGCTGGCTGCGGAAATGAATGCGTTCACCAAATTTGTCGCTATGCCGATGCGAGGCCATGGCAACGTCACCGGCGCCGACGTGATCATGCGCTGGCAGACGGGATACCCCTTCGGAATTACATTTAATCGAGGTTATCCGCGTTACAACCCGGGTGAATTTTCAACGGTGGACGTGCTTGTTCGTGGCGATTGCGACGCAGCCTTCATCATCGGTGCTGACCCGGGGGCCACGATGCCGCAACCTGCCATCGATCATCTGAAGCGTATCCCGACGATCTGTCTGGATCCGCATATTACTCACACCAGCAAATTGGCTCGAGTACACATCACCACAGCGGCTCAGGGGATTTCGGCGCCTGGGACGGCCTATCGAATGGACGAGCTTCCGCTGCCGCTGAAGCCTGCTTTGAAGTCGCCGTACCCGACGGACGAAGATGTGGTTCGCCGGATCAATAAGGCGATCTCAGAGAAACCGTTCTGGTTGCCGGAAGGCAGCCAGCCTCAGATGATCACGGCTCAGGTGTAACAGTGTTCAGCGGCTGTGTGACTGAACACAGCAGAAAACGACAAGACGGACTCCAGGATTATGCTCCGAATTACGGGCGGAAAAATCTATGACCCGGCCAACGGCATCGACGGCCATGTCAGAGACATTTGCATAAATGACCGCGGTAAAATCGTTGACTCCGTCGACGGTGGCCGAACAATTAACGCGTCCGGGATGATCATTTTTCCCGGTGGTGTGGACGTGCATACGCATGTGGCCGGTGGGGCAATGAACTTTGCCCGTGCCATGACTCCGGAAGACCATCGGCGGACTCAGGCTTTTATCCGTACCCAGTCTCGCCGCAGTGGACTTGGCGGGATGGCTCCAACAACATTCGCCACGGGTTACTTGTATGCTGGAATGGGCTTCACCACGGTGAACGAAGCTGCTGTGCCCGTTCTGTCAGCGCGTCACACACACGAAGAACTGGCCGACATTCCCATCGTCGACAAGGCCACGCTGACGCTGATGGCGAATAACGAAATCATGCTCGATCAGATGGAGGCCGGTGAGTACGAACGAGCCAAAAACGTGGTTGCGTGGTACATCTGGGCAGCCAAGTCCTATGGCGTCAAAGCCGTGAATCCTGGCGGAGTTGCTGCATGGAAATGGGGCAGCGACGCCAAGCAGATGACGGATTCCATCGACGGCTACAACAGTCTGACGCCTGGAAAGATCGTCACGATGCTGGCAACGATCTGCGATGATCTTGGTCTGCCGCATCCGATGCATCTGCACTGTAACAACCTGGGTGCACCGGGCAATATTTCAACGACACTGGATACGTTGAAGCATCTGGAAGGACATCGAGCCCACATCGCCCATTCGCAATACCATGCGTATGGAGGTGATGACTGGGACACAATGTGTTCGGCCACTGCTCAACTGGCGGAATATTTTAATACTCACCCCAATATCACGACGGATGCCGGGGCCGTGCTGTTCGGCGACACGGTTACGATTACGGCGGACGGTCCATGGCAGCATCTGCTGTACAAATTGACCGGTCGAAAATGGGGTAACCTGGACGTCGAAAACGAAACTGGCTGCGGCATTGTTCCCTACACCTATCGTCCCAGCAATCTGGTGAATGCCGTGCAATGGGCCAGCGGGTTGGAACTGATGCTGTTAATCAAGAACCCGTGGCAGGTGTTCTTGTCGACGGACCATCCCAATGGCGGCTGTTTCTGGCGGTATCCGGAAATCATTCAACTGCTGATGTGTGCTGATTTCCGGAACGAGTGCATCGCGAAGTTGCCGGATAAGATCAAAGGCAGGATTACTCTGCCGGAAATAGATCGTGAGTACACGCTGTACGAAGTGGCCACATCGATGTCGGCTGGTCCGGCCCGGGCGCTTGGGTTGACGCAGAAAGGAAATCTCGGCGTTGGTTGTGATGCGGATATCGTGATTTACGAAGAAGAAGATGACGTAGCTCGCATGTTCAGTCATCCCCGCTACGTCATTAAGGCCGGAGAAGTCGTCATTGAAGACGGAGAAATTCGGGAAACACCCGAAGGTCGCGAATTTCTGGTGAAACCGTCGTACGCGCCGGAAACCGACGAGTTTATGCGGCCGCGGTTTGAAGACTGCTACACCATGTCGTTCGAGAATTATCCGGTGGAAATAGAACGCATCGAGAATCCGAATATGCAGGAGTGCATCAACGCGAATGAAGATTAGAGCAGTTTCAGCCGCGTATGGCCGTGTATTGGCCTGAAGAATTATTGACCGAGTCGAAATACCTCACGAATGACCATCAACTTACATCTTAAACAGGCACCTTCCGTTCCGCTGGAAGCCGAAGTGCTTTCGCCGAACGTAATGGCGGAACTGTCCAATTCAGAAATCCGTGCACTCGTTGTCTACCACGGAAAACGTCAGGTGCCACTGGAAGAGTTTTTCGACGTCGATGGCGAACGCAGCTACGAGCTGATCATTCACGGCGAACTGAATAAAGTTCGGCTGATCGGGCGAGCCATGTCCAGAGGCACAGTCACGGTTCACGGCAGCGTTGGCATGCACCTGGGTGCCTTGATGACCGGCGGCCGCATCGAGGTTCACGGTGACGCCAGTGACTGGATTGGCGCGGAAATGAAGAATGGGTTCATTCACGTGCATGGAAATGCTGGTGGGCAGATTGGTGCCGCCTATCGAGGCGCCCTTGCCGGGATGAAAAACGGGACGATCATTGTGGATGGCTCCGCGGGCCTGGAAGTGGGTATGCGGATGCGGCGAGGGACGATCATTCTGGGTGGTCCTGCAAAAGACTTTACCGGACTGCAGATGAAGGGCGGTACCATTATTCTGCAGAGCGGAGCGGAAATTCGCACGGGTGCATGGATGAATCGTGGCACGATTATTTCCATGAAGCCACTGCAGATGATGCCCACATTTGCGTACGCCAGTGACTTCAATCCGACATTCACAAACGTGTATGCGAAGCAACTGAAGCCGCATGGCATTGACTTGCCGTTTGCTGGTTCGGACGGCACGTATCAGCGATTCGCCGGAGACCTGTCCGTGCCGGGGAAAGGTGAGATCCTTGTCTGGCAGCCCGCCTGACAGGGGGGCCGCAATACAAACTCGATGCGCATGCGAGTGGGGCTCACACAGTTAAAAACTCACTTGCTGGCGCGACGTGCTTGTGTCTGGAACGGCCCAGCACTCAACAGCAGGGCAGGTGCTTTAAGGTCGTGAATCAGTCCAGCTTCACCGGACACTCAAAATCGTCCGGCTTGATGGCGAGAATCGAGCAGGGCAGTTCGCGTAGCAGTCGTTCGGCCGTGTTGCCGAACAGCATGCCCGGGATTCCACCTCGTCCGGACGTGGCCATGATCAGCAGGTCAATGTCCAGTTCCGCGATGGCCGAAAGAATACACCCGTCGGCCGCACCTTCCGCGATATGTGTTTGTACGCCCTCAGCGACGGTACGGTAGTCCGTCCCTGACAGCTGTTCGTGGAGAGTCGTTTCGGCATCCTCTTTGGATTTGCGACGGTATTCGTTCAGTTCCTCTTCTGACACGCCGGTTCTGGCCATCTGTCGGTCAAGGTTGTCGTCAACGACGTGCAGGACGTTCAGTCTTACCGGCAACGACTGTCCCAGGGCAACTCCAATTCGCAGCACGTCCTCACCTACTTCGCTTAGATCAGTGGCCGCAAGAACGTCCAGAGTGGCGTCATCGTCAATACGTGGATTCACCAGCCAGACGGGGCAGGGGGCATTTCGCAGCAGCTTGAGACCGGTACTGCCAAACAACAGGCGAGTTACCGCGCCCTTACTTCGTGTGCCGCATATGATCATGTTGTTTCTGTCAGTTCCCGCGACTTTCAGAATTTCAAACCACGCCTGGCCAGACGCAACGATTGACGACACATCAATCGCACGACTCGTCTTTTCCATATGCTGAACTTCCAGGTCCGCCAGGATTTTCATCGCCGCTGTTTGGTCGGCTTCGGACTCAGCTTCGGCATCTTCTTCTGATCCGAAGAACCCCGTCGAAACCGCCGGTAAAACGCAGACAATTCGGACAGCCGCGTTCATCGCGTCAGCAACGTCGAAAGCCTGTCGTACTGAAAGAAGACTGGCCGGCGCAATATTCGCGGCGATCCACGGACGACTTTCCGGCATTTCAACGCCGACTACGCAGGTATTAATGGAATGCATGGGGGCTTATCCGCGACGATGTGAAACTGCTAACACTTCAGAACAGGGGGCTATGGCAGAATCATGAACATCGGTCTGCGATTTACAAACTCTGACGTGTACAGATTGCATCATAAAGTGCCGGATTGTTGAATGTCGTAAGGAAACTGCCAGCGGTGCCGTCAAACAAAAGAGTTGATGCTTTACTGGACGCATCATTGCGCGTGTTTTTCAAGGATGACAAGGAGTTCTGATATGTTTCGGTTATTTGCAGGCAGCGTAGCGACGGTGTATTTGGTGGGTGTCGCATGTGCAGGGAACGAAGTCTTTGTGGGACGACGCATGGCCGCGACCACGGCGTTTGACAGAATTGATCATTCTGTATGGGACACGCTTCTGAAAAAGTATGTTGACGACGACGGTATGGTGAATTACCGAGCATGGCATTCCAGTTCTGCCGATACTCAAGCTCTCGATCAGTACCTGTCCACGCTATCCACGCTGTCCACCGGCCAGGCGAATCAGGCTACGACCAACGGTAAGCTGGCGTTCTGGATTAACGCTTACAACGCAGCCACAATCCGTGGGATTCTTCGTGAGTAACCGACCACCAGCATTCGAAATCACACGGCGAGGTTATTCGGATACAACATCTGGAAGCAACTACAGCTCTACGTTGGTGGCCAGCCTCATTCACTGGAAGGAATCGAGCATGAAATCCTGCGAAAGATGAACGATCCGCCGATTCACTTTGCAATCGTCTGTGCTTCAATCGGGTGCCCGCGTTTGTTAAACGAAGCATATACGCCTGAGCGTGTTCAGCAGCAGCTGGAAGCGAACGCGAAGGACTTTTTTCGCCGCAGCCGGAACTTCCGTTATGACAAGGCGGGGAATCGGTTTTATGTATCCGAGATTCTAAGCTGGTTCGCGACGGACTTTGGTTCCAGTCAGGCCGTGCTGGAGTGCTCCCCAAAACCTAGTCCAGGTGGTATGAGAGTCTAGAGCCCGATGACGGGCAAGGAGATTCTCGGATGAAGAAGAGACGTAAACGACATTCAGCGGAACAGATCGTCAAGAAATTGCGTGACGCAGATGTGATGCTGAACGGTGGAAAGAGCGTTGAA
>JAQWLN010000007.1 GCA_029247265.1 Fuerstiella sp.
GGCCGTCCACAACTACGTTGACGTTGCAACCGTGTTGCCACCCAGCGCCTGCCTTGATGTGGCCGCAGTGTCTACGGGGAACAACGGGAGCTGGGGAGTTCACGGCCGGATTCTGCCGTTTCTTGACCAGGGCAGCTTGTACAATTCGGTCGATCTGACGACAGCGTGGGATTTTCAGGGTGCCATTGATGGCTTGAAGATACCGGTCTACGCCTGTCCCAGTGATCCGAAATGTGATGTGGCCCGTGACCCGGGGGCCGGGCGTCCAATACTTTATCCAACCAACTACGGTTTCAGTTTCGGTACGTGGTTCGTCTTTGATCCGGTAACGGGACAGGGGGGGGACGGCGCATTCTATCCGAATGCAAGACTTCGCATGGCTGCCTTTACGGACGGGACCAGCAACACGCTTCTGACCGCCGAGGTCAAAGCGTGGACACCATACCGACGCAACGGTGGCCCGTCCGCAACGATCGTCCCGCGAACCGTTAGTGAGGCCGAAGCGGTCATTGCCAGTGGTGCTCAGTTCAAGAGCACGGGACACACCGAATGGCCGGATGGTCGTGTTCATCACCACGGCTTCACAACCACGCTGCCGCCCAATGCGGTGACTTCCTGTTCTGACGGCACCAATACGCTCCCGGAATGTGACTACAACTCCTGGCAGGAAGGGCGAAACGGAGTCAATGGTGTGCGCAGCTATGCCATCGTCACATCACGCAGTTACCACGTTGGTGGCGTTCAGGTCGCTCTGGTCGATGGTTCTGCCCGGTTTGTGTCCGAGAACATTGATCAGGACATCTGGCGATCGCTTGGCACACGTAATGGCGGCGAAGTTTCGGACGAATTCTAGAGCCGTTTTTGTATTCTCGTAGACGATACTGGCTCCTGGGAGAAACGAAACTGCAAAGACAACGCGTTGTTCGCGGCTACGAGTCAGCGTGAAACGCTGTAACGGGCCTGCCAACCGTCTCACACCACGGCCCGAATGACGAAGAACACAACCAGCGGCCCCATCAGGCAACCCAGCCCGGTGTAGAACGTCGCTGTCATTGCTCCGTAGGGCACGAGGTCCGGGTCTGTTGCTGCCAGTCCTCCGGCAACCCCGCTGGTCGTGCCCATTAATCCTCCGAAAATCATCGCGGACCGCGGGTTATCGAGGCCAATGTAGCCAGCCACAAACGGAGTGGTGGTCATGACAAGTATGGACTTGATCAATCCGGCCGCCACACTAAGCGCCATGACTTCAGAATCGGCTCCCAGCGCACTGCCCGTTACAGGGCCAACGATATAGGTGGCTGCTCCGCCGCCGATTGTCGTCATGCTGACCGCGTCGCGGTACCCGAAGGCCCACGCTACGCATGCTCCGACGGCAAAGGACATCATGACACCAATGAGCAGCGACAGAATTCCGCTGACGCCGGTTCTGCGAAATTCGTCCATGCGCACGCCGAATGCTGTAGCGACAATCGCCAGATCTCGCAGCATGGCGCCGCCCATCACACCAATTCCGGATAACACTCCAATATCTGCGATCCCTTTTTTTCCGCCGGTGCTGGCCCCGCCGACCCAGGCCAGCAGCAAACCCAGTAAAATAGCGATAGCGGACCCATGCAGCCGTCCTCTCGTGAGGTGTTCCGACATGAAATCCGAAACCCAGACCGTCAAGCCAATCACGGCAAACGCGGTAACGAGTGAGTACTTTGTCAGAATGTCCTGCAGCGTTTCCAGAACTTCCATCACTCTTCATCCTCCGACGAGGCGATGTCCGATTGCGGCGGTTCGGGATCTGTGTTCCCTAATCGATCAATCACGGGAACCATGGCGAAGCTTATGGCGACAGTCAGTACGCCCGCAACAACCGCGACAGGGCCGCCCTTGATTGCCGCGATGACGTTCTGACTGGCAGCCATTGCGACCACGATGGGGATGTATATGGCACTCCAGAACAGGATGCCGCTTTTGCTGGGGGGCTGCATTTGTCCGGACTGCTGCAACCGGTCGCAGGCAACAATCAGCAGCAGCATGGCGATGCCGACCCCGCCGACATTCGCATCAACTCCAACAAGGATTCCCAGCAGCTTCCCGACGATCAATCCCACCAGCAGACAGATCGAAAGCAGAGCGGTCCCATAAATAGCCATGTCAAATACCGTCTTTCAGACGCTTTTTAGCGGACTCGATATACTTCGACCACCGTTCGCAGGTGCGGTTGGTAGCCGTGTTCGCGCGTAGCGACAAGTGCAGTCAATTCAGTGCAGCGTAGATCAGGCAGGCGTTATGACCACCAAAGGCGAAGCTGTTCTTCATCACGGCGTGGATCGGCATGTCGCGTGCCGCCTCCTGCACGAAGTTAAGGCGACAGTCATCGTCGGTGGCTTCGAGATTAACTGTTGGAGGAGCAGTCTGAGTTTCGAGCGCCGATACGCAGAATGCCGATTCAACGCCGCCTGACGCTCCCAGTAAATGTCCTAACTGTCCTTTAGTACTGGATACCGCGACCTTACCGGACTGAGCAGCGAATACGGTCTGGATGGCCAAAGACTCTGCTCGGTCCCCCAATGGAGTTCCCGTACCGTGTGCGTTGATATAATCGATTTGCTCGACGTTCAGTTCAGCGTCCAGCAAAGCTGTGTGCATGGCTCGGGCGGCGGCAGCACCGGTTTCATCAGGAGCTGTCAGATGCGTGCCGTCTGATGTAAGACCATATCCGACTACTTCCGCCAGGATTTCCGCGCCCCGTTTTCTGGCTGACTCAAGATCCTCAAGCAGCAGCATGCCGGCACCTTCGGCCATCACAAAGCCGTCTCGGTCTCGGTCGAATGGGCGACTGGCAAGCTCCGGCTCCGTGTTTCTTGTTGAGACTGCGTTCATACGGGCAAAACCCGAGATGCCCAGAGGCGTCAATGGAGCTTCTGCTCCACCGGTGACCATAACGTCTGCCATTCCCGACTGAATCATCCGATAGGCGTTACCGATCGCCTGAGCACCGGACGCGCATGCCGTCGCGACCGCAGAACTGGGGCCACGAAGACCCCAATGCATGGAAACGTTTCCGCTGGCAGAGTTGATCATGATCTTGGGAATCATGAATGCGGAAACGCGATCCGGACCTCGATCAAACAGCAGAGAATGCTGAGCTTCCAGCTCGTCTAAACCACCGACACCACTGCCGATAAGAACTCCACAGCGGTAGGGATCGAGTTTTGAGAAGTCGATGCCACTCCGGTGAATGGCCTTATCGGCGGCAACAATTGCAAACTGAGCAAAGCGGTCCATCCGGCGGACCACTTTACTTTCGATTTCCAACTCCGCGTGCGCGTCGAAGTTCTTGATCTCTCCGCCAATGCGCACGCGAAACCTGCTGCAGTCAAATCTCTGCAGCAGGGTGACCCCACTGTGGCCGTTGCAAACCCTTGTCCAGACGTCGGGAAGGTCACATCCGAGAGCGGTGACGGCTGCCGTTCCTGTAACAACAACCCTGCGCTGGGACATTAATCAGGACTTTGCCTCAACGTAACCAATAACATCGCCCACAGTTTTGATCTTGTCGTAGTCTTCGTCAGGAATCTTGATATCGAACTCGTCCTCGAGAGCCATCACAAGCTCCACGATGTCGAGTGAATCCGCCTTCAGGTCGTCAACAAACGAACTATCGCGAACGATATCTTCCTTGGGGGTATCCAGCTGGTCGCTGACAATTCCGATCACTTTCTCTTCGACAGCCACTTAAATCTCCTCCGGTGTATGTTCCGATCTTCGCGCACCGATGTCTGGTACGAAGTCAGATGTTAGTATCGATGCAGCATTGCTTTCGGAAACAGTCGCTCCGAACTTCAGCTGGCAAGATATATCGGGTTTAATAATTTGTGTAAACCCGATCAGCCCGGTGAGTTACGGGTTTCTCAGATCAGGCCTCCCCCGGTGCGACTCGTCTTTGGGCGCCTAAACGCCGTAGATTCGTTCAAAAAAGCCTTCGCGGACGGGCTGTGCACGCGGAAAGGACTGCCGGAGGTGGGTGCCCCAACCCTACTGATGGGAGCGGAAATCGGGGTGGCCTACTCGTTTCAGGCCCATCAGCCGATTCTGCACTCGATCGTTCCCGGTGGCTTTTTAGGGGGTGAGGTCACACCGAACGATGTGGGTTTGCCGATCAACCACGATTCCCTGGACTGGCTGGCGGCCATTCCGGGCATGATTGCCGTTTTCAGGCAGTTTTCGAATCCGACACCATGATTGGGAGCGCGGCGAAGCATTTCAACCCGTCCGGGCAGCTGATCGCTCATTCGCCGAGTCGTCGCTTTCCTTCACGGCGATCCAGGCCGGATCGTTTTTCATTCGTGCGGGGTTCATCGGGTTCTGCCGCCTCTGTGGCACGGCGTGCGGTTGCTCGCCGGTCCGCCGTGTCGCGTTTTTCCAGCAGGTGTTTAAGACCGTCAGGCAGCGGTAAATTGTTGGACATGTCGGATTTGTACCTTATGCAGAGTAACAATGTCTGGCAGGCATGGGTTCAACGAGAATTCGTATCGTCGACAATTTTAAATGTAATCCCGTTTCGGCTGATGGAGATCGCGCGTATCCCGTCTTCCAGCAGTTCACCTTGGGTTATTCTTCGATCGCCCAGCAGAGCGGAGCTGCCGCGATTGGAGATCATGACCATCGTAACGGGTGTCTTCTGCAACACCAGAATTCGGTGTTGAAGCTCTTCGATTCTGGCCCGTCGCAACTCTGTGGCGGCAACGGCTGCCAGGTCAACAATGAGATTCGGAGGGGTTGATGCCGCAGAGGCGTCAGCCCCTCCGGCGTCGTGTTGCGCGTTCGAGACGTCTGTGGCCCATTGTTTCAATTGCCCGTCCGCACTCCCGTCGTTTTGGAAAAACACGGTCATTTCGACAGCCGTCATTTGCGCCACTTCCGTGATGCCGTATCTTTCGAATTCCGCATCCAGGATCGCGCGAGGGTCCGTCAGCTCAAATGGGTTGTGCTGGACAATAACTTGCAGCGACCGACCGGGCCAGGCGACGTTGCGACTACCTGGACGTCGTTCCACCTCTGACACGCCGAGTTCTGCGTTTATGATGGGTTGACTACTCAATTGAATAGCCGGTGAGCCGCTGGTGTCCTCACTACCCATCAGGACATAAATCAGCACCAGTCCCAGTATCGGAATCAGGGCGATTGTTCTTTTGTCGTTCGTATTGGCGGTGTCAGTCATTGGTAGCCACCCTTGTTACCGCGCCGCGGGAATCAGCAGCAAAGAAAATCGAAAGCTCCATACTTAACGGGTACGTGTCTTTGGCCGTGATGGGCCCGATATTCAGCCTAGAGACGTGTGTGAGCCCTTTGTGGTCCGGAGATCTCACATCGGCAAAGTTGACAATCACCACGTCGAGCACGTCCCCGGAGTTTGCGGGTTACGGAGGAATGGGTGGTGCCGGTGGCGGAGATTTCTATCTGGATTCAGTCACGATGCGACAGACCGGTAGTGAAATTACCATGGAGCATGTGCTGCTGAGTCCCAACAGCAATCCGTTTGGTGAAACCAATCCGCGTGGAATCTACGTGATCGATCTGTAGGGCAGCAAGATTGTAATACGAAATTGTCGAGTTTACGGAACGCTGGTACTGATGGACCCGATGAACCGTTCCAGAATTGGTGACGGATTTGCTATCTCGATGGAACCGGCGGTCCCGCATTTTCCGTCGCTGATCGTGTCTGGCGGCGATGTTGATATCGATCCGTCTAACGGTGGACTGGTGGAAAGCGCGCTGGGAGTCAATCTGAATCCCCCGGCAGCGCCGTTTTACCCGATTGGCAGCGATGACGACCTTGACGATACATTCAGCTCCGGAATCAAAGGGCTGATCTTCAGTTCTCACAAGTTGCGTTTCAAAACGTCCAATTCCATCGAAGGCGCTGTCATGTCTCATGGCAATGTTGAAATTTCCGACATGTTCGACCTGAAGTACGACAGTCGTTACTACCGCAATCCGCCGCCGGGCTTCAGCGGCCCGGAAGAAATTCGCCTGCTGCTGGGTAGCGCCCGCCGTGTGACCGAATAGGCGAACGGCGGCTGGTTAAGGGACGATTTCTTGCCACATTCAACTGTCATTCACGTTGTGCTGGCCAGCCATGTAGTCTGTGAAGATGAGCCGGAACGCTGGCGAGAATACCTCAGACGTTTTTGACAGCTCTGCCCGGATTGTTGACGGTGGCAGCCAGCGTTCGTCGCTGATTTCTGATTCGTCCACTTTCAGCACAGCATCAGTTTGGGCGACGAACAATTCTGTGAATTCGTTGGATGTGTCCGGACACGCAGCAAAGCGGCCTGCCTTTTTTAGCTGTGCGTGGACTCCCAGTTCTTCATACAGTTCGCGTTTGGCCGACAATTCATAGGATTCCCCGGCACTGACATGGCCGGATGCAGACGATGTCCAGACTGATGGAAACTCTTCTTTGTCGGCATGGCGAAGATGAATCAGCATCTCTCCACTGCCGCGGAACAGGAAAATGTGAACTGCCCGATGTCGCAGGCCGAGTCGGTGCACTTCGCTGCGAGACATTACGTCAATCACGTGATCGTGTTCGTCGACGACGTCAAACTGTTCTTCTACGGTGGACAATTTACCAGCGTTCCCCCACAGATTGCGTGGTTAATGAGACTGTCTCACGGAGCTGCACCGTGATTATCGGAACCTCTGAATGCCACGTTATGTTCCTGACGTGGCGGTGTCACTTCCACCTCCGGGATTTTCACCGGCACGCACGGCAAACTGCTGGCAGCACAGGTTTAACGACCGTCACCGCTTGTATGGTTTCTTTTCGTCGGGAAGAAAGTTAGACTTTTTGACCTTCCTTTGATTAATAACGTCCCACCTGGTTTCCCAAGAAGAGAAAGACGACAATGAAGCGAAATAAAATGGCGCTGGCAACAAAGATGCTGGGCATCACTGTTCTGGTTGGCGGAGTATCCTTCGCGGCCGTCAATGTTCCGGACGTATTGTTTCCGGACTGGTCCGGCCCTACTGCCGGCAGCTACGATGAACCGGCCTCGGAACTTGGCAAGAAAGTCTCTGCCCGTCGTCCGTGGAGTGTTGAAACGATGGCGGCGGCGGTTGATGGCAAGCCTCTGGACGCGAAACCTGTCTCCGTTGTTGGCGAAATTATTGACCTGTCCTGCTATCTGCAGGTTGGCAAGCACGGAGACAAGCATCGTGGATGCGGACAGAAATGCGTGGCCAACGGGCAGCCGGTTGGACTTCTGGCGAAAGACGGTTCGGTGTACATGCTCATTGACGAAGAACACAATTCTCGCCGCGACGGACTGACAACGTTCCGGAAGGCGGCCATCGAGCATATGGCCCACATTGTCACGGTCAATGGTTCTCTGTCTGAGGTTCATGGTCAGAAGGCCATCTTTGTTCAGGGATTTCTGAAACCGGCAGGTGGAAACTAGACATGGCGCATCAACGATTACCAATGCAGGTCATCGGACTGTTTGTATTCTGCGCGGTCGTGTCGTCTGCGGTCACCGGGCGGTGTGAGGACGAAGAGCCCACGCCGCCTCTGGGGCTGCCGCCGGTTTACTACCCCGACGACAATCTCTATTCCAAAGACCGAGCGGAACTTGGCAAGCTGCTGTACTTTGACAAGCGACTTTCGTCGGATGGCACCGTGTCGTGTGCGAGCTGCCATGGTGTCAAGGATGGCTTTACTGACGGTGCGCCGGTTTCGACCGGGATCAATGGTCAGAAGGGTGGCCGTAGTGCGCCGACGGTGATCAACCGAGGCTACAGTACCGCTCAGTTCTGGGACGGTCGGGCACCTTCACTGGAAGCTCAGGCCATCGGGCCCATCGCCAATCCTATCGAAATGACCAACGAGAAGGATCCGGGACGGGCTCATCAGACGTGTATCGATCGATTGCATAAAGTTCCCGGTTATCGTGCGCGATTCAAGAAAGCGTACGGTGCCGAGAACTTTACGATCGAAGATGTGGGGAAGGCAATTGCCACATTCGAACGCACGGTCCTGTCCGGCAACGCGCCTTTCGATCGTTTTAAGAACGGTGCCAAAGACGCGATGTCAGCTTCGGCCATTCGCGGGAAGGATATCTTCTTCAATAAGACGGCATGCGACAGTTGCCACCTGGGATTCAATTTCACAGATGGTTCGTACGCCAATATCGGCATCGGCATGAAGACGCCTTCGCCCGATCCTGGTCGCTACGCTGTCAGCAAACGTGAGGAAGATAAGGGGGCCTTCAAGACTCCTACTCTTCGCGAAATCGAGCATACTGGTCCGTATATGCACGATGGCAGTCTGAAGACACTTGAAGAAGTT
>JAQWLN010000027.1 GCA_029247265.1 Fuerstiella sp.
ACCCCCAAACTCGTTCGCGCAACGCTGTACTGATTCCGCTACGTTCACTGCGCGAACTCCGCTCCATCAGCACAGCGACACTACCCCTGTTACCCAACCCGTACTCTCATAACACCTGGATCAAAAACGGGGGCATTCCACTGTCTCGAGTTCCCTTATCAGGATGGGACACTGATCATGCAGAAGCTGCGCCATGGATCTGACTCCCTCCTCACCCCCGGGTATTTGCCGTCGCGCCAATTCCAGATCCATCACATCTGCCGACGGCTGACGATTTAACGAATCATGTTCTTCGTCGGGTGCTGAATCTGATTGCGAACAGCCATGCAGCTGAGTGATTTGGCCAATGGTCCGACGCAACTGTTCAGGCCGAATGGGTTTGGGAAGGAAATCATCCATGCCGGCTGCCAGACACTGGTGACGGTCTTCTTCCATCGCGGACGCCGTCATCGCAATGATTGGAGTGCGGTATCCCTGTTCCCGTTTTCGGATCGCAGCAGTCGCCTCAAACCCATCCATCTCCGGCATTTGAACGTCCATCAACACGACGTCGAAACGTTCCCTTTCCGTAATCGCAAGGGCTTCTTTCCCGTCACGGGCCTGCACGACGTTGTGTTCCTTCAGCAATCCGACCAGCGCTGTCCGGATCACTACGCTGTCCTCCACCACCAGAATGTCCAGCGTTAGTCGTTCAGGTTCCCCGCTGTCAGTTATTTTTCCACCCGGACGTTCGGTCATCTCCTGACGTTTCTTTGCTGTTCCATCCCGCTTCAACGACGGACCGAAATGGGGTGCCTCACAGGAGGCGATCTCCTGAATTTTTCACTGCAGCCGACGATGGAGTTCCTGCAAGCACATGCTATTCGTCGTGCGCACTGATTAAAACTCAAATTGATCAAATGGGGAGCTTCCGTTCTGGGCACCAGATCACGACGGTCGTGAATTCGGTCGTCGTTGATGCCTAATCATGTATGACCGGACCTGAGGCTTTTACGCTGATATGCTGGGCAGCAGCTTCATTGGTGTCTGGAAAATCACTGCGAAGATGCACGCCCCGGCTTTCCTGGCGAGCCAGAGCGGCAGCGGCCATCACGCGACCAACCAGCATCATATTCTGCAGCTCCCAACCGACAGGTTCGAACAGATCACGACGGCAGACATAGTTAGCCCAGAAGTCCAGTTGCTGGCGTGCTGAATGCAAGTCCGGTTCGTTGCGACTAATCCCCACACTGCGCCACATCAGACTGCGCAGCGAGTTGCGGATGTCTGCCAGGTCGAGTGCTTCGTCACTGTCATGGGCAATACCGGGCATTGAAGTCAAGGAAGGAGCACTGAAGCTGTCAGTCTGATCAAGCGCCAGCCGGGATGCGCTCTGGCCGCAGCGCAGCCCGTAAACGACACCTTCCAACAGGCTATTGCTGGCCAGTCGGTTGGCGCCATGCAGGCCGGTCGACGTGACTTCGCCCGCCGCCCACAAGCCCGGCAGCGAAGTACGGCCGTCTGTGTCTGTTGTAATTCCGCCGATCATGTAGTGAGCACCTGGGCGCACCGGGACTCGGTCTGTTGTGATATCCACGCCAAAGTCACTGCACATTTTTCCAATGTGTGGAAATCGGCGGCGAATCCTCTCCTCACCGATTGGGGCAAGGTCAAGGTAGACGCAGGGGTGCGCCGTCTTTGTCATCTGCTGAGTGATCGCCTGGCTCACGACGTCGCGTGGCGCCAATTCCATCGCGTCGTCGTAATCCGCCATAAATCGATAGCCGGTGCTGTCGACCAGATGTGCACCTTCGCCGCGGACGGCTTCCGAAATCAGATGACGCGAACTGCCGGCAATGTACAAAACGGTAGGATGGAACTGCATGAACTCCATGTCGCGTACTTCACAGCCGGCTCGAAACGCCAGGGCATGACCATCGGCGGTGGCGATCGACGGATTTGTCGTTTCGCGGTACATCGCGCCAGCACCACCAGTGCAGAGAATCGTCTGTTTGGCCCACACAAACGTGCGACCATGATTCGGGTTCCATACCAGAGCCCCACGGCAGGCGCCGTCCTGAGTCAACAGGTCAATCGTAAACGTCTGCTGCCAGATGTCGATGTTTTCAGAATCGAAAGCTCGCTGGTGCATGGCGCGCATCACTTCCTTGCCTGTCGCATCTCCCAACGCGTGAGCGACTCGAGGATGACTGTGTCCGCCTTCCAGCGTCAACGCGATTTCACCTTCAACTTTGTCAAAGGCAGTTCCGTAGCGGATCAGTTCGCGAATCCGTTCCGGAGCTTCGCGGACAACAAATTCGACGACGTCGTGATCACACATCCCCTTTCCGGCGGCGACAGTGTCAGCGACGTGGCTGGAAAAATCGTCCAGCGGATCCAAAACGCCCGCAATTCCTCCCTGCGCCCACGCGCTGTTGGATTGAGTGATCTGATCCTTCGTGACAACAATCGTCCGCAGCGATGGATCGATCTCCAGAGCGGCTCTCGTCCCCGCAATGCCTCCTCCGATGACCAGCACGTCGGCAAACAAGTGAGGCACCCGCTTGGCGTCAAACGGAACCAGGTAACGGCGCAGTGTGGGGACTTCTATTCGCTCGGGCTGCATGCGCGGATCCGACATTTAACAAACTTGTGGCTCGAAATTGTTCCGCCAGTCTACGAGAATTCCATTCCGATTAAGAGAGACTGTGTCCGTTGATGATCACGTTATGTGCCAGCGTTTTGCAGTCGTTCAAGCAACGCCTTGAACGCCACGAAGCCACGACAACCCGTAAGGTCCTGCTCCCCAATTCGTTTGCCGCTCGATCCTAGCATCCGCGAAGCATGTCAAATTTCCCATCGGTGCGCAACACTGTCTATCTGTATTTATGACGACACGAACCTTTTGCCAAACGCGATTGGCAGGCAGCCTGTACGACGACGGAAAGTGAAGCCAGAACACTATTCGCCAGTGACAAGGCCAAGTCGCTGCAACTTGCCGCGGCATTCATCTCGTTCGCGGCTGCGTTTCAGGGCGACCCACTTTGGATCCTGAGCTGCCAGGAAGGCTTCGTCAGAAAATGGCGGAGCGGCCTCGCTGGAAGCCGCTGCTGCTGTCAGACGCTGGATGACTTCCACATCCATCTTCGTCAGAAACATTGACTGCATGCGGTAGTCCTGGAATGCTTCCCAGACCACCGGGAACAGCGGTGCAATGATTTGTTCACCAATCGTTGTGGCGTAGTCACGGATCTCCTGCTGCGCGTGACTGTCCATTCGCAGGGCCAGAAAGTGCAGCAGGTTGTGCAGGTCAATTTTCCAGTACGCTTCGGTATACGTGGCCAGCGGCAGATCTTTACGAGCCTGTTCTCTTGCCACACCGGAATCAATGCGTTCCTGATAGACGGAACGCATCTGATTCTGAAGTTCGGCTTCCTGGTCTGTCAGCTTCTGACCAAGTTCTGTGGACAATGGGTCTCCACTGCCCTGGCGATTGGATTCTGCCTGAGTTCTCCATTCGTCGACAGGCGTTGTCTGCGCCGCATCGATGGCCAGAGAGTAACGCGTGCTGTATTCGTTGATGTTGGCCGTCCGGTGGCGAATCCACTGTCGCCAGCAATCCATGGGGACACGGACAAGAAATTTTATTTCCGCCATTTCGAACGGCGTGGTGTGTCGGTGCCGTAACAGGTACCGAATCAGTGTGCGATCGTCGCTGACTTTCTTCGTGCCTTCGCCGTAGCTGACACGAGCCGCCTGTACAACGCTGCTGTCGTCACCCATGACGTCCACCAGACAGACGAACCCATCGTTCAGCACAGGAAATTTTTTCCATCGCAGATCATTGACCTGATCGAGGCGTGCGGCAGCTGATTGGGGAACTTCTGATGACATTCTGATGATCTTTAACAGCGAAGAAGAAATGGCTTGTGTTATTCAGTCGAACGACTGATTACTCGAACTATCTGTCGTACCTGGCTGGTGAGTCGATGAGCGGCAATGTATTGTTTGTGCAGCTCAAATTCCAATTGGTTGGCCGATCACATTGCACTTTCCTGCCAACCGTCATGGCGCGTCGAATTCATGAAAATGCTGGATCCTGTGATCTGGCAGCACTTGTGGACGGACTGTCCAAAGGCTGACGAAAGGCTGACGAAAGGCTGACGAAAGGCCGGGAACTATGTTTTATACGTGGATGGATCGGACTCCCGTTGGGCGACTTTTTCTGGCAGGCGACCCTGACGGACTGCGGTTTCTTCTGTTCGACGACGAATCGATGTCCAAGCGGCATCGCATTCCCCTGCAGGAATGGGAACAGAACGCTGAAAATCTGACAGAGCCGGTGGCACAGCTGAACGCTTACTTCAACGGACAGCTGAAACAATTCGATTTTCCTGTTGCCGGCAAGGGCACGGATTTCCAGAAGCGTGTCTGGAACGCGTTACTCAACATACCGTACGGAGAAACGGCCAGCTACGGTGACATTGCCGAAGTCATCGGCCAGCCGACCGCGGCGCGGGCCGTGGGCACGGCAAACGGTCGCAATCCGATTTCGATCATCGTGCCCTGTCACCGAATTATCGGTACCAGCGGAAACCTGGTTGGCTACGGTGGCGGACTTGAACGCAAGAAAAGCCTGCTGCGACTGGAAGGAGTGGCGGTCTGACACGTTGCCACTGCCCGATGTTCCGGCTGCAGGCTACCACTTGTCCACCGGTCCGCTGGGAACCGGAATATGGCAGTCGCTCAGAACGCCGCTGCGATTGCCACCGACAGGGCCTTCCTGCCGGATCCTATCCATTGCCGCTTCGAATTCGGCGGGGGTTTTGACAAACTGAAAATCGCCCCGCAGCTTTTTGCGAATACGCATGCCCTTCAGGTACCAGTGAGCCATCTTGCGAAACAGAATGATGGCCCGTTTCGGAGGATGCTGGTCTTCAAGGAATCGATACTGCTGGACCATTAACTGCATGCGTTCCTCGAAAGTCCCGGCAGGTGAGTAGCTTCCGGTGCGTTCCCATTCGTCCAACTGTCGAAAGATCCATGGGTTGGCGAGTGCGGCGCGGCCGATGGAAACAGCGTGACATCCGGTTTCGCGAATCATCGTGGCGGCGTCGGCGACGTTTCGGACGTCGCCATTGCCGACAACAGGAATCTTATCCACGGCCTCCACCACCTTGCGAATGCCTGGTCGTGAAACTGACCCGCTGAAGCCCTGTGCCCGAGTACGTCCGTGAATCGCGATCGCGCAGACGCCCGCCTGTTCGAATTCCTTCGCAAAGAACGGCGCTGTCAGGCTGTCGTCGTCCCAACCCAGTCGCATCTTGATACTGACGGGAAGCTTTACCGATTCCACGACCTTCTGTACCAGCGCTATCGTGCCGTCCGTGTTGCACATCATGCCTGCCCCGGAACCAGCTCCGGCAATGCGATTGACCGGGCAGCCCATATTGATGTCGATCGTGGCCACTCCACCGCGTTCTTCCAGAAACTGAGCGGCCGCCGCGACAAATTCCGGATCACTGCCGAAAATCTGCACGGCAAACGGTTGATCCTCGGCATGAGTCGCGATCATCTGCATTGTGCGTTCATTCTGCGACAGCAATGCGCGGCAGTTCACCAGGTCAGTCGTGGCCAGTCCGACCCCACCGATGTTGCGAACAATTCGCCGAAATGGCAGCGTGGTAAAACCCGCCAGTGGCGACAGCAAATAACGAGTTGCCAGTTTCAGTGATCCGTAACTAACAGGCCCGCGAAACTCGGGGCGGTCCACGTTGACCTGGCCGTCAGCGCCCGCGTCAGCAGCAGAGTCATCGGGTGATGCGCCGGGCTGAGTCTTAAAGACGTCGGGAATGGCTCGTTTGATGACGTGTGGTCTTTCTTCAGGAGTATTGGTTAACCGTGTGCCTGGCGGGCTGCGCT
Source organism: Fuerstiella sp. (assembly GCA_029247265.1). Classification (GTDB taxonomy): domain Bacteria; phylum Planctomycetota; class Planctomycetia; order Planctomycetales; family Planctomycetaceae; genus Fuerstiella. Next base: position 5,902 of record JAQWLN010000027.1, read on the forward strand.
GCTTCGAATCCGCGAACGCGGCCCGCTGGGCACGCGGTTAAACGGATAATCACGGAACACGCCGACCTTTCGGTGTTCAGACGGCATGTTCAGCATTTTATTTCGACCTTGGCAACTTCCGGTTTCTCTGTTTTCGGCATCCATTCGGCCAACTGTTTCTTCAATTCTGTGTGTTGGGCATTGCCGGCCAGGTTCGCCCATTCGTAAGGATCGGCATCATGATCGTAGAGTTCTTCGCTGCCGTCTTCGTAGCGAATATAGCGCCAGCGTTCCGTTCGAACCGCATGTCGATTGATGCCGTGAGTCGTCAATGCAGGGCGGTCCCATTGGGCGTGCGGGTCCTGCAGCAGCGGTTTGATGCTGACTCCGTCAAGGTGCGCCGGTGTTTTCAGTCCGGTAAGTTCGCAGAGCGTTGGGTAGATGCTCATGAAGTCGACGGTGCGAGGACTGATCTTTCCTTTGGGTGTCAATCCGGGAACCACCCACAACAAGGGGGCACGCATAGATTCTTCCCAGAGGGCAAATTTGCGCCAGTGGTGCTTTTCACCCAGATGCCAGCCGTGATCTCCCCACAGCACGACGAGCGTGTTTTCTTTTTGCCCCGAAGCTTCAAACGCATCCAGCAGGCGACCCAACTGAGCATCTGCAAAGGTGATGGACGCGAGGTAGGCTTGAACGGCCTCCTTCCATGCGTTACCTGCACGGATTTTTCTGTGATCTCCCTGAGGTTTCGCGGTCTTGACGCCGGGCGTCGGGATGTCATCAAGATCATCTTCCCGATACGGTGGCAGCTTGATGTGTGCCAGCGGGTGCATGTCGAAGTATTTTTTCGGAACGCTCCACGGCATGTGCGGCCGAAAGATGCCGCACGCCAGAAAGAACGGCGTGTCTCGGTTCTTTCGCTGCAGTTCATCAATGCAGTAGTTGACCGTGTAGTAGTCGGCAACGACATCGTCATCACCTTTCAGAACGCTCCATGTAACACCGTTGTAGTTGCTTTTGCTGAACGCACCTTCGCTGGGCACCTTACTTTTCTTGAAGTAGTCGTCCCAGTCGTCGGGTCGTTCGAATCGTCCGTGGTAGATTTTCCCGGCCCCTGTGACTCGGTATCCGTTCGCTCGATAATAAGAGTTAAGCGTCTGTTCTGACTTTATGTGAGGACGATAGTCGTGGGGATTGTGATATACGCCGGTTGTCGACGGTCGCATGCCGGACATCAATGCGGCCCGTGACGGATTGCAGGCCGGGGCGGCACAGTAAGCGCGTTCAAAGCTGACACCCCAGCTTGCCAGTCGGTCAAGATTCGGAGTGATCGTCTGATCGTTTCGGCTCAGGTGCCCGACCCAGTGATTCAGATCGTCGACGGCAACGAACAATACGTTTGGCCTGTCGGCGGCAAACGATGTTGATGCGACAACAGACAGGAAGAGAAATGCAGTTCTGAACATCTGAGACTCCGGACTTGAATTCAAATGGATGGCACGACACTGAATGGAAGGCCGTTCTGCGACTTCGATGCACAAACCTCTCCGGCTGGGATTCTGACACATTATGTCGCGGGCGAAGCGGTCAGGCTGCCCGGATCGGAAGACAATCCTGATTTCCGTGGTGATGGAGTGTAATCGCGGGCGGCCACCCGAATGTCGACCGTCACGAAGGATCAGACTTCCACCAGGGCGTTCCGAAGTGATCTCACCGGCACGATTGCCCGTTTCTGTTGTGAGAACAGTCGGTTTTTGCGGTGTTTTTTCGCAGGCTCCTGCGTACCATGCCGGCAGTTACTGTTTGTGATGGCACTACTCCACGCTCGTTGCCGAGCGAATTGATATCGATGACAACGACGCCCAAGTCTTTATCTCCGGTCAAGCGACTGATCATCTCGGAGGCCCTGATCGTCCTGATTCTGGGGATGAGTTATGGGGTCTACGGATACCTGGAGGGCCAACAGCCTGCAGTGCAGCAGAAGGAAACGGAATCGTCTCGGCTGAACATTGATGTTTATTCCGTCGAATCGATGAGGTTTCAGGAGCTGCTCAGCGGTTTCGGGACTGTTCGAGCCGACCGTGAAGTGATTCTTGCGGCTCAGGTCTCCGGTGAGATCATCGAGGTACATCCGCAACTGGAGGTGGGGTATCACGTCACGTCGGGGAAACTGGTTACGACGCCGGCCAGTCCGTCCGTGCAGCGAGACGCGGACCAACTGCTGCGAATTGATCCTCGTGATTATGAGCAGCGCGTCGAACAGGCTGCCAATCGTATTGCCGAGCTGGAAACTGAAATAGCGCAGCTGGGTGTTCAGAAGAAGAATGTGGCTCGGCAGGTGGCGAAAGGGAAGTCCGTACTGAAGACCCTTACCGAAGAATACGAACGGCTGAAAGCGGCGGTCGCTCGCAAGGTGGGCACACCGTCAGACCTGAACAAGGCGTTGCTGGAAGTTCAACGGTTTGATGACACACTTATCCAGCTGGAAAATCAGGCCGCTTCAATACCACACCAGATTGCTGCGGCAGAGCAGCGGTTGCTCACAAGCAAGTCAGAAAAGCAGCGCGCCCAAAACGATCTGCAGCGGGCTCAGATTGTGCCGCCGTTCGACGGTGTCCTGAGCGAAGTGTTTGTTGAGCAGGGCCAGTATGTTCAGGCGGGCGAACCACTGGTGCGGCTGACCGATCTGTCGGTTGTGGAAATTCCGGTGGCGTTAAGTTTCGAGGACTTTCTGCAGTTGCAGCAGGAAATGGACGGCGGCCACCGTCTGGAGGTCACACTGGCAGAAAATGAGTCTGCCAGGAATACCTGGCAGGGTTACGTCGTGCGAACGTCACCCGAAGCGGACCCAGGCTCTCGGACGGTGCAGGTGTTTGTTGAAGTTCGCAATTCCGACGAAAAGCCACCCCTGCTACCCGGAGCATTCGTCCACGCTCGGATTGATGGCCGCTGTTATCGAGACGAAAATGTATTCCTGATTCCCAGAGAGTGCATCGTCGATGGATCGGTTTATGTGGTGGGCCAGGAAGATTTCGCCGATGAGAAAACCGAAAAGGTTGACGGTGAGGTTGTCAGGGTTGACGTCGCACAAAGTCGACCCGTGCAGCTGGGGCGTCGTTTTCGTTCATTGGTCGAGGTGACCGACGGCATAGAACCAGGCGATCGGCTTGTGCTGACGAATCTGGACATCGTGGAAGACGGAACCAGGGTGTCCGTGCAATCTTCAACGACCGTATCGGATGAAATTGAGCCACTAAAGAACACCGTGATTCGTCGTCTCAGGTAAAACCACGGTAGCCCACATGACAGATCGCTTTTCCTGTGACGACCTGGCTTCAGAGAAGCCGTTCCTGTCCGGTGCGGAGGCCCATCATGCAATCCATGTCCTGCGGCTGAAGCCCGGTCATTCGATCGAATTGTTTGACGGGGCGGGTACGGTCGCCGAAGCTGTTATTGAAGACGTGCAGCGAGACCGGGTGATCGCTAAGACGACTGCGACATCATTCGTAAAGAAGCGAACACACGACGCTCTGACGATTGCCGCGGTACCGCCGAAGGGCGATCGGCTGAAGTGGATGGTGGAAAAATTCACGGAACTGGGAGTCGACACTTACGTTCCCCTACAGACGGAACGGTCCGTCGTTGATCCACGAAAGTCGAAGCTCGACAAGCTGGCGGCGACGGTCACGGCCGCGATGAAACAATGCGGTCGCCGCTGGCGAATGGAAATCGCCGAGCCGCAGTCTCTGAAGTCTCTGTTGCAGCAGTGCAGAGAGTCAGATGACGCTGTTCTGCTGGCTCATCCCGGTGACACCGTTGAAGCGACGGAAGCGACGGACGGTTGCCGCACGCTGTTGATCGGACCGGAAGGCGGTTTCACCGCATCAGAAGTACAGCTCGCTGCCGATTACAACGCTCGGCAGATTGCCTGGCCGGACTCAATCCTGCGAATCGAAACCGCAGCCATCGCCTTTGCGGCTCGACTGCGGCCGTAGAGTGGAGCCGGCTTGAGTGGGATTGCCGCGATTGAATTCTGTCCCGGCCGGAACCGTTCATCTTTCCGGATCATAACGGTATCCGACGCCGTGAACCGTACGGATCAGGTCCGGCTCCTTAGGATCGATTTCGACCCGTTTTCGCAGCTGTGAAACATGCTGATCCAAAGTTCGGCTGTTCGGAAAATAATCTTCGCCCCATGCGTAGTTGAAGATAACATTGCGGTCCAGGGCCTTACCGGGATTATCGTGCAGCAGCTGCAGTATCTTCGCGTCTCGCGGGCTCAGATCGATCACTTTATCACCACGTTTTGCACGTAGTTCGCCTGGCAGCACCGTCAGATCGCCCATCGTGAATTCTGCAGGCAGGTCCGGCCTCGCCGCACAGCACCGGCGGGCCACGGCTCGGACTCGCGCGACAACTTCCCGCACGCTGAATGGTTTGGCGATGAAGTCATCGGCACCCACCTCAAATCCGACCAACCGGTCCACTTCTTCCGCCTTCGCACTAATGAAAATAATCGGTACGTCCGGACAGGTGGCTCTGATCGCACTGCAGGCCTCGTAGCCGCTGCGACCGGGCATCATGATGTCCAGGCAGACAAAGTCCGGCTGTTGAACATTGAACTGGTGAATGGCTTCTGTTCCGTTGGCTGCAGCAATGACCTGATAGCCTTCGCTTTCCAGAACTTCGACCAGTCCGTTGCGCGTAAATTGGTCATCCTCGGCAACAAGCACTTTCATGGGATGATTCCTTGTGGTTACACGGCCGCTCGAGATACGGATGGACCGCGTCGCTGCAGTGCGTCCTGGATTCGTGCCAGTATAGACTCATCCAGTTCAAGACTCATAGCGGCCGACGTTTCCTGAATCTGCCAGTCGCGTTTTGCACCGCACAGGGCAGAAGTGATGCCAGGGTGACGAATTGTCCATGCCACGACCAACTGTGAAACTGTAACACTGATGCCATCGGCGATGGACCGAAGGTCATCCAGAAAATCATGGTTTTTCTGCCACTCATCACCTTGAAACATTGGGTATTTTGCCCGACCGTCGCCGGGGGCAAATTGGTGATCTCGAGCCAGCTTTCCGGCCAGCAGACCTTTCATCAGCGGCCAGTAGACGCACAATGAAATCTGATTTTCGCGGCACCACGGAGCAATGTCATTTTCGATTTCCTGCTGCAGCATGTTGAAGTGCGGCTGCACAGCGGTCAACGGGCACACGGCATGAAACTGTTTCAGCTGTTCCAGATTCAAATTTGATGCACCAGCCGTGAGGGCTTTGCCGTCGTCGATCAGTCCCGCGATGGCCCCGGCCGTTTCGGCAATCGGCGTTTGAGGATCTGGCGCGTGCAGGTAGTAAAGTTCAACGCGATCTGTTCTCAGCCGTTGCAGAGACTGGTCACATTCACGGCGAATCGTCTCCGGACGTGCATCGAAGTCCTGGCCCTTGCCGACTCGATGGATCCCGCCTTTTGTGGCAACAACGACGCTGTCTCGACGGTCTCGAATGACTTCACCGATCATCTGTTCACTCTCGCCTTCAATGCCGTAGGCATAGGCCGTGTCCAGAAAGTTGACGCCATTGTCGAGAGCAGTCTGCAGCGTCTGAATACTGGCTTCCCTAGTTGTGTCGAGTGTCGTGAGACCCGTAATCGGCCAGCATCCCATGGCCACTGACGAAACACGAATTTCTGACTGTCCTAACTGTCTGAGCATTATTGCTTTCGTTGTCGATGTTACTGATGAGTCGGCATCAGAAGGAGTTCTGAGCAGATTTCCTGTCAGGCGTGTTTTTCATAATTGTTCGAGCGTTTGTTGTGTTGCACGTGTTCAGGTAACAGATGAGGAAAGAGCGTCGATCGCCTGATCAATTTGCGACGTGTTTCGTGCGCCGATCAGGACTGACGTGACGTTGGGCTGACTAAATACCCACGACAGTGCCAGCTGCACGTGTGACTGCCCCGTAGTTCGGGCCGAATCATCCAGTTCGTCGAGCACCTGATACCCGCGTTCCGTGAAATAGATGTCCTGATGTCCCGGTATGACATCGAACCGTGAACCGGGTGAGACGGCCTGTCCACGTCGATATTTCCCCGTGAGAAATCCGGCCGCCAGCGGACTGTAGCTGATCACACCGACATTTTTATCGCTGCATAACGGCAGCAAGTCTGTTTCAATCTCGCGGTGCACCAGATTGTACGGCGGCTGGACGGATGTCAGGCGAGTCAGTTCTGATTTGTCGCTCAAGGCCAAAGCCGCTACAAGCTGTGATGCATCATAATTACTGCAACCGATGTAACGGACTTTGCCCTGCTGTACCAGAGTCGTCATCGCCTCAAGCGTTTCTTCCAGCGGCGTAGAATCATCCCACACGTGAGTCTGCAGCAGATCGATCCGGTCCGTCTGCAGACGTTTCAGGCTGGCTTCGGTCGATGACACAATACGCTCGCGAGTCAACGTGCCGTTGACCTTTGTGGCCAGGACGATCTGATCTCGTCGGTTGCGACTGCTCAGCCATTCCCCAACGACGGATTCCGACGCGCCCTGCGCATACGCTTCCGCAGTGTCCAGCAGCGTGATTCCATGCTCGAAGGCATGGTCCATGATCGGTAACGATGACTGTGTGTCGATTTCCCGGCCAAACGTGACACACCCCATTCCGATGGAACTGACAGTCAGCTGAGAATGGCCGAGGATTCGATACTGCATTGTCGTGCAACAATCTATTGAGACTGGAACGGAACGGGCACCGAATTGATTGTCGTCGCTGTTCCGGACTCTGCAGCTTTATAGATTCCAAATACGGTGCGCATCGTGTTCAGCGATTCCTGAGTTGTCACGGGGGGGGCAGAGTCGTTTGCAATGGCAGACACGGCACGATCCACGAACGGAGAATAGCCTCGCGGTTCCGTGGTCTCCTCGAACGTCTGGATCTGTTTTGCCTTTGGGCCACCATTTTCGTACCACGTCAATTTGGGGCTGCCGACAGAATCCAGGTTGATCCAGCCTTTGGACCCCCAGATTCGGATTTCTGTATGGTAACTCGAATCCAGGTAGTAGCCGGAATTGATCGTTCCCAACGCACCGTTGTTGAATCTCAGTGTTGCCGCCGCGGAATCTTCGGCTGATATCGGTTGTCCACCGACGTTTGCGACGGCCCCGGTGACCTGAGTGATCGTCGTGCTGGTGAGATACATCGCCAGATCGAGCCAATGAATGCCCAGCCAGATCAGGTGTCCTCCACCGGCGCGCGTTTTGTCTGCGTACCATGTCGTGTGATACGCCGGCCTTGTCAGTCGCGTCTGATCGGCCACGATGCGCATGTCGACACTGAATATTCGGCCAATGCGTCCCTGTTGAATCACCTGTCGGGCTGCCAGTGATTCCGGATTAGTCCGATTTGCAAATGCCATCATCAGATGCAGGTGCTTCGATTCCGCAATATCTGCAAGCTTCTCGAATTGTCCCAACGTGACACAGCCTGGCTTTTCCGAAAACACGTGCGCGCCGGAATTTAATGCTGCCTCGATCACCGGCGGAGCATACCGGGCTTCCATCGAAACCAAACAGAGTTCAGGAGACTCTTTCGCCAGTAATTCGGCATGGCTGGGGTAAACTCGAGTCAGCTTTTCCTTGAGTGCATCCTTTGCATCAAGGTGCCACCGATGACCCGGATCTGCCAGCACAACTTCATCACAATCCTTTGCTGTTGCCAACGCAGAAAAATAGGCGCTCATATGGGCGCCCTGTGCGTGTGTCAGAAAAGCAACTTTCATGAGATCGCTTCCTGCTTCTGTTGAGAGGGTGTCAGGTGCGGACAATCGTGCACGGCGTGTGTGAAAAGGGCCGGGTGGTCCGCAAGAACCGGCTGTGTCGATCAGTAACGAGCGAGGTCACCGGCCTTCGACAGCCCCAGTGCAGCCACGTGTGCCTGAGCCTGAGCCACCATCATCTTAAGTTCGCTCTGCATGGCCAGAAACTGCCAGCCTTCAGCGATCCGGCGTTCGACGTCGTTGGCGGTCTGCAAATGCATACCTACGGGCGTTCCGGCTTTCCTGCCAGCGGCCAGAATTCGTTGCAACATGGCTTCGAATTCTTCAGGCGTCGGATCGCTGCCGTCCTCAGATTTCATTTGCCACATCAGGTCATTCGGCCCGACGAATATCGCGTCGACTCCGGGCAGGCTGTAAATCTCGTCTGCGTTGTCGACGCCCTGCGGTGATTCTGTCTGCAGCACCACCAGAATGTTGTCGTTCGCATGCTCGTAGTATTCACCTGCAGTGGCCTGAAAATTCAGGGCGGGAATGCTGCCACCGATGGACCGATTTCCTGTTGGCGGGTATTTGGCCGCTGCAATTGCCAGTTTGGCTTCTTCGACCGTGTCCACCATCGGGACAACAATGCCCATGGCTCCGCCGTCCAGAACACGCTTGATCAGATCGTGGTCTCCTCGGGGTACTCGAGCCAGAGGAACGCAGCCGGAATCTGCGATGGCCGCGAACATCAGCGACGCTGTCTGCCAGTCGATCGGCGAATGCTCAAGGTCCACTGTGAGCCACGGAAAGCCGACTCGAGCCATCAGACGGGCCGAAAACACATTTCCGAAGGACAGCCATGTCCCGACCTGAGGTTCACCAGCGGCCAGGGCAGATTTAACGGGATTCTGTTTCATCGGGCATTTCACGGGTAAGAGTGAGATCGGATAGATGGAGGGTGTTCCATCTCCAGTATCGTGACTGATCTGGTAAAAGTTTCCACCACCACGCGATCAGCACGCAGTGGCAGAAGCGAATGAGTTTCCGTAGTGCAGACAGCCTGTCCGCAGGAATACATCAACATGCATACAAAATACGCTGGCAGCTGGCACTACGATCTCATGAATCACTGGTCTCTATCCGGTTTGGACCCCCACAGTTTTCCCAACAGGTCGTGCATCTGTACGTCGTGTTCTTTCAGCTCGACCCGGTTGAACGGATAGAAATCATTTTTTCCGAAGTAGGCTTCGGTGGATTCGGCAAAGTATTCTTTGTGGTTCGACAGCGCGTAGGCTTTGTCGATGACGGTCTCTCGGCCGTTGAAGCGTTTGACTTTTTCGTATCCTCCGGACTCACGAGCCGTTTTGAAGGCGGCAATCACGGCGGGTTCATCAAAGCCCAGGATCCGATCGTGATAGGCGTGAGCGAGTTCATGCAGCATCACATACGGCATGCGGCGGTTCTCGAAAGCAAAGTTGGACACGTTGGTGATTTCAACGGCCTTTTCCATGGCCGGGTCTCGGTCGTTATCGCGGAGCCAGCCAGCACCGGGGTGATATTCCGCCGTCGGCCTGACGCCTTCATATTGTGGATTGATCCAGATGGGAACTGCTCGCAACTGCTTCAGAGCTTTGGCCGGCACCACCTTGACGACTCGCTCCAGCTGCACCTCCAGCAGTTCGAGCATCTGTGTGGTTCTTTCTGGCTCTGTCTGGCGCAGTTCGCTGTTCAGATGAATGGTCCAGCCTTTCATCTGCAGGCGTTCCCCTGCTTCGGGTCTCTGCGATTGTTCAGGTTCAGTCGGGTTGTCGTCTGTGGAGTAAGATGGTGCCGCACAACAAATGACAGTCGCAAGGGTGTACAGGAGCATTCGCATTGTTTCGGTTCCTAGTATTGATGTTTGAATAATGTTGCGGCCACACAGGCGTCGGTGACGCGTATTCGCTGCAGCCGTAAGGATAAGCCGTTCTTATCACTCCGCAGGCACAACTGCGCGGGCCGCACGATCGCCGACGACAAAATGACCGAGACGCTTTTCTTCCCATGGTGTCGCAATCATCCAGACGGCGCCCGGGCGAGTCTGCTGGCGTTTGACCTTGCCCGCAGGGATTAGTCCATATGACTTTGGCTGTCGCTCGCGATCCATCCAGAACAATTCGACAGTCGCCTCCTGTTTGTTGACGAACGCCACCTGAAAAGTGTTGCCGTCGGGTCGTGAGGCAGGAATCGGCTGGTCGGCGGAGGGATGCCATGTCAAAGCCGGCAGCGAACCCAGTTTCGGTTTAACAAGCGGCGCGAAATCCTGTGGCGCCTTTGCCCGCAGCTTCTTGAGTTTTTCAGCGTGCTGCGCGTCATCCGCCAGGTTGTGCCATTCGTACGGATCATCTCTGATGTTGTAGAGTTCTTCATCGTCGTTGGCGTAGTGGATATATCGCCAGTCATCTGCACTGAGGCCAAAACTTCCGGGTTCACCCAGATGTGTGAGCGAAACGTGATTCCATGTGGCACTTGAATTTTTCAGCAGCGGAACCAGACTTGGAGCGTCGTTGTCAGCTTTGGCAGGCAGACCAGCCAGTTCAGTGAGTGTCGGATACAGACTCAGAAGGTTGACCGGCCTGTCGCACACGCTACCGGCAGTCGTGCCGTTGGCCAGGCCCGGAGCGCCCCTGGGAACTCGCATCATCAACGGCACGCGCGATACAGCGCGCCATGCCGTGAACTTCTGCCAATGTTGCTTTTCGCCCAGATGCCAGCCGTGATCGCTCCACAGAACGACGATCGTGTTGTCTTTATTGGGGCCGTTCTCAAGCGCATCCAGTACCCGGCCCAGCATGGCATCGGCAAAGTGGATTGACGCCAGATATCCCTGGATACCCTGTTTCCACTGTCCCTGTTCACGAATGTGCGGGAAGTAGCGATTCGGTCCGCGGCGTTTTCCCGCCGGCGGAAGATCGTCCAGGTCGTCTTCTTTGTATCCGGGCGGCAGCTTAATATCTGCCAGCGGGAATGGTTCGAAATACTGCTTCGGAACGAACCACGGTTCATGGGGTCGGTAGAAACCACAGGCCAGAAAAAATGGCGTCGCATGTTTCTGCTGAAGCTGGTCGCCAATCCATTTCGAAACCAGCCAGTCGCCGCCGTATTCCTCTTCGGTCGCGTCCAGGGCAGCCCAGTCCGTTTCAACATACTGCCACGGCCCACCCCGTGCCAGACTGACCGGACGTTCCGGCGGATATAGCGTTCGCGGGAACGGATTTTCCGTTTCTTTAGCGGGAAAGTATTCGTCCCACGATTGCGCGTCGATAAAGTAATGCAGCAATTTTCCGGAACCACTGGCTCGGTAGCCGTGATTGCGAAAATGTTGCGGCAGCAGTTCTGCATCCCGCATGATTTCTCGCATCTTCTGGCCGTTTTCGTACAGACCCGAACGGTGCGGCGAGCGACCGGTCATGATGGCTGAGCGAGATGGATTACACGCGGCACCGGGGCAGTGAGCGTTTGTGAACAGCGCACTGCTGACAGCCAGTCGGTCTAAGTTCGGCGTGATCGTCTGAGCGTTACCGCCGAGACAACCAATCCAGTCGTTGAGGTCGTCAACGGCGATGAACAGTACGTTGGGCCGATCAGCCGCGTTGTCTTCGGCAGCGGCAGGGCCTGTCCCGGCACACATCACAATTACGCACGCCGAGACACATAGAATGGCAAAACCATGTCCCCTTTCCGGTCGCGCATTTTGAAAGAGAGAACGCTGTGACCGGATACTCCGGACGTGGAAACACGAATTTCGATCGGCCATCCTGGTCATGTGACTCCAGTACCGGAAATACAGCTGTTTGTGTCTCGTACGTATGCCCACAGCGATCAACGGAAACGGGCCAACACCTTCCGAGCGTCAGCTCGAATATACCGGCGAACCCGGCCCGGCTTACCAGATCTGAATGCGGTTTCCGGGAGGCTTGTAGAGCTTGTCACCGGGTTTAACGTCAAATGCTTCGTAAAACGCATTCAGATTTGTCACAGGACCGTTTCCACGAAACGCAGACGGTGAATGTGGATCCACCACCAACCGGCGCACGAGTTCTTCTTCCCGATACAGACGCCGCCAGATCTGACTCCAGCCAAGGAAGTACCGTTGTGGCCCAGTGTGTCCATCAATGACGGGGGCCTTTCGGCCATTCAGCGAAACAATGTACGCCTTGTAGGCGATGGCCATGCCGCTGAGATCGGCGATGTTTTCACCGAGCGTTAATTTGCCATTGAGAGTTTTCCCGGGCAATGCTTCATAGCCTGCATACTGCGCAACCAACTGACCAGTCAGTTTCTCGAAAGCGGATCGGTCTTCGTCGGTCCACCAGTTTTCCAGATTTCCGTCTCCGTCGTACTTACTGCCCTGATCATCGAAACCGTGACTGATTTCGTGGCCGATGACGGCGCCGATTCCGCCGTAGTTGACAGCGTCGTCGGCACCGACGTTGAAAAATGGCGGTTGAAGAATGGCAGCCGGAAAGACGATTTCGTTCTTGCCGGGGTTGTAATAAGCGTTAACTGTCTGAGGTGTCATGCCCCACTCCGTTCTGTCGACCGGCTTGCCAAGCTTGTCGACCATTCGCTGGTGTTCATGCAGCGCCGAACGTCTCATGTTTCCAAGCAGATCATCGGCCCGGATTTCGAGTTTTGAATAGTCTCGCCATTTTGTCGGGTAGCCGATCTTCGGCGTAATTTTGTGCAATTTCTGGAGCGCCTTCTTTTTCGTATCATCGGTCATCCAGGTCAGGTTGCCGATGCTGTCTTCGTAGGCCTTCATCAGGTTGCCGACGAGTTCGTCCATCCGCTGTTTAGCCTCCGGCCTGAAGTGTTTGGCCACATAGATCTGCGCCACAACTTCGCCAAGTACACCAAAGTCGCCCGCACCTCCACCGCTGGTGGCATCGACACCGCGTTTCCAGCGAGGCTTCGGTTCGGGCACTCCTGCCAGCTGTTTGCGATGCAGTTCAAAATGGGCATCAACGAACGGTTTCGGCAGAAGTGGTGCGACGCCGTCCAGTACTCGAAACGAAAGATAGGCCTTTGCAGCACTCAGTTTTGTCTCGTTACCGATTGCTTCAAGTGCCTCAAAAAAGCTGGGAGTCAACACATTGATCTCAGCCAGGTCCTGTACTCCGACGGCATCAAAGAAAACGGGCCAAGGAAGATTTGGTGTCAGTTTCGGAAGATCTGACACCGCATATTTGTTGTATCGTTTTTCAGCGTCCCGCAGTTCCGTGCGCGACCACTGGGCTTTGGCCAGTTTCGTTTCCAGTTGCAGAATCTGATCTGCGGCTGACTTTCCATCGGGCAGTCCGGCCAGCTCGAACAGTTTTTCGATGTAGTTCTTCAAAGCGTCGCGCGCTGTGAGGTACTTTTCGTCATCTTCGAGATAATAATCGCGGTCAGGCAGTGTTGTGCCACTTTGCACAATTGCCGCCAGGTACCGACTGGAGTCTTTGGCGTCTGTTGAGACGAAGAATCCGATCGGTCCGCCGATGCCCAGCGTCTGCAAAAGGCCGAAATGTCGAAACAGTTCCTTTTTGCTCGAAATCCCCGCGATCGCATCAAGTGCTGGCTGAACGGGAGTCAGCCCTCGCTCGTCGATCAGCTGTTCGTTCATAAAGCTGCTGTAGAAATCACCCACCTTCTGTCCGTTCGCATCAGCTGGACTCGCTGTCGCTTCTTCGATGATGGTCCGAATGTTTTCACGGGCCGTGTCGTCCAGCGCGGTAAAGGAGCCATAGTTCGATTTGTCCGCAGGAATCTGAGTACTCAGCAGCCAGCGGCCGTTCACGTGGCGATACAAATCGTCTTGCGGACGGACGGTATGATCGAACCCATCCGGGTCGATGCCGGAAAAGACGTCCTGTGCGGCCGCATCGTGACGCCAAACAGCCATGATCACGAATGCGACCATCGTGACGTGTCGTGAAGAACAAGTGAACAAGGAAACATCCCTTTATCAACGGTGTAGAGACAGCGCGATGCAATATTGATTGCCCGGATATTGTAGGTGCGCTGAGAAAATACATTAAGTCAGTCGTTAGAATTCAGCCCCATCACGCAGGAAAACTGTTCGGCCAAAACAGCCGCAGAGACAAAAACGTCATGGGTACCTGTGCCACTGAACTGCATTCTTTGCGGACACCGGAATGCCGACCATATCGAAACCGTCCGTCGCGCGATTTGGTCTGTGGTGACGCCGGGACGGCACTTTCAGCGGAATATGCGAGGTTTGGGGCGATTACCGGTTATTGTCGGCGATATGGCAACGTTATTGCCCCGGAAATGTCATTTTTCCCCAGTTCAGAATCCATAACAACGTTGCCTTTCCGGCACAGCGACCGATAAAGAACGTGTAGCATTTTTGATGTCTGACAGATGTTGGCTGGTGTGGCTTGATGCAGGATTCGTGGCTGAACGATTTCGAAACCAGACTGGACCGGTTGGAGCGTGCTTCAACCGGTCCAGACGTCGTTTTCGCTGACATTCACAATCTGGCCGGCGCTGCTCTGCAGTGCCTTGGCACGATTCACGACCTCGGTGTCTGTCTCATGCGTCCGACCGGCATCGAAGAACTCAGGCCGGACGGTCAACGGTCCACGCCAACGGAAGTTATGCAGGCCGAGATCGCAGCGGCAACAGAGCAGCCTTTTCTTCTGACAGATGCTGTGACTGAAACCTCACCAGCACGACACGTGCTGACTGTTTCCGCTCGACTGGCGGACCATGTGTTCTGCGTGTTGCGGGTTTCAATTGAGCAGTTCAACGCTCCGCAACAGACATTCATTGATGGTGCGAGTGCAATCAATGATGTTGTCGGCAGCTGGTTGAGTCGTTATTTGATGTCGAGTTACGAAAATCTTCTGACTGCTCAGTCGGAACTTGTTAACACGATCGGTCGGCTGCATTTGAGCTCGACCATCAGCGCTGCGGCATCTGTGTTGGCTCAGGATGGTCCGGCGGCATTGGGACGGTGCCGGATCGCTGTGCTTTCGTGGCATGCAGGTCGATACCGAATCGACGCAGTAACCGGTGTTCGAAGCCCGAACGCGGAAGCGGAAACGGTACGGGCGATTGAGGACGTTGTTAACAACAGTCACGTCGCACAGACTCCCATTGTCGCGTCTGAATGGCGACCACTGGATAAAATTGACGACGCAGGCGTTGCCGGGGCAATCGCCGTTCTGCGAAGCAGCGATGTGGCCGCCATTCGAGTGGCGGCGTTGGCGGGGGCTTTTGACGACTCAGCGGACATTTCTTCACCGAAACCGAATACTTCGTATCCTGCCGTTGGTCGGTCGGGAATCACTCCGACAGTGATATCGGTGGAAGTATTTGCCAACACTGAACCTCCCAACGAGCTGCTGCTGCTGCAACTGTTCGAGGCGGCGGGCCTGGTATTTGCCGGACTCCACAGGCGACAACGTCCGCTGCTGGGGAAGTTCATCGACAGCGGAAAAATGCGATGGCTGGCCGCAGCGACGGCGCTGTTGTTGGTATTGTCAATCTGCCCCGCTGATTTTGAAGTGGAAGCCCCCGGGCAGATCGTGTCGACCAGTCAACGTCGGCTGTTTGCACCGGAGAACGGCACGATCAACGAAGTCGGGTTCAAAAACGAAGACTCCGTGCGTGATGCGCAGGTACTGTTGAAACTTTCCAACCCCGACCTGGACCTCGAAAAACGGCGTGTGCAGGGCGAGATCGACACGACGACCGCGCGGCTGGCTTCGGTGCACGCGACACGGCTGACCAGCGGAGACCCTCAACTCAGCGGCGAAGAAGCGCAGCTGAAACAGCAGTTGCAGAACCTGAAAGAACAAAAAACACTTGTAGAAAAACAACTGGCGTCACTGGCGATCACCGCTCCGTTCGCTGGAACCGTTTTTCGGCGTGATTCGCAGCAGGAACTGATGTCACGACCTGTTCAGCGGGGACAGCTGCTGCTGGAGATCGTGCCGGACAACAGTGCATGGCAGCTGGAAATTTCCATCCCGGATGACAGCATGTCATATGTAACAACTGCTCGTCACGATTCCACAGACCTGCTGCCGGTTCGTTATGTCGTGCGTTCTGCGCCGGATCGGGACTGGACGACAACGCTCACCAGTATCGACAATGCCGTCGAAACTCATGAAGGTCTGATGACCTGTCGAGCCACCGCACTGCTGACCGCATTGCCACAGACAAAACTTCGTCCCGGAACAACAGTGACCGCAAGGATCGCCTGTGGCCGAAGCTCTCTGGCATTCGTTATGTTTCGCGAGGTGATTGAGTTCTGGCGACAGCTGCGATTCGCCTGGTTTTGAAGCAACTATCAGGAGATTATCCGATGACAGAAACAATCGCCGCCTGCTGTCGACATGCAAACGGTGTCAGGTCTGTTCTAACTGCCATTACGCTCATCTGCGTTGTTGGCCAGTTGAGAACATTATGCGCGGACGAACAGAAAATCCTTGTATCCCAGGTCACCATCAGCGTAGTACGGGAAGCCGACATCCCCGCACGAGACGCCGGGACACTCGCAGAGGTTTCGTTTGCGGAGGGTCAGACTGTGACCAGAAATCAAATCGTTGCCGTTCTTGAAAATCAGCAGCAGCAGCTGAAGCTGAAGGCAACGGAACTGAATCTTGACGTCGCCCGGCTGCGAGCCGCCGATGATCTTCCAATGCAGGCCGCGACGGCGCAACTGAAGGAAACCGTTTCCAGTCGCAGGGTTAAGGAAGTTGCGTTAGAGATTGCGAAAACAGAAGCGGAAACAGATGTTCCGGTTCAGGTAGCCGCTGCTGAAACAAAAATGCGGCAACTGGAACTGCAACGTGCACAAAACTCTAAAGACACGTTTGACGGAAGCATATCAGCATCACAAATCGACCGACTGAAAACTGCTGTCCGTAAAGGAGAACTGGAAGTCATTCAGGCGCAGACGAATCATCGGATCAATCAATTAAAACCCGATGCTGAGCGCGCTGGAATCGAACAGAAGACTGAAGAGATTGCTCGGTATCAGTCTCTTGTCGAGCAGGAACAGAAGAATCTGACCGTGGCCCGAATCAACCAGCAGATTCACAGCAACGACGTCGCGATCGCGGAACTGGAGCTGGAACATCGCAACATTCGTGCTCCTTTCGATGGCGTGATTGTAAAAGTGGAACGTCATGTCGGTGAATGGGTCGAACCAGGAGCGCCGATAGGGCGGGTGATCGATCTGAAGACACTGCGTGCGGAGGGTTTTTTACTGGCTCAGCAGGCGGCGATAAATCTGGTTGGTCGGCCAGTGACGATCGAACTGAAATCGCTTTATGAACCGGTTCAATTGCGAGGAAAAATCACCTTTGTCAGTCCGCAGGTCGATCCCGTCAATCAACAGGTTCGGTTTTGGGCAGAATTCCAGAATGCCGACATGCAGGCCCTGCCTGGCATGAACGCCTCGCTGGAGATTGAATAGTGTTTGGGAACGATCTTGATTCAAACCGCCCGTTCGATTGCAGCGAGGATGGGGCGCGGGACAGCAGTTCATGAACGTCAGCTCGAAAAGACCGCCAAAGGCGGTTCGAATCAACTCGCGGCCATCCCGTATCAGGTCCTGATGTGCAGTTTCCCTGGTTAAAACGCGACGACCTTGTGGCAGTACCGCACGATTCCGGCGGCTGGATCGTTAAGGATCCACTGACGCTGCAGTACACGCATTTGGACGATATTGAGTACTCGGTCCTGGACCTGATGGATGGTCGTATCAGCATCGGAAAAATGCTCGAGCGTGCTCGTCAGCTGTGTCCGGAGCGACGTCTGTCACTGGACGATCTGGGACAGTTTGTACGTGTGCTGGCAGGACACGAACTTATTCGACAATCTGGCGGCGGAGATTCGGTTCGTCTCAATCCGCAGGCGACTTCAACATCAATTCTACGGCTTGTCAGTCCTCTGTTCCGAATTCTGCGGCTGCAATGCCGCCTGCTCAATCCCTCGCGCCTGCTGGATGCCGCCATGCCGCTGGTGTCCACTTTCTACAAACCGGCTGTCGTGCGCACCATGATGGTGGTGGGGCTGCTTTCTATCATGGTTGTTGGCCTGCGTTTTGGCGAACTGCTGCGAGCACTGCCATCGATGGCAGAATTTCTTGGCCCGCAAAACATGGTCCTGATGCTGTTAGTCTTTGTGATTGTCAAAGTTCTGCATGAAGCGGGACACGCATTCACCGCCAGGCACTTTGGTGCGGAGTGCAACGAGTGTGGCATCATGCTGATGGTATTCACACCCGTTCTTTACACAAATGTGTCGGACGCCTGGCTCCTGCCTCGCCGGCAGCGCATGCTGATTACCGCTGCCGGCATCCTGGTCGAGCTTTCGATCGCATCCATGTTCGCCCTGTTATGGTCGTACGCCGCACCTGGCACCACGCGGGCTCTGTTGCTGAACACGGTCGTCCTGTGTTCCGTCAACACCATTGTGTTTAACGGAAACCCGCTGCTGAAATTTGACGGGTACTTTCTGCTGGCCGACTGGGTCGGCATTCCCAACCTCGCATCGCGAGCATCCGCTGTCACGCAGGAGACTCTGCTGAATCTGGTCACAGGACGCAGCAGCGTCTCGGTGGAGCCGGCCCGGTTTCACCGTTTTTTGCTGGGGTACGGCCTTGCGTCAGCCGCATACAGAGTACTGTTGACGCTGGCGATCCTGAAGCTGGTACAGGTCATGTCCCACGAGTGGCATGTGCAGTTTCTGGGTACGTTTCTGTCGGCCGTGATTCTCACCGGATTCATTATCATACCAGCCACAACATTCCTGTTCCGAGTCTTCGATCACGATGATTCTGGCCCACTCTCGTGGATTCGACTGACGATTTCGACCGTGGTGTTGTTGGGAATTGCCTTATTTCCGCTGCCTCATTCCGTGATCGCACCGGCCTTTGTGGAACCAGCATCCGGTCCGGTTTATGCAACATTGCCAGGTAGACTTGATCCGGTAGCTCGTTACGGTGATCACGTCAAGTCGGGCAGTGTTCTGGCGAATCTGCTGAACATTGATTTGGAGCATTCCGAACAGAATCTGCGCGGCCGGCTGAACGAAATTCGCCTGCAATTGGATTCGTTGAAGAAAAATCCGGCGACAGCAAACTCTGATCTGATTCCGGCGCTTCGCGAGTCAAGAACTGCCGCCGAGAAACGCCTGACGGAGTTCCTGTCTGAATCCGCGTCGCTTGTAATCAGGACTCCGACTGACGGTGTGTTTCTTCCCCCACCCGCGGTCCCGAAGCAGAATGATCCTCTCCCTGAGCACTGGCATGGTACGGCTGTGCAGGACAGGAACACTGGCGCATGGATTCAACGTGGCACACTTCTGGGATATGTGGGAACCCTGGCAGACCTGACCGTCAGTGCCGGCGTGTCGGAAGACGATGTTGAATTTATTACCAAAGGCCAACGGGTGGAGTTTCTGTTGCAGGCCGGAAGTGCCAGCAGTGTTTCGGCCGTCGTGGAGTCAGTCGAACGTCTGGCAGCGAAGAGCCTGCCGGCTCAATGGGCAGTCGCAGGACTGGCGAGCGGCCAGCCGACGGAAGAGGGGCTGTTGCCGAATGCGGTCACGTATTTTGTCAGAATACGACTTGACGACTGCGCCGGCGCGCCACCACCATTGTATTCCGTCGGTCGCGTGCGGATTCACACGCGTTCCGCATCTTTACTGCAGAGATTCCTGAGATACCTGAGACTGACATTCTAGGCAGGGCGGCCCGCCAGCCGATCGTCTGCGACCGCATGTGCGAGCCACGGCTCGGAGATTACTGTGTCAGTTCTATCCAGGTGATCGACGTATCCGGTCCGGAAAAACTTCGCACCGATCAGGTGACGTCACTTTACCGGGCCGTTTGGTTTTGGGTCACACCTGGCCGCCAGCTCCGCATCAGTTCGGATTCCGAGCTATTCCACGTCTGCAGTTGTCCAGGCACCGTCAATTCGCCGCCATGCGTCGTTTTGATTCGCGTCCTGCAGAACCACTGGCAGGCGTTCGGGACGAATATTGTCGTAACATTGCAGCATGCCAAAACGTGAAACTGCAGCAGGCAGTCCGACGGCTGTAAAGCCCGGATGCCCGGTCGACGGAAATGGTCCACCGTGGTTCATGGCGGCTGAGACTGCAACGCCGGTTGGCATCTTGTCGTTCAGTAACCGTCCTACTTTGGTACGCAAAGCCGGTTCAATGGTTGCATAGGCATCGTCATCACCG
Source organism: Fuerstiella sp. (assembly GCA_029247265.1). GTDB lineage: Bacteria > Planctomycetota > Planctomycetia > Planctomycetales > Planctomycetaceae > Fuerstiella. The sequence goes on from JAQWLN010000027.1 coordinate 25,891, forward strand.
CCGTTTGTGTCTGAATAAATGCAGCCGGTCAGGTTCCCTTCCAGAGATTCTGCGATGGCGGCCATTTGCGCCACATCGTCCGCCAGCACGACTAATGAGCCGTTGCCAAAGGCTTCCGTCTGAAAGACTTCCGGGTCTTCCAGAAAACGGCTTCCCCCGACAATCATCAGGGTGTTGTTAAACGACACACCATTTCCTCCGCCGGGCTGTCCACCTGCAACAACCTCAACGCCTGCTTTCTGCAGCGTTTCAATTCCCGCGGCAAAGCTGCTGCGCACTCCTTCGCTGAGCATTGTACCGACACCGGCGGCGCCGAATTTGTCGGCGACCGATTTGATGAAGCTGTTTCCAGCATCATTCGCCGGAACAACAACAAGTCCGGGATTTGTACAGAACTGTCCGGTCCCCATCAGGCAGCTGCCGGTAAAGTCGGCGGCGATCGCTTCTGCTCGTTCGTTGAGTGCGCCCTCCAGAATGAACACGGGATTGATACTGGACAGTTCCAGATACATGGGCTTTCCGGCAGCGTCAGCGGCAGACTTCAGCTTTAAACCTGTATGTCGTGCGCCGGTATAGCCGGATGCTCCGATTCGAGAGTCAGACACAAGCTTGTAGCCGTCTTCGTGGTTGGTGCGGTAGACCAGCTGGACGAGTGCCTTTGGCATGTTCGTCTTTTCAATGGCGGCCACGGCAGCTTCCGCAAATATACGAGTTGTTTCCGGATGGCATGAATGGCCCTTGGCGATGACCGGGTTTCCAGCGGCAATTGCGGCGGCGAAGTCTCCGCCGGCTATCCCGTTAAAGGCAAACGGAAAGTTGTTCGGCCCGAATACAACAACGGGGCCAATGGCGCCGAACATAGCACGGATTCCAGTAGCCGTGTCGATGGTCGGACAACGCCACGAATCGGTGCGCGCTGCCTGAGCCGCCTGTCGCAGTTGATCTGTGGTTCGCGGCAGTTCGCCGTCTTTCAGGCGCGGCGAAACGGGAAGGCCGGTTTCTGCATTTGCAGCAGCGACAAGATCATCGGTGCACGCTTCAATTTCTTCTGCATAGGAGTCAAGGAATTCTGCGAATCGGCTTCCTGGCCAACCCCGCATTTCCCTCGCAGCGTAGGCGGCGGCCTGAATCACTTTGTCGATCTCCGACCATGGACTGACGGGAAAAACGCCCGGCAGGGTTTCTTCGGTGGCGGGATTTGCCGCCTGAAAGGTCTGAGGTCCTTCTGAGGCAGTCCATGTCCCGTTAAGAAGAATTGAGTGAGTCATGTGTTATGCAGTCGAGGTAAACAGTTATGAAATAAGTGACGTTTTGAAAGACGGACGAATCCGCGGCACAACTGGGAATCGCTTTGGCAAGAGACTCATTTCGCCTCAGGGCTGCCGGAACCCGGTCGCGAACATCAGTCTGCATCTGGTGCTTTATTAGAAGATTCCGAGTTGATCACGTGCATCGTCCGTCATGCGTTCGGGCGTCCATGGAGGTGACATCTCCAGTCTGATGACCGCATTGTCGACGTCATGCAGTCTTTCGAGCGCCATCTTGGACTGCTGAATCAACTGAGGACCTGCGGGACAGGCCGGGCTTGTCAACGTCATGCCGACGTTAACGGTGCACGGATTCTCGTCGTCTTCTTCAACGGTGTAGATCAGCCCGAGATCGACGATGTTAATCATCAATTCCGGGTCAATGACCTGCTTGAGCGCTTCGAGATAATCCGAGGCAGTGGATGGAGTTGTTTCCGCAGCCTCTGACGTTTCGTCTTCTGTGGACTTGTCAACATCTGAATCAGAAGCTGTCAGGCCTGCTGCAGGCTCATCTTCGTTGGCTGGTGCTGAATCTGTTTCGTCGGTGGACACGGTTGGCTCTCCGGCAGTAGCTGACACGGTCTGATGATTGGAGCGCCGGGGATTTTTCCACGACGCATACGGTCTCTATTTGGGTGCCGCCCAGACGGCACCCTCTCGGACTTCCACAGTGAAGGTGCGAATCCCTTTCGTCGCGGGCATGCACAGGGCAGCTCCGGTTTTCAAGTCGAACCTTGCGCCGTGACGGGGACACGTGATTGAACAATCAGCAATCGGACCATCTGTCAGTGGCTGACCATCGTGAGAACACACGTCTTCGACGACATAGTATTCGTCACCGATTCGTACGACCAGTGCCGGAATATCGTCAACGATGACGGATCGCCGGTCACCAGGCTCTAATTCGTCAGTGCCTATCAGGCGTTCCATTTGGGCATCTACTGTTCAGGAGACTTCAGGAAATTGCGGAATGTTCTCGCCAAGTTTAGAGGGAATGAACGCGGAATGCAGAGATTCGGCCGGGAAACTCACGGAATTATACGGCCAGCTGTCCGCCGCACGTTGTCGGGGCACTTTTCTGACAGAGAAGTGAGCGGCTCGAATGCACAAAGAGTGCTAAGTCCACTGCCCTTCACGTGGATTCTGCGGCGCCGCGTCCATCAGCTCCTGAAACAGTCCTGCCGCCTCTTCCGACAGGTCCTTTGGCGTGACAATCTTGATGGCGACAAGCTGGTCTCCGGCCTGCCCCGTCTTTCGGTCCGGAACACCCTTGCCTCGCAGACGCATTTTGGCGCCGCTGGAAGTGCCGGCGGGAATGCTCAGTACAACCGTGCCTTCCGACAGTGTCGGGACTTCAACTTTCGCCCCCAGAGCGGCTTCAGAGGGCGTAATCGGCACATCAATAAGCAGATTCTTAGCTTCTCGGCGGAACCAGGGGTGAGCCGAAACGCGGATCGTGACGATTACGTCACCAGCTGCTCCTCCGCCGTGCCCGGGATGCCCCTGACCGGCCAGACGCACTTTTCCACCGTCATCAATTCCCGCAGGAACCTTCACAGTGAGACGTTCCGCCTTACCGCTGGTCTGCAGCGTCAGTTCATGTTCGCCTCCGGCGACTCCGACCTGAAAAGGCACGCGGATCTCAGCCTCAACGTTTTGTCCTTTCTGGGCACGTGCCTGCCGCCGACCGCCGCCGCCGAACGGGCTGCCACCGCCGAATGGACTGCCTCCTCCTCCACCGCCGAACATCCCACCCAGAATATCATTCAGGTCGAACTGAGCACCGCCTCCTCCGCCGAACGGGCTGCCGCCCGGCCCGTCTCCGACTTTGCTCCAGTTGTGCCCGAACTGATCGTACTTTTTGCGTTTTTCATCCGTGCCCAGAACTTCGTAGGCCTCGGTAATTTCAGCAAATTTTTTCTGCGCGCCGGGATCGTCGGCATTGGCGTCCGGATGGAACTGCCGGGCCAGCTTCTTGTAAGCCTTGCGAATTTCGTCAGCTGATGCTGATCGAGATACACCGAGCGTTTCGTAGTAGTCGCGTTTAGACATTAAACGGCACCATGCACCAAAGGTGCTTATTATTTCGCAAACAGAGCGTCGACAAATCCGTCGGCATCAAACAATTCAAGGTCGTCGACACCTTCTCCGACGCCGATGTATTTCACCGGGATTCCCATGTCCTGACGAATGGCGACAGTGACTCCGCCACGAGCGGTCCCGTCGAGTTTTGCCAGAATCAGACCAGTGCATTCCACGGCCGCAGAAAAGTTTTTTGCCTGGCTCAGCCCGTTCTGTCCCGTTGTGGCATCCAGGACCAGCAGACTTTCGTGAGGTGCTTCCGGAATGACTTTTTGAATAACGCGACGAATTTTTTCAAGTTCGTCCATCAGATTTTTCTGAGTCTGCAGGCGACCTGCGGTATCGACGATCAGGTAGTCGGCATTCAGTTCAACGGCTTTGGCAGCACCCTCGTAAGCCACTGACGCCGGGTCGGCTCCGCTGTCCTTCCGCACGATGTCACAGCCCAGTCGTTCACTCCACATCGTCAGCTGTTCAACGGCTGCAGCTCGGAACGTGTCTCCCGCAGCTAGCACAATTTTGTTTCCATTTTTCTGCAGCAGGTTAGCAATTTTGGCGATCGACGTGGTTTTCCCTGCCCCGTTTACGCCGGCGACAAGGATCACCGTTGGTCCTGATTCGGCCTTGTTCAGCGGTGACAGCGGGTTGTCCCGATCCCATGTTGTGGCGTCATCACTTTTCAGCAGATCTCGCAGTTCCGAACGAACAGTTTCCCAGACGGCGTCAACATCAACCGTACGGCCAACATGTTCCTCACGCAATCGAGAGGTAATGCGATCGGCGGCAGCGACACCCATGTCCGTGCGAATCAGCCGCCCTTCGAAGTCTTCCAGCAGACCGTCGTCCAGAATGTCACCGGCCCTGAACAGGTCCCGAACGTCCGTGCGCAGGATGTCCCTGGTTTTCTGCAGTCCGGCTTTCAGTCGATCAAATAGTCCCATCAGTCAGCTATTTCTCTCTGTATCACACAGTTGCACAAACCGTCCCCAGGCATCTTCCCAGGCTGCGGAATCCCGGGGAGTGTATTCGCCAATCGTCTCAGAACCTCGAACAACGTCACGGATTTCTGACAAAGAAGAAATATCGCCCGCTGCTCTAGCCTGCAGCAGCACATTCCCCAGTGCCGTGGCTTCAATTGGCCCGGCAAACACAGGTCGGGCACATGCATCGGCAGTAAACTGATTCAACAACTGATTCTGTGTACCGCCGCCGACAATGTGAATAACCTGGATGGGAACTCCCGTCAGTTCCTCCATCCATCCCAGCACCATTCGGTATTTCAAAGCCAGGCTTTCGAGGGCACACCGGATGAACTGGCCTTCCGTTTCCGGCACCGGTTGATTGGTGCGACGACACTCTTCAGCAATGGCGGCTGTCATGTCCGTTGGGCTGAGAAATTCCGGACGGTCCGGATCCACCAGGGATCGAAACGCAGATGCCTCAGTCGCCAGTCGGGTCAGCTCAGAATAATCAATGTCTTTTCCGCGCTGAGCGAATGCAACTTTGCAGCGCTGCACCAGCCACAGCCCCATGATGTTTTTCAACAATCGATAGGTGCCGTCGACCCCGCCTTCGTTTGTCACGTTTCGCTGAAGAGCTTTTTCTGTCAAAACGGCGTCCTGCACCTCCACACCCATCAATGACCATGTGCCGCTGCTGATGTATGCCCAGTCCGCTCGACCTGTTCTGCGAGTCGGCACAGCGGCAATAGCCGCTCCGGTGTCGTGAGTTGCAGGTGCCACAACATTCAGCTTGCCCAGACCGGTGAATTCGGCCACGTCGTTTCGCAGTGTTCCCAGGTTCGTTCCCGGCGACACGACTTCAGGAAACATGTCGGTTGGGATTTCGAACTTTCGCAACATGTCAAATGCCCAGTCCCGGGTTTTTGCATTCAGCATTTGAGTCGTTGTGGCGTTTGTGAACTCGACCACACGACTGCCACTCAGGCACCAGTGAAAGAAATCCGGCACCATCAGAAAACGCTTGGCCTGGGCCACCAGATCGGGATCCCGGTCACACATGGCCAACAGCTGGTACAGCGAATTCAACTGCATAAACTGCAGGCCGGTTTCAGCGAAAATTTCGGCGCGCGGAACGCGTGAAAACGCCTTCTGCAGCATACCATCTGTCCGCTTATCTCTATAGTTCCACGGCTGCCCCAGCAGTTCATCGTGCTGGTTCATCAGCACGAAGTCGACCCCCCATGTGTCCACGCCAACGGAGACGGCAGAACCGTTAAGTTTTGAAGCAGCCTCTCGCAGACCATTCTGAATTTCTGTCCACAGACTCACCAGGTTCCATCTCAACGTTCCGCCGAGATTCACCGGACCGTTGGGGAAACGGTGGAATTGTTCCATCGCAATTTTCCGACCGTCAAAGTGACCGGCCATCACCCGTCCGCTTTCTGCTCCCAAATCCACTGCCAGATATGTTTTTTGTGCCATTTGTGCAACTTTCAATCGTTTTTTCACGAATCATAGCGTCGCTGAGCGTTCTCGAAAACGAGCTCGACGATCGTATTTCCGAGGTGCAGGATAGTTCTGTTTCTGAGACGTTGTGTCTATGATGCCCCAGTTATGAATACAGTCCCGACCAATCGGATTCTGTTTCTGTGGGTCACCGTGTTCACAGTGATCTTTGAGGTAATCACCTGTGCGATGCGGTTTGGCCTGCGGCTGGAGTCAACACGAGACACCGCGTCAACAATCGGCCGACTGACGTGTGGATTACGGATTCATCACAGCTACATCGGCGGGGTTGTCATGTTGCTGTCGTGCTGGCTGTGGGACCAATATCCGAAGGCCAGCTGGTGGATGCTGGCGATCGGGCTGGGTCTGTTCTTCAGCGATCTGATCCACCATTTTCTGGTGCTGTGGCCCGTGGTCAGCAGTCCGCAATTTGATTTTTTCTACCCACCCGGCTTGTGAGCCCTAGCTCTGTGAGAAACTCCATCCTTCCGGAATCACGGCCCCTTTCCTGACGACAGCAACGCCGTCGCGGACGGACACCTGGTCGTAATCCCCGTCACCATTCGGGGCATCTGAGGCGATAATTCGCGCGCCCGCTCCAATCCGAACGTTCTTGTCCACCAGCACTCCATCGATCAGCACGCTGTTTTCCAACCCGGGTTGCTCAGAAGATTCCGAACGATCTTTGACGTAGTAATCGGCTCCCATAATAACGCTGTTGCGAATGGTTACGTTGCTGCCAACCTGAGTGCGGACTCCGATGACGCTGTTTTCAACACGACAGCCGGGACCAATCTGACAACCCTCCGCGATCAAGCTGCGGTTGACAGTGCAATCGTCAATTCGTGTCGAAGGCAGGAATCTTGCTCGGGTGTAAATGGGCCATTTGTGATCGGCAAACGTGAATTCAGGATTCGAGTCGGCCAGGGCCAGATTGGAATCAAAAAATGCTTTGATCGTACCAATGTCTTCCCAGTATCCATCAAACAGATGGGCCTGAACACGATGGTTTTCAATCGCCTGTGGAAAAATGTGCTTGCCAAAATCTTCATCCTCTGACGATTCCAGCAGGTCGACCAGCAAATCACGATTAAAAAGATAGATCCCCATGCTGGCCAGATACTCACGGCCATTGGATTCGATACCCTGCTGATCGATCCAACTGGAAGGCGTCCGCGCAGCTGCCAATGCTGCGTCGTCCTGCGGCTTTTCCACAAACCCCGTTACTCGACCAGTGTCGTCCAGCTGCATGACTCCGAATCCGCGAGCATCCGCGACACCGACGGGAATCGTGGAAATTGTCACGTCAGCGCCGGCCGCAACATGCGTGGTCAACATTTCGCGGTAGTCCATGCGATACAGCTGGTCGCCGGAAAGAATCAGGACGTACCGCAGATTCGGCTCCTTCAGAAACCGAAGCTGCTTGCGAACGGCGTCGGCCGTGCCCTGGTACCAGTCAGAATCACCGGGTGTCTGCTGAGCCGCAAGAACCTCTACAAAGCCCTTGTTGAACACATCAAAGTTATACGTCTGTCGAATATGTCGGTGCAGGCTGACGGAGTTGAATTGCGTCAACACATAGATGCGGTTGATGTCGCTGTGCATGCAATTCGAGATTGGTACATCAATCAATCGATACTTGCCCGCGATCGGAACTGCAGGTTTCGATCGATACTGAGTCAGAGGCATCAAACGCGTGCCTTTGCCGCCGCCCAGAATCAGACTGATAAAGTGATCCATGCTGTTCCGCTTCCAATTACGGGGCGAGAGTGTCTAAGATGGGATTCGCCTGCCCCCTGCGTAACCTAGCGAAATCAGCCCTGACTTCACAATCAATCGTGTTGGACAGAGCCACTTCGCGTGGGGCCACAGACCTGAACTGGCAATGAAGTCCGGCATTCTGCATGATGAGCGCTATGACTCAGATGATTGAGGCGATATGCACCGGCATCTCATACAATTGATGACGTATTTGTTCTGCCTGTCGACGGTCGCCGTGTCTGCCCAGGATCGTTTGCAGACAGTGACGCTAACGACTGCTGCTGAAAGTGAGGCCGCCACGCGTCTTACAGGACGAGTGCTGGCCGAGTTGCAGGATGGCGGTATTCTACTGGAAGAGCGAAGTG
>JAQWLN010000056.1 GCA_029247265.1 Fuerstiella sp.
CTGATTGAGAATGAAGACGGCAAACAGATCATTGCCACCGAGATCATCGACAACGTGATTGGATCTGCACCGGATGTCCAGTGGAAGTTGCTGATTGCGTTGTGGCGGTTCGCTGGCCTGCGAAAGATGGAACCGCTGGAATTAAACTGGGATGACGTGCTGTGGGGCGAAGGGAAGCTCCGCGTGCGATCGCCGAAGACTCGGCACCATCAGGGCAGGGAAATGCGTTACGTCCCAATACGTGACGTTCTTACGTACCTGGAGGATGCTTACGCCGTGGCCCCAGACGGCGAGGAACGCATTATTAGTCGTTACACCCGATCCATGTGCAACCTGCACAAGCCCTTTGAGAAGATCATCGAAAAGGCTGGGTACGAACCTTGGCCGAACTTGATCAAGAATCTGCGGCTGAGCTGTGAGAACGACTGGTTGACCGCTGGCGAGGCTCCTGCACACGTCATCGCGGCATGGATCGGCCACGACATCGAGGTGCAGACCAGCAGTTACGCCATCGTTTCAGACGGCCATTTCGATCAGTTCAATGCCCGGCCTCAGGTCGCCTCAAAAGGTGGCACACCAGGTGGCACAGAACCTAAGCGAACGGAAGAAAACGCAAGCGAATCGAGTGTGCCACCAAAGTCGACACTAGACGGAAAAACGCTGTTCACCAATAAAAAAGCACGGTCCGAAGACCGTGCTGGATGCTCTGGAGAGGACTCGAACCTCCACGGGGTTACCCCCACATGCCCCTCAAGCATGCGTGTCTACCAATTCCACCACCAGAGCAATGAGTTTCAACAAGACGGTTGCCCATGCGAAACGAGCGGACAACATAGCAGCACGACTGCCCGCTCTTCAAGCATTTCGACGTCGCGTTTGATTGTCAGCAGAAATTGATCCCCCACATTCGGAATTGTCGGCTGAACTGCTGAAATACGCCAGGTATGAACACATGCACCTGCGACCCAGATCACGATGAGACGTTTTGTTCCGGGGACTTCCAGTCATGTAGCTGCAATTCCACGTTGTCATAACCTCTGTAGGAATTGATCTGAGGGGCGAAGCTGATGGCTAGCGGTCCGTCCACCGCCGCGATTTCATCAGCCCATTCGCCGCGCCCAAACGCCACTGCTCTCAGCTTGGTCCGATGTTGCTGAACTTTCAGGGAAAGATGGCGATCACCCTGGCCCATCGTCCTCGGGGCCTCGGCAAGATCTACCCTATTCGTGGCAAACCGAGGCTTCGGGTTTGATGCGCCAAACGGTCCAAGATGCTGTAATTCCATCACAGCACGTCGAGTTACTTCGGACAGATGAACCTCTGCGTCAACGCGCAGAACGGTGTCATCGTCTGTCGGAGCAAAATTAGCGCTCGCCCAGTTGCAAAGAGACGTGCGGAATTCCTCCACTCGTTTGCCTTCAATCTGCAGTCCAGCCGCCGCTTTGTGCCCTCCACAGCCAAGGAGACATCCCCTGCAGGCGTTCAGCGCTGCATACATATCGAACCCGGCGAACGAACGGGCACTGCCCTGTCCAGTACCGTCGTCTTTCAGTGAAATCATCACAGTCGGCTTCTCAAACATTTCCCCGATACGACTGGCGACAATTCCGATGACACCGGGATGCCAATCATGATGAGCGAGCACCAGAGTCGGATGGGCTTCCCAATCCGGGTTGGCGTCAATCTGTTCTTTCGCCTCCTTCAGAATTCGCCGTTCGACAGTCTTGCGATTGTTGTTCAACTCGTCGACGTACGCTGCTAGTGATACGGCACGTTCCGCATTGTCGGTCGTGAGCATTTCAACGGCGAGTCGGGCCTGTCCCAGACGCCCCGCTGCGTTGATTCTGGGAGCGATTCCAAAAGCTGCGTCTTCGGCCGTAAGTTGTGCCTTGTCATGAAGCCCTGCCACTTTCAGCAGCGCCTGCAATCCCAGAGATGGATTCTCCCGCAGACTGTGCATGCCGTAACGAACGATTACTCGATTTTCGTCGACGAGTGGCACGACATCCGCGACAGTTCCGATCGCCGTGAGCCCGACGGCCGACTTCAGGAACTCCCGCATTCGGGGACTGGCCTTTTTGCCGTCGCCGAGCAACTGACAAATCGCCCATGCAAGCTTGAAAGCGACGCCAACGCCGCAAAGTTCCCCAAACGGGTAGTCGCTGCCGGGCAGCCGTGGATGGACGAGCACAGCCGCATCGGGAAGTTGCTCGCCGATCGTGTGGTGATCAGTGATGATCAGCTCAAGGCCGATCTCTTGCGCAACTGCCGCCTCGTGAACGCTGGCGATACCGCAATCGACCGAAACCAGCAGCCGCTCAGAGTCCTCTTCATGCAGTTGCCGGAGCGCAGCTTCGTTCAGTCCGTAGCCTTCTTCCATGCGACACGGAATGTAATAGTCAACGTTCGCATTCGAAAGCTTCAGGCAATGCCAAAGCAGGGCCGTCGAGGTCACACCATCAACATCGTAGTCACCGTAGATGGTAATCCGTCGACCGGCTCGATGGGCACCCACAATCCGTTCGGCAGCTTCACTGATTCCAGGCAGCAGGTTCGGATCGTGCAGGTCGCTGAGCTTGGGTTCCAGATAGTTTCTGGCTGCCTCTGCGGTTGAATAACCGCGAGCAATAAGAACCTGAGCGACAAGCGGAGTCACCTTCAATTCCCCGCTGAGACTATTAATTGCCGATTCATCGTGCGGGTAATACGACCATTTCCGTGGCACTGGGTGGACTCCGTGGCGACTGTCGTCTTTGATTCGAGTCTCGAAGTGAGCTGGTTTGGGGTTGGCTGTACTTCAGTGCAAATCAGCCGTCAAAGTACCCACGATAACACCGCAGCCAACCGGTGACACGGAACAGGTGGGAAATCTGCAAAGCTTTGCGTACTATTTCGCAGCGAAAGGACCAAATTGGCGAATCAAGCCAAGTTGTTTAACTGACGCTCCTGACGGAGTCGATGCACACAATTCCGAATTTTCAGAACTCGCACTGCCCCCGCCAGGCTGACGCGGCATTGCCAGACCCAAAATCAATGACTGGCCGGCGATCGCCCAAAGCGTTTCCGTCGTCCACCAGATCTGACGCAGCCATAACCTGTTCAAGAATAAGAGTAGCGAATGCCCTCATCAACACTGAAAGTCATCGTGCTAACGGGAAGTGATCGCCCGGAAGTGCTTGAGGCATGGTCGCAGCTGGTGCCTCAGTTGCGGGCCTCCGCGGGCGTAGAGGTCGTTGGAACATATTCACGTGAAGAACAGCTTGCGCAGGACATCGATGCAGATCTGGTCGTCGTACTCGGAGGTGACGGTTCGATACTCCGAGGATGTCGGCAACTGGGAGCGTCGCAAAAGCCGATCGTCGGTATCAATCTTGGTCGTCTGGGGTTCCTGGCCGACCTGACGACAGAGGACTTCTGTCGTAATCTGGACCAACTAAAACGTGGACAATATGACATTGTGGAACACTTAATGTTTGAGTGCCAGCATCACCAGGACGACGGCTCAATCAAGACGGACCTGGGGCTGAATGAAGTTACCATCACATCCGGTAGTTCGCTCAAAATGCTGGACATCAAGCTTGAAATTGACTTCGACCCGGTGACAACGTTCAGCTGTGACGGCTTGATCATCAGCACCCCCGTAGGTTCAACAGCGCACAATCTGTCAGCAGGCGGGCCGATTCTGCGACAGGATCTTCAGGCATTCTGCATCACGCCGATCTGCCCCCATACGCTGACCGTCAGGCCAATTGTTGATTCTGCCGAGCGAACGTACGGGCTGACCGTACCGGAAGCCCCTGAGGGAGTCATGCTGGTGATTGACGGACAGATCAGTCGAGCCTTCGGCCCTCGTGACCGTGTGACCGTAAAACGGGCTGATGCCACATTCAAACTGGTTCGTTTTCCGGGACACAGTTACTACAGCACGCTGCATCGTAAGCTCGGGTGGCGAGGCCAGCTAGATTATCGAGAACGCAAAGGTCTGTGACGTCGAGTTCACATCGTGACCGGCCACGAACCGACGGACGCTCGCCAAACCCCGCGAAGTTCATCGAACACGCCCTGAGACTTCTGTGCCCTGTATCTGAAGATGCCCAATCGGCAATTCAGATTCACCGTCACAGCTTTCAGTGTGAGCAGCAAGGTAGGTGAGTCGATCAGGGGCCAAACCTTGGCGCAAAAAAACAGCCCTTGGTGTTGAGTGTGGGGGAATGAACAAAGGAAAAGCTTGGGGATTCGATAGGTGGCTGGGTGACAACCTAGCGGAGAGCCTTTGTCCAACACATCTCAACAACCAGAGGGCTGGCTGGGTACCAATAGCGGATAGCAATCGTTGTGCCAAAACCTGAAAAGAAAAAAAGATATTGTTTGCCCGACAATATCGCCACTTACGGAAGAATAGGGTATGTGACGGTAGCGCCGAAAGCGCCGAAAGCCGTGTCAGCGCATTGAAATGTCGGCGCTGAGTCGGTATTCTCGAAGTGCAGTGCATCGGCGCCGATACTGACTTGCAGGTGTAAATCGCGTGAATCTCAACAGTAAGTCCAACAAGACTCAGCGAATCTGGCTGGCCACTGCAGCGATTGCCTCAGTCACTTATTGCCTGATGGTGATCTGGTACGTCGCAACGTTTCCAGACATTGGTATTCGATGTCTGTTGCCAGAGCAAGTTCAGACGGGCCAATTGGAAATTGTTCAGTTTGTTCATTCTGAAGATGACTGCTTATCCCATCCATTGTCTGCTGGACAACAGCTGCTGCGAGTGGGAAGGAAGCCGGCCCACAATTTTCTCCTGTTTGCGCACTCTTTGGCAGAACTCCGTTCTGCGCCAATTCCGATTCAGCTGTCACCTGGCTCAGACCCGTCCGAGCGGGCAGCCGAGTCTTCAGAAGCTCTGGTCGAAATCCTCGGAGATGACGAGGTGCCTTCCCGCCGAGTTGTCGAAGTCATCGTTCGAGAATCATCGCCGGTACAGCCTCAGGCAAACGACGCCAGCTCTGAGCGCCGCACGTATGTCGCAATCAAGCCCCTCAAGTTGCGGGATTTTCTGCTGACAATATTTTGGTTTCTGGCTCAGTTGATCATTCTTTCCGTGGCGTTAACCGCGTGGTGGCAACGACCTGGCGATCGGGTTGCTCGCGTCTTTTGCCTCATGTGTTGCGTATCGATGCCTGCTTTTGTGGGTGGATTTCACTGGTGGATGTTGGCGGCCAGCCCCCTACTCAATCTGCCCTTCATTTTTGCAGCCTGCCTGTTACCGGCCGTAACTCTTCACTTCTTCTTCAGTTTTCCGCGCGAAAACATGTTGTTGCAGGATAATCGTCGTCTGTCCATGGGCCTGATCTATTTGCCACTGTTCGTTGTCGCGGTGTCTGTGGCGTTAACGTATTGGGCTGCTTATGTGCTCGGCGGTCCGTCGGCTGTCGACGGAGACTTGACGGTTTTCCAGAAGCTTGCAGCAGTAGCGACGATTCTTTCGGACAATGGCTCCCTGACGTTCGACAGCGGAACGGTGTGTGGACAGTTGCTTTACCTGCTGCGGATTCAGGTATATTCGGCGATCGTACTCAGCTCGGTTTACTTCGGACTGACGGTTGTGTCTCTGGCCCTGAGTCTGATTCGCACGCAAAATCCGGTTGAGCGTCGGCAGACGTCCAGTATCCTGATCGCCTCGCTGATTTCGACCATACCAATACTCTACACTTTGTATCTGGCCTTCTATCGAAGAACGGAATTCGCGCTTGGTCAGGCTCAGGTTCCGATGTTCGTGGCCAGTGCTTTGTTCATGGCAGCCTACGCCCACGGCATGCTCCGCCACAGATTGATCCTGGCCGACGACAACGTGCTGCGTGGCCGTCAGTATTTTCTGACGTCCGGGCTGGTGACGCTGATGTGTGCAGTTCTGCTGGCAGTTGGAGCGGTGGCGACACGCATTTACGCCGTGCCAAAAGATTCGTCTCTCCCACTGCACCTCTCTCTGTTTCTGATCATTGTCATCGCAATCGCGTTGATTCTTTGGGCTCGCGACAGGATTCAATCCGTTGTCGACCAACGCTTCTTTTCGGAGAAATATCAACTCGACAAGACCCTGCAGCAGTTGAATCAGGCGTCAGGATATCTCACAGACCCCTTCGCGCTGGCCCGAATTACTCTGACCACCTGTCGTGACGTAATGGATGCGTCCACGGCCGCAATGTTTGTTCGCGAATCGACCGGGGTACTGCGTCTGATTGGCGCGGACCAGCTTTCCAACGCCCCCCCCAGCCTGTCCGGCGAGATCCTTCGTGGATCGGACGAAAACCAACATGTGCTGCGCCGCCTGTCATCGATAAATCATGATGACGCCTCGCCGCTTCAAAAATTATTGGATGACCTCTCGGCTGATCTTGTCTGTTTTCTGCGCAGCGACCAGGGCATTGACGGACTTATCTTTCTGGGTCCACGTACTAACGAAGTTGCTTATTCGGCGGAAGACATTGCTTTCCTGCAGGCGATCAGCCAGATGACCGTGCTGGCGCTGCATAGTTCCCGAGCGAATCAAAGTCTGGCCCGGCTCGACTCTGAGCTGCAGGTAAAAGTCGATCGAATTGCGGAGCAGCAACGACAGTTGTCGCTTCTACGGGCAGAACTGACGTCGCTACACGAAGACGATGGCGATGAACATCACGCCAGCACGATCGCCGGGCTGGATCGCGGGGAAATTCGCGGTCAGAGCGGCGCCATTCTGAACGTTCTGGAAACCGTCCGTAAAGCCGCCGCCAGTACTGCGACCGTACTGATTCGGGGGGAGAGCGGTACAGGCAAAGAACTGCTGGCTCGTGTCGTCCAACGCAATAGTGACAGGGCGAATAAGCCGTTGATCAGTGTTAACTGTGCGGCCTTGGCGCCCTCTCTTCTGGAAAGCGAACTGTTCGGGCACGTACGGGGAGCATTTACGGGCGCGAGTTCAGACAAAGAAGGTCGATTTCAAGCGGCCGACGGTGGCACCCTGTTTCTGGATGAAATCGGGGACATTCCTATGGAAACACAGGTCAAGCTTTTGCGGGTGTTGCAGGAACGGTGCTTCGAACCCGTGGGCAGCAGTTCCACCATAAAGGTGGATGTGCGTTTGATTGCGGCCACCAACCGGGACCTGGAGTCAATGATCGCAGATGGAAGTTTTCGCGAGGATCTTTTCTATCGACTGAACGTGGTCAGTGTCACGTTGCCGCCACTTCGTGAACGTCGTGAGGATCTGATCGAATTGCTGTTTTTCTTTCTCAGTCGAGCGACACGGAAAACGGACAAACGAATTCGCCAATTCGAACCGGCAGCACTGGCTGCCATCGAACAGCATCGTTGGCCTGGCAACATTCGAGAACTGGAGAATGTTGTGGAGCGAGCCGTCGTGTTATCTGATGGTGACACGATCACACTGAAGGATCTGCCTGACGAGATACAGTTGGTCACCCAGCCAATCGTTGTCGACAGCAGTCGAAGTGAGGTCACCAGCCCCCGTGAATTTGCTCATTTCGAAAGTCTTGCTGGAAGCGACCGTAAAGTCGTCGACATTTCGTCTCAGTCTCATCCCGGTGCGAGTGCTATCGTATCGGAAAAGAGCCAATTGCTGGCCGCCTTGCAAAATGCGAAGGGCAATAAAGCCAGCGCTGCCCGCGCCATGCAGATGCCACGCAGTACATTTTACAGCAAGCTGAAGAAACACGGACTCGCGGATTGACCCTGAGACCGCCCCGCATTCCTGCTGCTGACAATCTATGCCGAAGTACAAGGGTGGGTTACTTTCACCCGGCACAGGCAACCACGATCATCCTGCGGCGTGAATATCAGGCTGCGGTTGCGGGTTGGGAGTTCGTGATTGCATGATTCCATTTCAGGCGAACCGTCGGCTTACCGCGCGCCGACAGTTGATTCGTGCAGCAAGTGGCTCCGAAATTGATCTGCAAATCTGCTCCCAACCCAAGACGTCAAACTCCTGGTGAGAGAGTTCAACAGAGCCCCGTGGCATTTGCCACCGAGGGAGTCAGTGTGCTCTGCAATGTATGACGGATGAGCAACTGACACGTGTTCCGCTGTCAAGCGACCTGATTGGCCAGTCGAACTTTCCCAAAGCGTTTACCGACAACGTCGTACAACAAAACCTCGTTTCGGGCACGATCCCACACCGCACTGAGTTTCACACTGCGGGGGCCATGCAGAATGAACTGAAAACCACAACAATCACCGTTGCGTTTCAATTCCAGTTCACTCATCGGAAAATGGTGTTCAAGAAGATTCTCTTTGCGGCAAAGAGCGATGTGTATGAAATTGCGTAGCTCATCCAGTGTACGAACTTCTGCCGAGGCAGCGGGCATCGTGCCGGAAGGGGAAGGCTGATACATATAGCGGAGACAATCCTTAAGAGCGAGGATTTGCGGGTTGCGACTAACCAGAGTCTTAATCAGGATCGGAGACCCGAATCAATTGTTCCGGTGTGGTAAAGGCTATCGTCGCGTCCGAATGTCCGTCTTCCCAAATGTTTCGACACTCAACACATCCGGCATCAACGGGCTGAACGGCATGACCCAGGCAATCCCCAACTGCGGACTATGGGTTGTTGTATTTCCGAAGAAATCGGTGATCGCGGGCTAAAGCTCCTTCCCTCAGCAGCGCCACACACGTGGCCACTCCGCGCTGTCACGCAGATTCCATGCGGCGTGGGCAATCTGTGCCGGATGCACCGCGCGTTCCGAATCCTCAGAACCTGCCTGTCCTGTCACCTGCTCATTCATCGTATTGATTCGAACGAGCAGACGAATCGCGATATGACAGGAAGTCCCTGGCCGCAAGACGTCCGGTCGTGATCAACGAATCCGGGTCTGAAAAATCATACCATGGTGTCGACGCCACATCCGGTCGGATCAGAAAACCCGCCATGCCACGCGTGTAATCGCGAACCAGATGTTCACCAATATCACCAAGCCGCAGAAAGACATCGACTGCGGTCGGACACCTTTCGATCGGCTCAAGCTGTGCGCCAACGTCCACAGCGATAGTAACGTCGGCTCCATACGAGGTCGCAATTTTTGCGGGAATCGCGTCCATCATGCCGACGTCGCACAGCAGCATTGAGCCGCATCTGACGGGGGGAAAAACGCCAGGGATTGCTGCCGATGCCATCACGGCGTCCTTCAGGGATCCTTCCGTCAACACGACTTTTCGTCCGGAATACAGATCCAGGGCAACAATACTGAGTGGTACTTTCAGATCACGGATGTCAATGTCCGGCAACAGTGCATCCACAACATCCTGCATCCCGTCTTCTGCCAGCCGACCGGAATCGGACATTCATGCGAGCGCCGGGTTCTCCAGATAGGTGTAACCATCAAGGGCATTTTCGTAGCACTGAACGAATTCCGCCGCCTGGGCTTCATCAACGCTGCCGTCACTCACGGCAGCCTGTGCCGCGATCTGCAAACGATGAATCAGATCTCCCGCGTTGTACCGGACATGCCCCAGGACCGTGCTGACGGTTTCGCCCTTCTGCATCGCGTCCAGCATGACTTCGCCGGAATCAGAAACGTCGACATGCACGGTGTTGGTGTTGCTGAAAAGATTGTGAAGGTCACCAAGTATTTCCTGATAGGCACCAACCAGAAAAGTCCCGATGAAGTAGGGAGTGCCATCAAATTCATGCAGTAAAAGTGTGCGTTTGACACTACGCCGGCTGATGAACTGATCAATCTTCCCATCGGAATCACAGGTCATATCACTAAGCACTGCGTGACGCTTCGGCTGTTCGTCCAGACGATGTATGGGCATGACCGGAAAGAGCTGTTTGATGGCCCACGAATCCGGCATCGACTGAAACAATGAGAAGTTGCAGAAGTAGTTATCTGACAGCATTCGGTCCAGCGACTCCAGCTCTTCCGGCACATGTGCCATCGAACAGCTCAGCGTCCGGATTCGATGGCAAAGGGAAAAGTAGAGACTTTCCGCAAGGCAACGCTGATCGAGCGGCAAGTGCCCGGTTGCGAACAGAGCCATCGCCAGTTCAATGGCATTCTGTGCGTCGTGATATCTTTCCAGAATGTTGTGCTGGTTAAGTTCGGCGCAGGACTGATAGAGATCATGGACCGGTTGCGGAGCATCGACCTGTGGCACCAGATTCTGTATTGGTTCTTCTCGCCCCTGACGGGACACACCCAGCACTCGATAAATCAGCACACTGTGAAAAGCGGAAATCGCACGACCGCTCTCGGAAATGATGTCCGGATGTGGCACGCCAGCATCGTCGCACACTGTTTGAATGTGGTAGACGACATCACGTGCGTACTCAGCGATTGTGTAGTTCATGCTGGATTCGCAGTCTGTCTGCGAACCATCGTAATCCACACCCAGCCCGCCGCCCACGTCCAGAAACTTCAGGCCTGCACCGCGCTTCACAAGATCGGTGTACACTCGTGAAGCTTCGTTCAAAGCCGACTTTATCTGACCGATATTCGTGACCTGACTGCCCAGATGAAAGTGCAGCAACTGAAAACAATCTTCCATGCCACGTGACGTCAGCTCATCCAGTGCACTGAGTATTTCGTTGACTCGCAGCCCGAATTTGGACCGGTATCCTCCTGAGCATTGCCACCGACCGGCGCCCCGAGCAGCCAGTTTGACTCGCATACCCAGCACCGGCCGCATCCCGATTCTTTCAGCACAACGCAGAATCAGGTCAAGCTCGGTGTATTTTTCAACGACCAGTATGACGCGGCGACCGACGTTCTGCGCCAGCAGCGCCATCTCTATATATTCAGCGTCCTTGAAGCCATTACAGATAATCGGTATCTGATCATCCGTCATCGCGACGACAGCGAGCAATTCCGTTTTGCTTCCTGCTTCCAGTCCGAATCCGAACTGGCGGCTGAATTGAACGACCTTTTCAACAACCTCTCGCTGCTGGTTGACCTTGATCGGATAGACGCACGAATATTTTCCGCCGTAGCCGTATTCGCCGATGGCGCTGGCGAAAGCATCGTTGAGAACCTGCAAACGGTCGCGAATGATGCCGTCGAAGCGAAGCAGAACAGGAACATCAAGACCGCGTAACTGAAGCTGCTCTGCAAGCCCCTTCAGATCAATCGAACGTCTGGGGTCCCGCTCCGGGTGGACCAACAGGTTTCCGTCATCCCCTACCGAAAAATATCCCTCACTCCAACGTGCAACGTCGTAAAGCTCGGCTGCATCCACCGCACTCCACGGCGCAGATCCCGGTTCAATCATTCACGTCATCCGGAACAGACTGTTATGCGGTCGTTGCGTCACGGTTCATCAGCCAGATAAGAACGGGGCTTGCCACATAGATCGAACTGTAGGTACCGACAATTACACCCAGCGTCAGGCAGAACGCGAACCCGTGAATACCTTCTCCGCCGAAGGCGTACAGGATCATCACAACGAAGAACGTTGTTAGCGATGTCAGCAACGTTCTGGACAGAGTCTGATTCAACGACGTATTGACGATCTCGTCCGTCAGGCCGGGGTTCTTACCTCGAACTTCACGGATACGGTCAAACACCACAATCGTGTCATTCAGCGAATAACCGACGACTGTCAGGAAGGCCGCCACCATCGGAAGGTTGATGCGAAAATCATTCAGCAACAAAGCGTCACCAAGTGGATTTCCGCTCAGATAGGACGCCAGTGCCATCAGTCCCAGCACGATCAGGACGTCATGCACCAGGGCAACCACAGCAGCCAAGCCAAACGTGATCTTCTGAAATCGAACCCAGATGTAGGCGACGATCGCCAGCAAGCTGATGATGATTGCCATGATGGCAGAGGTTTTCATTT
Source organism: Fuerstiella sp. (assembly GCA_029247265.1). Taxonomy (GTDB): domain Bacteria; phylum Planctomycetota; class Planctomycetia; order Planctomycetales; family Planctomycetaceae; genus Fuerstiella. The sequence continues at coordinate 11,821 of JAQWLN010000056.1, forward strand.
CACGGGCCACGGCACTGGCAAACGTGTTCACTTCATCAAACAAAGGACTACTGGCCAACTGCGCCTGCATTGTGCCGAGTGCGGTCTCAAAATCTTCCAGGGATAGTTCTGAGGTACCGCGAGCGATCACCTTGCTGAATTTCTGAACCACCTGGCCGACAGCGGTCTTTCCGGAACCCTCAAGTCCTTCGATCGCAAAGACTGCTTCGGGTTCTGGATATTTCGAGCCTTCGCCAGCGCTTACGCTTTCGATCGCATCTGCCAGCATGTCCGAAATCGTCCCGACCGCAACTTCAGACGACAGTTCGATGGTCGCCGTGTTGCCACCAACAAACCGTTTGTACAGGATGGCCCGTGCCTCGTCTTCATCTTCTTCGAATGGTGTCAGTTCGCCGTGGTTCATGGTGACCTTCAGCAGTTTCAGCGGAGTCTGTCCCTTGAACGATTCGTCGACCTTCTGTCGAACCCGTTCTTCCGCGGACGACGCTTCAGCTGCGTTTTCTTCCGTATCGCTTTCCGTCGTGCGTAACCGGAAGTGTTTGCTGCCTGACGCACCGTCGTTTCCGGCGAGTGTCAGTCGTTCCAGAGTGAAGTTATCGGTGAACTGTTTCTCAAGCAGCCCCTGAACCGTTTCCGTTTCGGCTGACTCCATCAGCTGGAACGTGACCATCGTGCCTCCGGTGAAGTCGATGTCGTAACTCTTTTCCCCTCTGGAAAAGAAAGCGGCCAGCCCGCCGCCGATCAGAACAACGGAAATGAAGGCACAAAGGCGACGTTTGGCAAGAAAGTTCCACTTTGTTGTACCCACAATGCTGAACATATTCAGCTTCGTAATGAATCGTTTCTTCTCAGCAACGTCAAAGATCACCCGCCCAACGTACAGAGCAGTAAACATGCTCATGATGATGCCGATGAACAGTGAGACGGCAAATCCTTTCACGACCTCCGTACCAATCATATAAAGAATGACGGCCGTGATTAACGTGGTCACGTTCGCATCCACAATGGTTGTAAACGCCTTACTGAATCCGTTCTGAATGGCCATCCGCAGGCTCGACCCCCGATTGGTCTCTTCTCTCATGCGTTCGAAGATCAGGACATTTGCGTCGACCGCCATACCGATCGTCAGCACCAGGCCAGCCAGCCCAGGCAGAGTAAATGTCGCGTCCACTGCCATCATGATCGTAAGCACCATCACCAGGTTCAGAAACAGGCAGATCACTGCCACGACTCCGGCAAAACGATAGTACAGCAGCATGAACAACACGACGACAGTGGCGGCGGCGAAGATGGCCTGCACACCCTTCTTGCGAACGTCTTCACCCAGAGTCGGGTCGACGGTGGCTTCGCTGAGCGGCTTCGGATTGATGGGCACTTCCAATGCACCGGCATTCAACACGCCGGTCAGTTCGCGAACTTCTGCGACCGTAAAGTTGCCTTCAATCTGACCGTTTTCGCTGATAGTTGAGTTGATAACCGGCGCACTGTACAGATGGCCGTCCAGGACAATACCCAGGCCGCGTTTCGGCTTGCCAGCCTGTGGGATATACCGACTGGTCAGTCGACTGAACAGGAATGCTCCACGCGTGTTAAAGCGGAAGGTGACGATCTGGCCGCCGCTCTGCGGGTCAACGCCCCAGCCGGCCTGCTTCAGATACTCTCCGGTCACCCACTGTTCCTCAGGGTCGACCAGCACAAGGTATTCCCGTGAAGTGTATTTCTGGGGTACACCTTCGTCATCGATTCGTACCAATTCCACCTCCCGGTCAACGGCGTCGCTGTGCTGCAGGAAAGTGTACTGAGCGGTTGTGTCCTTCAGGTCTGACAACGAAACTCGTTCATCTGCGTCAAATTCAGAATCGCCTGGGTCCGTAATCGTGACCTGTGGATCATTGTTCTTTTCGAAGACTGGCAGCCACTTTGCGATAACCTCTTTGGAAGCGTTCAGAAGCTGTTTGTCATCCGAACTGAGGGCTTTCGCCTGAGCGATGATCTCACCATCAAATGCCGGACTGGCGGTGATGAAGAATTCGAGACTTCCGAGCTTTGTAATGCGCCGTTTGATGTCATTGACCGTCTGTGCATCTTCACCCGGCACAATGACTTCAAGGCGGTCCTTGCCGACACGTCGCACGGTGATTTCCGCCGTTCCGGACGGATTGATTCGCTTAATAACTGCACCGACCATCTTGTCCATGACTTCATCGGTAAGTGGCTTGTCTTCGGTCTCGATCACCTGAAACACCATGTTGGTGCCTCCGGCAAGGTCGATACCCAGGCGAATGCCTTCGCCCACAGTCTCACCGTTGAGAGCGCGGACCATGAATGGCATCACACCGATTGCCAAAGCGGCCAGGCAAACACCGAAGCGTCCTCCCCAGTCGGTCACCTTCATCGCCTTAGCCAGAAAGGCCCCCAGGGCGAAGGCACCGATGAGTCCGGCAACAAAGATCCCGAAGGCCTTCGGTCCGTTGATGAAGACTTCTTCTGCGGATGCAGGTGCAGCGGCAGCAGCGGCGGCGGCGTCCTGTACTGCCAGCGTCAAAACTCCTGAGAACATTTCAAACATCTGAGATGATTCCTGAACGTTTCCGCAGTCACTCTGACTGCGTTCTGATTTCCGGCGGCCTCCAGGCTCACCGGGCATGAATTAAAAACATGAAAAGACCGTAAAGGCCATCAATCCTAGATCATCACTGAACCGTACGTCTGCCAGCACTTGGGGACCGAACACCCCGCGAACTTACGCCTCTGTCTCGGCGTTCTCAGAGTAAAGCCCCTGAATACTGCTGCGTGTGAACTTGATTCGAGTCCCATCATCAACTCTTAACGTCACCCGCGAACCATCGTTCGAAAGGTCCGCAATCGTGCCAATGATGCCGCCAACGGTCAGAACTTTGTCGTTCTTCTTCAGCTGCCCCAGCAAATCCTCACGTTTCTTGCGTTCGCGTTGCTGCGGCCGCATAACGATGAAGTAGAACAACACGGCAAACATCATCAACATCGGCGCCAGCTCGGCCAGCGGATTGCCGGCAGGGCCGTTGGCACCAGCCGCGCCCCCCGGAGGAGCCGCGCCGTCCTGAGCGAACGTCAGAATGTCAAGGAATGCAGAATTCAGTTTCACGTAGCTGTTCCAAAGCAGACTTGTATACGCAAGTCGAACGTGTGATTGGTCAGGATTGGAACGACCATTCGTAGTCCTTTCCCGATAGCACAGAGATTGCATCCAGAGTCGTCGTTGACTGAACGGATCTTCAGCCCGACCACCGACTTCCGGAAAAACGCGGTATACTAAGGCTGCGTCTGCCAGCGAGCAAGCTGATTAGTGCGGAACTCGGCCACAGTCCCGTTGTTTACTGCAATTCGGAGGTCTCGGACCAGCTTCTGGTAAAATGCAATGTTGTGAAGTGACACCAGAATGCCTCCCAGCATCTCCTTCGCCACAAACAAATGCCGCAAATAAGCTCGCGAATACCGCTGGCAGGCCGTGCATTCGCATTCCGGGTCCAGCGGGCTCTCGTCATTCCTGTGGACTGCATTCCTGAGTCGCACCGGCCCCCGGCTTGTGAAGGCCATGGCATTGCGACCGTTTCGCGTCGGCATCACGCAATCAAACAGGTCAATCCCTCGACAAACGGCCTCCACGATGTCCTCTGGGCGACCGACTCCCATTAAATACCGAGGTTTTTCACTGGGAAGCTGCGGCACGGTGAAATCCAGCGTCCGGTACATGTCTGCCGGCGCCTCGCCCACACTTAGCCCCCCAACGGCATAGCCAGGGAAGTCGATGGGGACCAGGCCTGAGGCTGAGCGAGTTCGCAATTCTTCGCGGATTCCGCCCTGAACAATGCCAAACAGCGCCTGATCATCGCGAGATTGAGCCTCTCGACAGCGTTTCGCCCAAAGCGTCGTGCGGTCGACGGCCGCACGAATGTTCTCAGGAACATCATTGGCCGGAGGGCATTCGTCCAGGCACATGATGCAGTCCGCGCCCAGATCCTGCTGAATCTGAATCGCTCTCTCCGGGGATAGTTCAAGCAGACTGCCATCAATGTGTGACCGAAACACGGCCTTCTCGTCATCCAGTTTTCTGAGACGGGCAAGACTGAAAACCTGGAAGCCGCCGCTGTCTGTGAGAATCGGACCGTCCCAGTCCATGAAACGATGCAGCCCCCCCAGTTCACGAACGATCTCGGCACCTGGACGCAACGCCAGATGATACGTATTGGAAAGGACCATCTGCGCCCCGACAGCCTTAAGCTGGTCAGGCAATAGCCCCTTAACCGTGGCCAGAGTTCCAACCGGCATAAACGCCGGCGTTTCCACGACGCCGTGGGGAGTCACCCACCGACCTGCTCGCGCCGAGGTATCCTGATCTGTTGCATCCAGATGAAATGAAAACTGAGTCACGTTATCTTTCCGTCGCGCTATTACTCAATTGACCGGACCTTGCAAGAAACATACGTTCGCCGCCCTACAGCGTTTCACACTGACTTCTGGCCGCGAAGAACCGTTCCGATAATAGTTTCATGACTCCCACGAACCAGTATCGTCTACGACAATAAGTAAACTGCTCTAACCGCCTGCTGGGTCGGTATCGGATTCTTCGTGCTCAGCCGCGGGTGTGGTTACCGTAAGCTCGGTCCCCTTGACAAGCCGAACAATATTGCCGCGATGTCGCCAGATAATCAGCAGTGGAACGACGATCGAAAAGATCGTCAATGACAGATTCTGCAGTTTCAACGCGGTATCACCCATCATCGTGAGTTGAACACCACCGAAGGCCAGCGCCGCCAGGATTGACCCCAGTGCGACAAGACGGGTGGTGCCTGCCACGATGGCGAATACAGCGACGGCAACCAGGACAGCCTTTGGTGCCAGTATCAGGACGACGCCCAGAGCCGTGGCGACTCCCTTGCCGCCTCGAAGCCGCAGATAGACGGGGTACATATGTCCGAGAATGGCGCTAATCCCAGTCGCTACGGCGATATGCACCTGCATCGAGACTGGCTCATACGCCTCGGCCATGCAGGCAGCGCCCCAGGTAGGCAACAGACCTTTCAAAGCATCCAGCAGCAGCACCAGAGAGCCCCACTTCCAGCCAATCACACGCGCCACATTGGTGGCGCCGATGTTTCCACTACCGTGGTTTCGGATGTCATCCCGCAGAATAAGCCTGCCAGCGAGATATCCGAACGGAATTCCTCCAACCAGAAAACCGATACAGCTGCAGGTCAGGATAGTCACTTGTTCTGTGAGGTCTGTAAAAAGCGGCGAAGTCAGAGTGATGTGTTTTACACGCATGGAAAGCGGCATTGATATCCCACCAGTCACGCAGATACGAACGCAACTTCAGAAAAACTGGTGAAATCCACAGTTTCTGTGGCTGTACATCCAAGATTGCTCTACAACTCTGCCACAGGTTGAATTGTGGTCAGGAAGACCAGCTTCGCATCCTGCGTGCCGCCGCTAAATTCCGTCAGGGACGATGGGAATGACGTATCCAGAATCGTTACCACTTTATAGTGGACGACTACCAGTCCGGCAGGGAAATCTGCCCGATTTCCCACGGGACCCACTTGCCTGCATGCGGAGTCTCCACAGCGAGTTCGGAGACCTTGCTGTTATTGAAGACCAGGGTAAACGAATCACGTTTGTATTTTCACCAGAATACAATCGTCAGGTTCTTTCTGATTCTCAAACGTTCCATTCGCAATTCTTCGCGATACGGGGCGGTCGCCGATCGGCTCAGCGACGAGTAACGTCAGGGCTGTTGAGTATGAACGGCGCCGAACATCGTGACAATCGACGAGTCATGATGGACGTATTTTCACGTCGCATTCTGCCTGAGTACCACTCTGTCATTTGTGATTTGACCCAGGATTTCATGAGCGACTGGACAGTCGGCCAGCAACGCGATCTGAATACAGAGATGGTCAACTTCATGGTGCGGATGACCAGTGCGTTACTATTTGGCATCGATGATGCCCATTATGCGCTTGAACTGGGTTCGATGATTGACCACTGGGTGCGGCAGAATCACGAAGTGGGGATGGGGGCTCTCGTTTCTGCGCCGCAGTTCACGGAGAATTACGAAAAGCTGCTGACGGACGCTGAAAAACTTGAAGCCAGTGTACAGGAATTAATTGCGGCACATAAATCTCAGCAGTCGGCCACAAATCGGTCGGATGTCCTGAGCCTCATGTTCCAGGCTCAAAAAACAAACGAGCAGCTGACTGACGAGAAACTGGTCGGACATGCAACGCTGACGTTTGCGGCAGCACATCTGACAACCGCACACACTCTCAGCTGGACACTGTTCCTGCTGGCTCAGCATCCACAGGTGATGGATCGGCTGGCCCTGGAACTGGCGGAAGGAACGAGCGGCCCATATCCGACATTCGACGAACTGGAATCGCTGACGTATCTGGAATGGGTCATCAAGGAAAGTATGCGAGTCCTTCCCGCATCGTCGTATTCACAGCGAGTATGTGCGGAACCGGCACAGCTGGGGCCGCTGAGTCTGCCGGCGGGCACTCCGGTCATCTTCAGCCAGTATCTGACTCACCACCGTCCGGACCTCTTCGAAGCTCCGGATGAATTTCGTCCCGAGCGCTGGGCAGATATTTCTCCCTCTGCGTACGAATATCTTCCGTTTGGTGCCGGCCCCCGAATGTGTATCGGTGCGCCGCTGGCCATGGTCGAATTACGTACGTCCCTAGCCGTAATGCTGAAACGGTTTCACTTCCAAATGATTCCAAACTCCGTTGTCGATGGACAGATCATTTCGACCATGCTGGGGCCCACATCATCCGTCAAAGCGAACCTGCTGGAGACTTCGGATTCGCCGCAGACGGTTCCAGTAACCGGAAGTATTCACAGCCTGGTCAAATTACCAGACACAGCCAGAGCAGCCACACACGAACGCGCGGCGTAACAGCGTCAGGAATAGATCTCCATCGTTTCCTCCAGTCGAACAGAACCGTCATGCAGCACGCTGTTCAACTTTTCTGACGTCATCCCCAGCGCTGACATCGAAACGGCCAGACTCTCCGACTCCTGCTCCAGCTGAGCGGCCCGAGATTCCAATCGCCAGGCCAGCTGATTGGGGATGTTCAGGCCGTGACACATGGGGTGGTCAAATTCCGCCGGGCTATGATGATATTGAACAGCTTTCACAAGGTCCTCTGGCAAATCCCATGACTGAGTCACGACGGCCGTCACCTCAGCATGGTTAACACTCAGAACACGTGATTCGTGCTCAACCATGGAACACCCTGAAGTGCCCTGTCGCAGCAGCTCCCGATGTTCCGGTGTCAGATGCTCGGAAAGGACCAGCTTTCCGAAGTCGTGCAGCAGAGCAGCAGTCGAAAAGTTCTCGCCGAACCTGGCCACCTTCTTTGATGCCATCTCTTCTGCGAATGTCAGCACTGTGACGCAATGGCTCCAGTACGTCTCAGGTGTCAGTCCAAACGCCGACAGGTCCAGTCCCTGTCCGGGTCGAACACTCATAGCGATGGCAATCGCCCGGACTGTTCCGGACGATCAACGTCACCAGGCGTTTGTTCAAGAGCCATCAAGTCACGGTCGAGTTGATCCAGACTTTCGTAGCTTTCAACAACGAACTCCGAGACAATTTCGTCGAGCATTTCCACGTGACATTTCCTTTACGAATGCAATTGGAGAAGAGATATCCAGGCGATCTGTTCTGCTCTGTATCGAAGTAGAATGCAGTGACTTGCGTACACCTGTCACAAAACTCCCATTTACCCCCCCCCCCCATGTGGCATCACCCACATACCGACAAACCCCAAGTTCACTACCGAGAAACCCGCGATGCATACCAATAACCCCATAGGGTCTGCACATAACACCACCGTTCGTATACCCTCTATGTCACCCAGGGGTGTTGTAGTCGTCACCTCCCCAGAATCTGCAGACAAGCCAGCGCTGCAGTCCACGCAGTACAGAATTTCCTGTTCACGTACTGCTTCGTACCGCGACGTGAGTTAAGAGAAGCCTACGGCCCTGCTGCGATGCGCCGCTGACTGGTGGCACTTTACGCATTCGTATTCACGACGATTGAGTCGGTTTGATACGCACAAAATGGCAGGGATTCCGGACGTCGTTTGATCCCGTGTTTTCCCTAAAAGTGGAACAGACGGCGCGTCGTTTAGTCATCCGCCTAGAGTGCTCCCCAAAACCTAGTCTAGGTGGTATGAGAGTCTAGAGCCCGATGACGGGCAAGGAGATTCTCGGATGAAGAAGAGACGTAAACGACATTCAACGGAACAGATCGTCAAGAAATAGCGTGACGCAGATGTGATGCTGAACGGT
>JAQWLN010000058.1 GCA_029247265.1 Fuerstiella sp.
GATGCCACATCGAAGTCGAAGTCCATGGCAAACGCCGCGGCCACCGGCCGGGCCCCGAGTGCTCGACCGGACTTTGCTCCCGCCGACGCCGTGCGACACGTGGAATACCTGTGCCGTCCCCAACTGCAGGGTCGTCTGACGGGGACAAGGGGCGAGAAACTGGCAACGAATTACGTCGCCCTGTACCTGGAAACGCTGGGGCTGGAGCCTGCTGGGGATGACGATGGATGGTTCCAGAACTTCGAATTTACGTCCGGTGTGTCCGCCGGTCCGGACAATTCACTGACTGCGGGCGATAAGACTTACGAACTGAAGAAAGACTGGCAGCCGCTGGTGTTTTCCAGGACAGGCCACATTGAACCGGAAGACGTTGTGTTTGCCGGCTACGGTATTCAGGCACCGGCCGGTGACGGTTTCGAGGAATACGATTCCTATGTGCATCTGGATGTCAAAGACAAGTGGATCGTCTGCTTTCGATTCATGCCGGAAGGAATTTCGGCCGAGCGTCGACAGTACCTGAACAGCTTCAGCAGCCTGCGATTCAAATCGATGAAGGCCCGCGACATGGGAGCTCGGGGACTGATTCTGGTCAGCGGTCCGACGTCCGGCGTGAAGAATCAGCTGGTGCCACTGCAGTTCGACGGTTCACTGGCGGGAACAAGTCTGGCCGTTCTAAGCGTCACTGATGACGTCGCCGCCACGTGGCTGAAGGCCGGTGGCAAGGATCTGAAAACGATTCAGGAGAAACTGGATTCGGGTGACCCGGTCATGGGCTTCCCGATGAAGGACCTGAAGATCGCCGCCAGCGTGGACATTCAGCAGGAAAAAAAGACCGGACGTAACGTACTGGGACGACTTCAGGTCAGCGACGAACCGGCACACGAAATTGTCGTGGTCGGTGCGCACATCGACCACCTGGGAGCCGGTCCCAGTGCAAATTCACTGGCGAAGGATGATGAAGCGGGCAGCATTCACTTTGGTGCTGACGACAACGCGTCCGGAGTCGCCGCGATGCTGCAGATTGCCGAAGCCATGGCGCAGTCGAAAGATGCCGGCACGCTGAAGGGAAACCGAGATGTGGTTTTCGCCGCCTGGTCCGGCGAAGAACTGGGACTGCTGGGTTCAAGTCATTACGTGAAGCAGCTGGAAACAATGTTTTCGCAGCACGCGGCTGCAGTCAGTGCACCCGATGAAGCGACCGAAAAAGACGACAACACAGGTGACCAAGGATCGTCAACAGATGACGCCGCAAAGGAAAAGGAGTCCGGACCAAACACCGGCGGCCTGCACCTGTACATCGCGGCCTGTCTGAATATGGACATGGTCGGCCGCATGCAGGAGAAGCTCGTGCTTCAGGGGATCGGTTCGTCGACCGGCTGGCGGCAGATTGTCGAACGGGCCAACGTTCCACAGGGTCTGCCGATTACTCTGCAGGACGACAGCTACATTCCCACGGACGCCAGCGTGTTCTTCATGCATGGCGTTCCCATTCTATCGGCCTTCACCGGTAACCACGGTGAATACCATACGCCTCGGGATACTCCTGAGAAAATCAACTATGAAGGTCTGTCTAAGGTCGCCAGCTTCATGAATCTGGTGTGCCGCGAGTTAATAAGTCGCAAATCAATGCCGGCTTATGTAATGCAGACTAAACCAGCGGACGGACAGCGGCGAGCCAACCTGCGAGCGTACCTGGGCACGATTCCCGACTATGCAGAATCGGATGTCAAAGGCGTGTTGTTATCCGGCGTGGCCAAAGGTGGTCCCTGCGACAAGGCCGGTATGAAAGGCGGTGACATCATCATCAAGCTGGCCGGCAAGTCGATCGAAAACATCTACGACTACACCTACGCGATCGAAGCACTGAAGATTGGCCAGAAGGTTAAGATTGTCGTCAAGCGAGCTGGCAAAGACGTCTCACTGGATGTGACACCGGGCTCGCGAGACTGACGGCGGTCATGTACGACGTGTCCCTCAATCAACAATGACTGAACATAATGCCAGTGACTTCGTCTGAATCAGATTCATCGCAAAGATTGCCCCCGGACGCCACATCCCGGCCTGGTCGCCGAGTCCGTTGGGGCATTGCGATCACAGTCTGCGTTGCGCTGGCCAGCGCGTGGTTTTTTGCAGATCGGCAACACAGCCGTCGTTCGACTGCGTTTCGTCTGATATGCAAGAAAGCTGCTGTCACTGACGACTGGGAACTGCTGCATCAGTCCGCCTCTGAATGGCTTGAATGGGACAATGATTGCGACGAAGCGACGCTGTTCCTGGCTGAGGCTCTGGCTCAGAAAAATGAACATGCATCTGCAGTGCAATTGCTGAATTCCGTCTCAGATGACTACCACTCGATCGTACAGGTGCTGTCATATAAGGCGGACATGCTGATGGCTGACCTCCGCCGTCCACTTGATGCCGCGACAGCGTGGCTGGCAATGCTGGAACTGGAACCAAATGCCTCAGTACCGCGCCAACGCCTGATTTACGTCTACGCAATGACTCTGCAACGGCAGAAAATGCTGGCCCTGATCATGGGGTCAATTAAACTGAACAGTGAACCGCAGGAAAGCTACAGTTATCTTCTACTGGCAAACGATCTGAATTTTTCTGATGGACTGGCTGTAACAACTCGCTGGCGGTCCGCGGACAAAGACAACCGAATCCTGGAAATTGCACAGGCGGTATATGCTGCAAAAACCTCAGTGGATAACTCGCTGCCAAAATTCGGCACTTCAACCGTAATGCCAGGCAACCGGGAACTGCTGGACTTGTGTCTCGAGAAATACCCCGACAGCATCGAAGCATTAGCACTCAAGATCGACGAAGCCATTTTCGCGGGCAAAGTCGATACTGTCGCGAAACTTCTGGCACAGGCTCCTGAAGCGGCCAGCCAGGATAACCGATTCTGGCGTTTCCGAGGCTGGCTTCTTCAGACTCAGGGACAGCTGCAACCGGCCGAGCAGGCGTTTCGGTATTCTCTCGAGCTGCATCCGTTCGCATGGCGGTCCAGACTTCTGCTGGCGGACGTCCTGCGCAAGCAAACCCGCCCTGAAGAAGCAGAGGGTGAATCTCAACTCGCATTGCTCGGAAAGAGCCTCACAAACAGAATTCTGCACAGCCCCAATGCTCGTGACCTTGATGAGTCGCTTGTAACCGAGATGCTGGAATATATCAAAAGGACGGGGCCGCAGTCCGTCGTGGGCGCGTTTTCACGCCGACTGGAATAACCGTAGCCCGTGGCGCTGCCTGCGAACTTTCTAAAGCTGAATTCCTGTTGCTCTATTCGTTGACGGAGACGATAAATGGGCCGGCGAGTAATTATTGTCATGAGCGGCCTGTTGTCGATAATTGCCTGCGCAATTCTTTGGCCAGACAGAGAGGAACTGCCTCTCCCCGGCCCGTCGATTCCAGCCGAATTCCCGGAAAACAGGCAGACTGTTCAGAAGACCTCGGACGACTTCGAACTGCCTCAGTCCGTACAGCAAGAAATCTGGCAGGCCGAGCACATTACGTTTGAACTGGAACATCGTTTCGGACCACGAATCAAGAATGCGATTTCATCGGGAAATTTCATCGGGGTCACCGACGCTCTTCGTGATGGATTCATGGGGTCAGTCGTTGCAAAAGACAACGATCGCATTCGCGAACACGCAGGCATCGAAGAGCGTCTCAGGGTTGCTGCAGATGAGCAGCAAACCAGTCTCCCCGGAAACGAGTTTGTTAAAAGCTTCGCTGCTGACTACGCCAGACTGGACACGGTTGATTCAACGGGCCTGCGAATCCTCAGGATTTTTCCAGAGTCCGCAGAAAAGTGGAAGGCGACGGCTCTAATTACGGCCTTCGGCCGGGGCAACGACGGCGGCTTGCTGCAGATTGAATCCACCGGCGAGATCGTCTTTGAATTCACGACGGTCGAGCAACTGGAATCTGCTCCCGTCGTTTCGTCCTGGACTGAGCAAAAGAGAGTCAGCAGAGAAAGAAGTGAAACGTTCTTCGAGGAAGTGACGGAAAAATGGGGGCTGGACGCACTGCCCATCGAAGACAACTGGGACCTGCCTCCGAAGTCGGCTGTTCAGTACAGATTTCAGATGGCCGTAAACGATTTCGACTTAGACGGCCGACTCGATATCGCAGTGGCCACGAAGCACAACTCGTATTTGTTCCACTGGGACAACGAACAAACAGTGTTCGTGGATATCGGTACGTCGCTTGGAATTGAAGGACGGCATACGCCGGCCACGAAACCTTTCGGAAAGCTGGCAACGACGCAAATGCCAACTGACCTCGCCGGATGGATTGACATTAACAACGACGGATTTCCGGACCTCGCGTTGGGGAATCGGCTATACCAGAATATCGAAGGTAAGGAGTTCAGGGACATAACATCCAGGTCCGGCCTGAAATGGCAGGTTCAGTCCATGGGCGTAGAAGTCGCCGACTACGATGCAGACGGACTTCTCGATTTATACATCCTGCAGCAGGGAACGCACTCCCCCGGACGTTCCGGTTCGCCCTTGAGCTGGATCAATGACGACAAGCATGGTGAACCAAACCGACTGTGGAAGAATCTGGGTGGCGGAAGATTCCGTGAAGTGACGTCCCGTTCCAATGCCGGGGCTGGAAAGGGGCACTCACTGGCCGCAACGTGGTTTCACTACGACAATGATCGCTACCCGGATCTGTACGTTGCCAACGATTTTAATCGTAACGTACTGTTGAAGAATCGCGGCGACGGCACATTTAAGGATGTTTCGCAGAGCAGTCGCAGTGCGGACTTTGCGACCAGCATGGGCGTAGCGGCAGGAGACGTCGACAATGACGGGCAGTCCGATCTGTACGTGGCGAACATGTTCTCCAAAATGGGCAGACGCATCATTGCGTACGTCGACTCCAGTGATTATCCACCGGGTGTTTACCAGCAGATTCAGGGATCATGTGCCGGAAATCGAATGTACTTTGGTTCCCGCCCGAACGGCCCCTTTCAGGAACAGGGAGAACTGCTGGGTGTAAACGGTGTCGGCTGGGCCTATGCGCCGGCAATGGCAGACTTTGACAACGACGGCTGGCTGGACCTGTACGCGACGACAGGATTCCTGAGCTTCCAGAGACAGAAACCAGATGGCTGAACGTGCCTGTGGAGGGCCGTCGTGTCACGGCCCATGAACCGAACCTGCGAGCTTCCGGAACTCGGAGAAGTCGACAATGACGCCGGTGAGTTCTGGGTGGCAAACCCATTCATGCTGCCGTCAGAAGGCCACAATCTCAGTGCCTATGAACGAAACCGGATGTACTTGAACGTCGGAGGCCGCGAGTTTATCGATGCCTCTCGCTTTTCTTCGGCGGACATTGATGCAGACAGCCGGTCTGTTGTCACGGCTGACTTTGATCGAGACGGCAGAACGGACCTGCTTGTGGGCTCGGTCGGTGGAGGCCCGCTGAGACTTTTCCTGAATCGACTTCCGGCTAACACCAACTCCATTCGGCTGCAGTTTTCGGGAACAGAAAGCAACCGCCCTGCGATCGGAGCTCGTTGCAAACTGACTTGTGGAGCTCGAACGATTGTCCGGGATTTGTTTGCCAGCAACGGATGTATGGGGCAGGGCCCACCGGAAATGCTGATCGGCATTGGAGCGGCCACGAAAGCGGATCGCCTCGAAGTTCGATGGCCAGGCGGCCAGACTCAGATTTGGCACGATGTTCCGGCTGGGGTCAGTTTTCGATGTGTGGAACAGTCATCCACCAAATCGCCCTCAGATGCTGACTGACTCTGAATTTCCTCAGAAAATGAGACGACACTACGAGGGTGGAATTCAGGGTTCAGATCTGTCTTGTTTTCGTGAAGCAAACAGATAACGAACGGAACGACAAGGTGCGAAGCCTTCGCAGGCCAGACTGTCGTCACGCTCCATCACCGAACAACACCCAGGGCGACACATTCACGAGCCGTAAAGGGATGCCCTATTCTTGTTTCTGCCCTTGGAGTGCTCCCAAAACCTAGTCTAGGTGGTATGAGAGTCTAGAGCCCGATGACGGGCAAGGAGATTCTCGGATGAAGAAGAGACGTAAACGACATTCAACGGAACAGATCGTCAAGAAATAGCGTGACGCAGATGTGATGCTGAACGGT
>JAQWLN010000062.1 GCA_029247265.1 Fuerstiella sp.
AGCAGGACTTCCGCCTCCCGAAGCTTCTGAATAATCTCTTCTGTCTTGAATCGTTTACGTGGCATCTGCTGCCTCCCTCTTCTGTGAACAAACCCTGAGTTTACCACTCAAAGCCTGGTCGCGGTTAGTGGGGGCAGGTCAATTGCATGAACGGCGGTTTGGTGCGGATTGAGACCAGAAAGCTCGCCCGAACAGGTCTCGAACCGCGACGACATTGACCGAAGAATGTGGACAGGTCGCTGTAGACCGATGCAAGTTTCGCGACCGGCCTCGACGCTGAAGTTGCATCACCCGCTTGCTTCAAGGAATCGTTTTTTTATCGCTGCGGTGTAATCCACCGAGGGCTGTCTTGAATTGAGCTGGCACGAACGTCATTCCGTGCTTGGTGCAAATTGCACCAACTGGAGCTCAAACAGGGTCAAACCGGGGCAATTTCAAACCTTTTTCAAATCGTCAGAAGAGCCACCAAACCCTTAAAAACACAGTGTTTTACGCGTCTCTCATCGCTCCAGCTTTGGACATCGTCGGCCATGATCACAACGATGTCTGCGGCGCCGTGCAAAACATCCTGAGAAGCATCACGGTCAGAGCGAACAGTGCATTTCGCATTGGACTATCCTGTGACCATCGTAAGACGCGATGGTCAACGTAAGGGAGTGGTTTCGACAGGTCTGAAAAATTACCGTCATTTGCCCGCAGCGTCCCGATGGAGCGTCAGTAGCGCTTCCGCGAACGCCTGGCCAATCTGGCAGAAGGTTTTCGCTGACCCGAGATAATGGTAACCGGCGTTGGACTTGCCGCGTTTATCCAGAGCCAGTTCTTCGGTCGTGAATATCTCCTGCTCGTAGCTGACAAGAAACTGTTTGATGTCGTTTGGCGTCATCGTGCCGTCGACATTTTCATGCTTTGGGTTCTTTGTCCGAAGCTGGTGTCCCTTCTGTCGCATCTGTCCGCGTTTCTTATCGATGACAGCCAGCCTTTCGTCCCAGTATGGAGCCGTCGGGACAGCCACGACATTGCCCTTGAACTCGGGAATGTCCGCAACCGCGGCCTGGCTGCTGCGGAACGCCAGATTGCCCTCGTTGGCATCAGCTCCAATCACGCCCATCACACCAATGACGAACGGCATGTCTGGTGCAGACAAATCATGACGCGTGTCGCGAATGAAGCTGGCAAACCATTTGGTGTATTTCGCGAACCGAGGCACATCGATTTCCGGCTTAACCAGCGGATAGACATTGCGCCCCACCATGTCGTTGAATCCCTGAAACCAGACGAATCCGGACAGTTCATAGCCGTCCGCAGAGTCGTAGTCCGGATACACGCGTTTGATGTCCTGCAGCACAAATTTCACATGACCAATCATCTGCCGGTATCTAGCGCCTGTGGCCTTCCTGAGTTTTTCTTTTTGCTCTTCGGTTTGGAATTTCCCGCGGGCAATATCATCTTTCGACGGCACGTAGGGCCCGGAACTCGGCGAACGGAAATTCGTGTGCAGCGACTGTCCGCCCCACGCTGTCTTGATGATCAGGATCGGTTCGTTCAGCTGTTTCTGCAGAGTGATACCAAAGGCCAGTTCGGGACCGATTTTCCGACCGGGCTGTTCATAGTCCCGATTTCCCTGACTGCCATAGCCAGTAGTGAGTTGCCCGAAGACCTCACGATTCTCACCGTCAATTCGTCCTCGCAATCCCGTCTGAAACGAAATCCATGTGTCCCTGATCAGCCGGTGGCTGCCGTCGGTATTTTTGATCTCATCCAACAGCGGTGCCGTCTGTGGGTCGTCGCCCAGGTAGTCGAGAACCTCAACTCGTGCATGACCTTCCATGTTGGACTGGCCCGCCAGAATGTAGACCTTCAGCGGTTTTGCGGCAGCATGAGCCACACTGTGGACCATGGTCAGCGCCAGCAAGGTAAATACAGCGACTCGCGAGAGTACAATCATGCGTCTGTCTTTTCGTTACGGTTTGAAGTCGGCAGCAATTTTCGATTCACACCATATCGCTGAATCCAGCAAAGTGGAATCGTTCCTGATTCTACCAACCAGTTGCACGCCAAGCGGCAGACCGTTGGCGGCACACTGCGCGGGCATCGAAACCGTCGGCAAGCCGGTATAGCTCCATGGCGAATTCATGGCGGGACTGCCTGTCGTTGAAAGGTCAGGCGCGGTGCCGGTTGTCGCAGGGCAGATCAGAACGTCAACACCGCGGAAACAATTACCAACATCACGACACAATTTCTGCTGATGGTCCAACGCCGCAGCGAAAGTTGAGCGAGGAGTCGCCATCCCTCGTTCAATAAGCCCCTTGACGGCCGACGAATAATCATCAGGGTTCGCAGCAAAGTGGTCGTGATGCGTTTGTGCAGCTTCGACAGCCATAATGATGGCGTGGTGTGCAAGGATACTGTCGAACTCGCCAGGCAAATCGATATCAATGATCGGGGCACCAGCAGCGGATAACGCATCAATGGCAAATGTCACGGCCGAGCGAGCATCGTCATCCGACAATTCGTCGAACAGTCCATGAACCCAACCGACACGAGGTGGAATGACTGCGGCTGAGTTCGTCAGCGCCCCATCCGGAGTGTCACGAATGATGTCCAGAAGTATCGCAAGATCAGTGACGCACCGCGCCATGGGACCGGGGTGGTCCAGATGTTCAGCAACAGGAACGACGCCGCGCAGACTGACGGATCCAAATGACGGTTTACACCCTGCGATTCCGCAGTATGTGGATGGCCGAGTGATAGAGCCCCCGGTCTGCGAACCGATCGCGCCCAGACACATGCCCGTGGCGACGGCGGCTGCGGATCCACTTGACGAACCTCCCGGTGTATGACTCGTGTTCCACGGGTTGCGCGTCACTGGCGGATCGAAACAGGCAAACTGTGTCGTCACCGTCTTTCCGAGGATAATAGCGCCAGCTGCACGCAATCTCGAAACAACAGCACAGTCCTGGCGTTTGGGGTCGTGCCCAGACCACGCTTCTGAACCTGCAGCCGTGACGTGGCCAGCGACATCAAAGATGTCCTTAATACCAAGTGGAATTCCGTGAAGCGGCCCTCGGTCGTGTCCGATCGCCAGCTCACGATCTCGTTCGTGAGCTGTTTGGCGGGCAGCTTCCTGATCAATCGAGACCCACGCATGCACCGACGTTTCCCATTCATCAATGCGAGCCAGACATCGATCCAGCAATTCAACGCAGCTGGTTGCATTCGCACGCAGCGCGGCCGCACATCCGTGAATGGTGTCGTCGGATTCAGAAAATAGACGAAGCGTGCCGGAAAACTCATGATGTCTGAACATGTTCAGAATCCTGTCAGCTGGCTGCTGAACAACATCAAAACCAAGGTTGGGAAAACATGTTTGCCGACTCGGCCAGCCTGTACGCGGCGACCGCCCCAGGATTTCTCTCTCATCTCATTTCGCGGAATTTCTTGCATTTTCACAGCCAAAACTGGCAGCGGAATGGGCAACCGCCACATTACTTCGACAGCCAACAGCTCTGTTACGGCGGCAGGCAAGATAACGATAACCGAAACTTTGAGGCGTGGACCGGCTATCGAACGACTGTGTTGACCATTTGTTTCGGAATTGCGAACTTTCTTCTGTTGAATGTTGTCGTTTTCGTGTAGGTTACCCGCGCAACGAGCCTTCGAAGTCAGCACAACTTCGAATTGATTCGGCCCTGTTGGTCGATACAGAATGTCGCGAGCGTTAAGTGGCGGCTAATTCCCCACGAGGCTCGCAGGCGACAGGTCTTCTGAATGTTCTCCCCGGGTACCAACCCGCAAAACGAGAACAACACTGGTGATTGAAGCGGCGTCGCTGTCTGTGCTTTTATTACACGATGCGTACGCCCCAATCGCGGTTTCGCCTGTTTGACGAGACGCACGCGCCACCTTCGTAGATCGAAGGCGGTGAACCTGTATTTACCGGAAGAACCTGATCCCGATGTCTGACAATGTTTCCACAGAAGAATTGCGGACCGACAACCTTGGCGGCTCACCATTCGACACGTTCGAAGTGCCAACCACACAGATTGTCATTGAGCCACTTGCGCCAGTGAAGACCGAAACAGTGCCTGAATCCAACAAGGATGTCGTCACGGCAGAACCTGTCGCCACAGCAGAGCCTGTCGCCACAGCAGAGCCTGTCGTCGCAGCAGAACCTTTCGTCGCAGCAGAAGCTGTCGCCACAGCAGAAGCTGTCGTCGCAACAGAACCTGTCGTCGCAGCGGAACCTGTCGTCGCAACAGAACCTGTCGTCGCAGCGGAACCTGTCGTCACAGCGGAACCTGTCGTCACAGCGGAACCTGTCGTCACAGCGGAACCTGTCGTCACAGCGGAACCTGTCGTCGCAGCGGAACCTGTCGTCGCAGCAGAACCTGTCGTCGCAGCGGAACCTGTCGTCGCAGCGGAACCTGTCGTCGCAGCGATCGAACCGACGGCTGTCATCAAACGCGAGACCAAACCCGATTCGCCTGCCGAGGCAACCCCTGATACACCGACGTTCCTGGACCTTCCACTCAGAGACGAAGTGCAACAGGCCGTGCAGGAGTCAGGCTACGAAACCCCGACTGCAATTCAGGCTGAGATCATTCCCTACATGCTTGACGGTCGCGACGTGCTGGCACAGTCGCAGACCGGTACAGGAAAGACGGCTGCCTTTGCCTTGCCGATCCTGTCACGTATTGAAATCGGTCATCGCAAGCCGCAGGTTCTGGTACTCGCACCAACTCGCGAACTGGCGATTCAGGTCGCAGAATCTTTTTCGACATACGCCGCAAACATTTCCGGCTTCACAATCGCGTCGATTTACGGCGGCACAGACTACCAGCCTCAACTGCGTCAACTGAGACGCGGCGCACAGGTTGTTGTCGGCACACCAGGTCGTGTGATCGACCACATCAAACGTGGGACACTTGATCTCAGCGGTATCGAATGCCTCGTGCTGGATGAAGCTGACGAGATGCTGAATATGGGATTTCTTGATGATGTCCAGTTCGTGCTTGAGCAGACTCCCGCCGAACGACAGGTGGCGCTGTTTTCGGCAACACTGCCAGCCCCGATTCGCAGCATTTCCCAACAGTACCTGAACGACCCGGCACGGATCACGATTAAGAAGAAGACAATGACGGCCGATTCGATTCGGCAGCGGGCACTGTTCGTGGCACCACGTGACAAGGTTGATGTGCTGACGCGTATCCTGGAAGCCGAAGAATCCGACGGCGTGATCGTCTTCACAAAGACCAGAGAAGCCACAGTGACTGTCGCCGATCAGTTAAAGCGACACGGCCTGTCCGCCGTTGCACTGAACGGTGACATGCCTCAGAAAGTTCGCGAAAGAACGATCTCACAGCTCAAATCAGGTCAACTGGACATTCTGGTGGCGACCGACGTCGCCGCGCGTGGACTGGATGTCAGTCGAGTCAGCCACGTTTTCAATTACGATCTTCCTCAGGACAACGAATCGTACATTCACCGCATCGGTCGCACCGGTCGAGCCGGGCGCAAGGGGGAAGCGGTCGTTTTTCTGACAAACGGACAGCGTCACAAGCTGCGGTCGATCGAAAGAATGACAAAACAGCCGATCGAAGTCGTACAGCCACCGACCGCTGATGACATCAATGCGACGCGGGTCGTGCGATTCAAACAACGCATTACCGACATGACGGCTGGTGACGATCTGACGGTATTCAAGCAGTTGATCACAGAATACGCCGAGGAATCGGGCAAGCCGATGGAAATGATTGCGGCGGCGCTGGCACAGATCGGTCAGGATGGTCGGCCGTTCTTGATGAAAGACCGTCCACTACGGAACCAGCCTTTCCGCGACCAAAGGAATGACGAACGAGGCGGCCGTGAGCGTTTTGAACGAAACGATTCCGGAAAATTCGCAGACCGCCCGCGTCGAAATGAGCGGAGCAGCGGTCGCCAGTCCGGGCCTCCGCAGAACGGCATGGACCGCTACCGAATTGAAGTCGGCCGGGATGATGGCGTCAAACCCGGAAACATCGTGGGAGCGGTTGCAAATGAAGGTGGCATTG
Source organism: Fuerstiella sp. (assembly GCA_029247265.1). Classification (GTDB taxonomy): domain Bacteria; phylum Planctomycetota; class Planctomycetia; order Planctomycetales; family Planctomycetaceae; genus Fuerstiella. Next base: position 6,051 of record JAQWLN010000062.1, read on the forward strand.
ACGGCGAACACATCGGTCCGATCAACATCCATGATTCCTACAGCACAATCGACCTTCCCGAAGGAATGCCCCGCGACGTATTTCAGACGCTGCAACAGACCCGCGTGGCTGGCAAACAATTGCGATTGAGCCGTGCGACATCAGAAAACTACAGCTCAGCCCCGCGGCAGGGCAATGGACATCGCGGCGGGGGTGCGGGCAGAAACGGAAAACCACCTCGTCACAATCGATCCGGCGGGAAGAGTTTTGCGGGCGGCAAAGGCAAAAAGAGGAAGCCCGCCAAGCCACGCAGCTAGAGCAGTTTACAAATTGCCGTAGACGATACTGGCTTGTGGGCGTAAAGAAACTGCAATCGACAAGCGTTGTTAGCGGCCACAAGTCAGCGTGAACCGCTGTAGAATAATTCGAACTGTTATTCTCGCTGGCCGTCGCGCGGATCCTTTGGCAATCCAACATTGGTCCCTGGCGAGATTGAATCACGTGCGGTAATGACCAAGGATAAAGAGCAGTGCCACTGGCTCCGCCAGTGCTGTTAAGGATTCGAAGTGCACTGGCGGAGCCAGTGGCACACACTCTTTATCCTAATCACCAGCAAAGGTCAGCTGTTGTCCTGCGGGCCAGAACCCACTGACGCCGTGATTGTTCGGTTTTCATTCAGTGTACCGATCCATGGAACGGAATCGGTCTTCGCAGCGGTTGCGATGTCACAATCATAACCGAGTTCGATCAGGTTTCGCCCGCCGCGCGACCGTCGCAGAGCGGCTTCCAGCGCGTCGGAGGAACCATCGCCGGATTCCTGACGCCAATGATTGATCGCCAGTTGCGCGGAGTCGGTCATTTCGAATCCCTCAGCAGTAGATCCGACCAGCTGCTCAACCAAAGCGCCGGCATACAGAACGTCTTCTCCTGTAATCTGTCCGTTGGTTCCGGCACAAACAATGTGGACAGGAAGCTCAGAATTTCGCAGACGTTCTGCCACTACTGACAGATTTACGAATGCGCCGATCAAGACGTCGTCTGCTTTTTCGGAGCGGATGAGTGCACGGGTTCCATTGGTCGTGGTAAATCCGATCGACATGCCACGAACAACACTCGGGGCGTAATCTGCCGGCGAGTTACTCAGATCGAAACCATCGATGCGGACTCCACCACGTTCACCACCCAACAGGCATGTGCCCGGCGGCAGTTCATTTCTGACATCGACAGCTTCCTCGACCGTGCCGCATGGAATCACACAATCAACTCCATTCGCCACGGCGCGTGTGATCGTTGTTGATGCTCGAAGAATGTCAACGACAACTGCGATACCGCCCGCCACGTCACTCGGTTCAAATAATGCTGGCAGAGGATGGACAGAGATCAGACGTGACATGGATTTTCTTCAGGGTAAACGTACATGAGAACAAAGCACAATCTTAGACTTCATCCGACCGGGAACTGGTAGCAGCGGCCGTGTTTCGTGTGGAAAAAATGGCGATTCCGGCCCGACACAACGCACTGCCTCCTAAGGCGACCGCAATACCGGCGTTGAGTCGTTTGCAGCGAAGTCGCATCGCGAAGTCTGAATCAACGTGTGCGTCAGTTCCGCCCCCGCTACTGGCCTGAAGTGCCACTCCCACCGGACGCTGAAATCAGATATTCCAGCAGGTCGGCAATTTCGCTGGCAGTTAATGTCGACAGCAGCCCCTTCGGCATGAGCGACACGTTTGAGAACTCATGTGTCTCTATTTCCACTTTGGCAACCTCAACCGTCTTCGCCGGGGCCAAAGGGTCGGTTGAAACCCTGAGTGTCGGCGAGCGATAGTCTCCACTGGCAACCACGCGTCCAACGATCGTCTGCCCGGCCGTGGTAACGATTTGAACGTTGCGGTATTTTTCGGCGACCACAGCAGATGGCTCAAGGATGGATTTCAGGATATCACGGTGGCTGAACCGATTGCCGACAGATGTCAGATCGGGGCCTACCACACTTCCATCGTTCCCGACTCGGTGACATCGACGACATTGTGCAGCGGTAAACAACTGCCGGCCTCGTTCTGTGTCAGCATCGTGCTGGTCAGCAGCACGCAAAACTTCGTCAATATCAGCAACGGTCCAGTTGCGAACGAGGGGACGTTTGATCGTCACCGCATTTTCTGCGTTATTGTCGTGTCGATTGATCAGATCGCCTAGGCGGCTGCGTTCGCTGTCCGTCAGTGTCTCGACCGCCCCCTGACGAATTCGCTGCAGAAATCCAGGCATGCCATCCCCACCGATCGCATTCCGTTCCAGGTCATTCAACGATTCAAAGAACAGAACTCGATCATCGTGTTGCCACCCGGCTGTGGTGTTATGCAGGAAAAACAGATATCGCATCCGGTCTTTCTGATGGGTTGACGTTCTCAGAAGCTTGATCACATCGGCATTGGCAACTGCACCGTCCATGCGTATGACCAGGCGACTGAGTTTCTCCGCAATCCCATGACCTGCGCCGACAGGCCCGATGCGCTGAGTTCGAAGAGAGGCTTCGTGATTCAACCATTTCCTGAAACGAGTCAGCACATGGGTCAGTTCGTCAGAAGATACGTGCGTCGTGTCGGCCAGGCACAGCGAATAGGCCTGCAGAATGCTAAGCGTGTCAAGAACGGAAAGTCCGTCCGTCGACAGTCTGTTCAACGCTGAAATAATAGCGGGAAAATCCTGTGCCGCTGAACCCCGTGCCAGGGCCAGAAGCGAAACGGCAGCGGTCGAGGTATGTGACTCGCGCAGAGCACGATCGCGCCATTCCTTGATGTCCTGGTGTTCCAAAGCGACCCGTGCCGCGTGGCGAATGGAAGGGTCCGGATTCATTAAGTGCGGCCAGATCCCGGCCACAGCGTTCCCACCTTTGGACCGAACGTGCCAGCGTTCCAGGCGATGCCGAAGCTCTCTTTGTTGTGCGGAAAATGCTTTTCGAGCGACCAGGTGCGGCGGCGCCTGTTCAGGCACCGTCGATTCGCCAACCCAGCGCACTCGGTACAGCGACGATTCTGTCTTGCGGCCTCCGGTAATCAGGTACATAGCACCATCGGGGCCGAAGTCCACGTCAGTGACATTCAGCGGTCGCCCCTTCAGAAAGGTTTCACTGCGACAATAGTACCCGGCGCCTCGTGGATACAGATGACAGGCAACCACACGTCCGTATGCCCAGTCGAGGATAAACAGCGCGTCCCGCCACGGCTCTGGAAAATTGCTCGCCCGCCCGAACTGAACTGCTGTTGGCGATCCCTTGCCGATCGTCGCCGTCGGCAGGGCATTGTCTGCGTGATCCAGTTCATAAGGCGGCCATTGATTCGTCAGACCTCGCCAGCCAAAGTCGGCTCCCGACACAAGATGATCCAGTCGCGTCGGTCGGTACCACGGAGCTCCCATGTCGAATTCGGCATCCGCGTCGTACGTAAACAGTTCTCCGTCTTCGTTGAAATCTATGCCGTACGGATTTCTCAACCCGGCCGCCACCAGCTCCCAGTGTTGTCCATTTCTGTCGGTGCGAACCACATGCCCCTGCCTCTGAGGCTTGTCCAGCTGTCCATCACGATACGGCGATGTCAGGTCTGCAACATTTTCCTGAGGCAGATCGACGGAATCACCGTGAATGCTGTAAATCAGTCCGTCCGGGCCGAGTGCCAGATCGTTACGTCCGTGGCCCACGCCACCCGGAAACTTCCGCAGCAGCTTCACTTCGTCGAACTGATCATCTCCGTTCGAATCTCGAAGTCGATAGAGTCCTTTCGAGTTGTTGGCGTTGGCGTACAGACAGCCGTGCGCATACAGCAAGCCACGACATTCCAGCAACGTATCATTTATGGTTTCGAACGACTGGGCCTTCCCGTCCTCTGCCAGCGTCAGTCGCAGCAGGCCTCTGTCTTCTCGGCTGATGGTCAGCCGTCCCTGATCATCGAACGCCATGCTGATCCACGAACCTTCGTCCGGCTGAGCTTTCCCAAGCAGTTCAACGACAAAACCAGGCGGCGCCGACACCTGAGCATCAGTGGACGGAGCACCGTTCCCTTGAGCAAGCTTCCACTGAGTATAATCGTCAAAAGCCGTAATCCTGCTGAACCGCGGATCCCTGCGAATTTGAGACGCGACCTTGCCAAAGCTGACGGCCGGCGACCACAGGGAGTCACCTTGTGCTGCACCAGAACTTGCTGCGTCGCCGACTTTCGCCAGCCATGTTGAATCAGTAACGACGGATCTGACTGCGGCCCCGCCCGTCGCAATCTGTAGACTCAACGCTATCGCCGAAGGCCCGTCCGTGCCCCGCCCATGAATACGGACGTTATTGTCATGACGTCGCAGGAAACGTGTGACGTCCATGTCCAGGTGGGGACCGAAGGCATCCAATACCGCTACCGACTCACCGTTCAAAAAGACGGAACATGCTGCATAGTCGGCAGATAACCGCAATCGCGCCTCGGTGAATGCTGACGGCAATTGGAAATCATGACTGAAGACGACATTCTGGCCCGATTGTCGATCACCTGCTACCCAGATCCACTGCGGTGCCATGTCTGCAGATGGCTCCGTCGGTTCAGTTTTTTCCTGAAAAGCAACAACAGAATTCGCCGATATCAATATCAGCCACAGGGTGATCGGCATTCTCATAGGTGGGTCCGACATGTGCGTATTTGGGTAAGGCGTAATGTCCAGATCGTAACAATAATACTGCCTGTATCGCAGTGTCCACTTGCGTCTGCGGGTGATTTCGCTGTTCCAGCACAGGATTGAAGAATCTGCACGAAAGCGTTTTGCGGGACAGTGGATCGCGCACTATATTTCTGTGAATAGTGTTTCTTCTGGTTTTACCAATAGGTTAAGAATTCGCAACATGTGGCGACAGGTCCTGAAATTGTCCGCGAGTCCTCGCGTTCTGCTGCGAAGCGTACTCGCCCTGGACGACTCGCCGCATGCCATCGCGCTAGGTGCTTCGATCGGCATATTCGTCGGCTTGACGCCTTCGGTCGGCATTCAGACCATCCTGATTGTGGCCCTGGCACTTCTGTGCCGTCGGTTTGTCTACTTCAATGTTACGGCAGCGATGCTGTCGACATATGTTTCCAATCCGCTGACGATGGTGCCCATGTACTATTTTTGGTACCGCCTCGGCACATGGTTCGTCCCTGGCAATGCCACTGTTGACCAGTTCGAGGCCATTCTGCAATTCGAAGGACTTGCCGGATGGTGGCAGGCGACCTGTTCACTGGCAGTGCAGGTTGGCATGCCTATGGTCATAGGCTCAATGCTGATCGCTCCGTTTGGCTCATTGATCGCCTATCCGCTGACGCGTTACCTGGTGCGATGGTTTCGCCGAACAAATCCGGACGATTCTTCGGACCATGGATCATCCAGCGGCCTCGGCGGTCGTGTTGATGAAGCTCATGATGCTACGACCGGAAACCCTGCCGAGCCCGACTCATCCAGTCCAGCCAATGACACTGCCGACGCCCATCGCACGTCGGTGCATGCCACTTCCTTCGTTGCCTCGCCCTGACCTCAGAGGCCGACTGAGTTTTCGAAGTCGGCGACAACCAGACCGTTGCAGCGCCGGCGTATTCGCATAGATCGCGGCGAGTGGACTGCACGGGACGCTTATGCTCGATCCCTGGTAACCGCCAGCGGCATGCTGTTACACTGAGCGTCATTGGTTCGCACCGATTCAGCCCCTGGTCAGGCACTGGGGCGTCCGGGAGACAGATGCAGATGCCGCCTTTGATCGTCACGGATTCCAGCTACGAATTTGTTCCGCCACACCAGGGAAACATCTGGCCCTGGCTGCTTTCCCGATTTGCAACGCGCATGATCAGGACTCGGTACGGTATCCACTCGGTCGAGATCCGTGATCAGCAAAAACTGGCAACGCTGTTGTCAGACGGGCATGGAATTGTGCTGGCACCGAATCACTGTCGCATGTCTGATGCGATGGTCCTGCAGAGCCTGTCACAGTCGCTGCACCAGCCGTTTTTTGTCATGGCCAGTTCACATCTGTTTCGAGGCAGCCGGCTCATGAAATGGGCGCTGCGACGGATGGGAGCGTTCAGCGTCTACCGCGAAGGCGTCGACCGCAAAGCAGTGGAAACGGCAGTCGACATCATTGCTCAGGGCAACCGCCCACTGGTCCTGTTTCCGGAAGGAGCTCTCAGTCATGCGAATGAACGACTGAACGCACTGATGGAAGGGGTATCTTTTATCGCCCGGACAGCAGCCAGAAAAAGACAAAAGGCGGACGCCAGCAGTAAGGCCGGTGTCTGCGTCGTTCCCATAGCCATTCGCTACCTGTTTCAGGGAGATCTTGCTGCGACCGCAGGACCAATACTGGCGGACATTGAACGACGACTGTCATGGCGAACTCAGGACGACATGCCACTGGTCGAACGAATCTACAAGGTCGGCAATGCGTTGCTGGGACTAAAGGAAACTGAGTATCTCGGCGGCCCTCGCCCTGGTCAGATCCCTGACCGCCTGGAAGTGCTGATCGATGCGCTGCTGCTGCCTCTGGAAGAAGAATGGCTGAACAGTCGCAGTGACGATTCTGTCATTAATCGTGTCAAGAAACTTCGCCAGGCGGTTGTACCGGACATGATTTCGGACAACGAGTCAGACCCTAAAAGTACACCACTGACTCCGACAGAACTCGACCGACGCTGGCGGCAGTTGCAGGACATGCAGTTCGCCCAGACGCTGAGCCTGTATCCGCGGGAGTACATCGCTTCCTGGCCGACCGTGGATCGCATTCTGGAAACGGTTGAACGCATGGCCGAAAATCTTTCCGGAAAAGAGCAGGTCAATCCTCCCCTGAAGGCCATTATCCAGGTCGGTGACCCGATTCCTGTCGCGGCCAGACGTGAACGTGGGGCCGACGGGGATCCTGTATTGAATCGACTGGAAGCCAGCCTGACTGAAATGCTGGAGAACCTGTCCCGGGAATCACCCCTCTGCCCTGAACATCAGACCAACTCATGACTGAATCCGATCCATCCCCGTATCGCGTTGGTGTTCCGACGCCGGATACGGGAACGTCCTCTGCAGAAATGCAACCGGACGTCGCGGTAAACCGTCGCCATCAGCTTATGGTGGTCGTTTCGATGTACACCGGTTATGCCATGTTCATGGTGCTGAGAATGGCTCCGCCGGTTGCAGGCGCAGCGATTACTTCCGATCCGAATCTTGGCATCGACATTGGAGACTGGGGACGCATTCTTGGCATGGGCACCATCGGCGCGCTGCTGGGAAAGCTGATTGGTGGATATGCTGCTGACAAGCTCGGGGGACGAGTCACCTTCACCATCGGTCTGCTGGTCACTTCTATCGGCGTTCTGGCATTCGCGATGTCATCGGCCGCATGGATGTTTCAGGCCGCCTTTTTTCTGGCACTGATGGCCAAGTCATCCGGTTGGCCTGCGATGACAAAAATCATCGAAACATCTTTTCGCCCGAACGAATACGGTCGCGTCTGGGGAGTGCTTGCCACCAGTTCACGTATCGGCACACTGATCGCCACTTTACTGCTGGGTGGTCTGCTGGCAGTCGTTCCCTGGCAAACAACGCTTTACATCGCCGCAACCGCCGGCATTGTCATCACCGTCTACTTTGCCGTGTCACAAAAAGCGGCCGCCGAAAAACTTGCCGCTGCAATGCCAAAGACAGACAACGAACGCGGCGGAAATGTCGACCACCCTCTGTTCGGTACCAGCCTGTTCGAAGCCATCACCTATTTTTTTCGCAGTCGACAGTTCTGGCTGATCACCGGAAGCATGATGGGAATGACCATCATGTGGGACTTTCTGCTGATGGTTCCGCTGTATCTGCGCGACACGCTCAACATGCAACCCGCCGATGCGGCAATGGCTTCTTCGGCCTTCCCGTTTGGTAGTCTCATTTCCGTTCTGGCCGGAGGATTCATCTTTGACAAACTCAGCCGACGATCAATGGCCTGGGTTATGGGAGGACTTCTGCTGGTTGCTGCCGGCTGCATCCTGACTTTCTACCTGATGCCACGATTGGACATGGCAGCCAATGCACTGACCGGGCTTTCACTGGCACTGCTGTTTGTCTTTGGACTCTGCGTATCGCCGTGTTACTACATACCGATGAGTGTGTTTTCAATCCAGTTCGGCGGTCCGCATTCCGGTTTTCTGATCGCACTGCTGGATGCTTTGGCCTTTGGAGTGACTGCCGCGTTCTACTACTTTGCCGGCGATGTGGCGCAACATAGTTGGGCGTTGTTTCTGTTTCTGCTGCTGGCCGTTGCTGTCTGTTCTATGTTGACGATGTTCTTCTTTCTGCTGGGTGAAGCTCGCAACGTCTCCACGGACAGAGAGTCGATCGCAGTGGCGCAGCGAACTATGACTGACTTTCATTAGGTGAGCTGAAAACTTGTTCCGATTCACTTCAAAAATTGCAGCAGTGCTGATCGTTATTCCATTGACGACCTGCCAGTGTGACGTATCAACCGCCGCAGACGACACGTTTTTCGAGGCACAGATTCGCCCGCTGCTTATTGAGCGTTGCTACAAGTGTCACAGCGGTAAAAAGACAAATGGAGGATTGGCTCTCGACACGCGAAGAGCCTGGCAGAAGGGTGGCGAGAGTGGACCAGCGATCGTTCCCGGTAAGCCCGACGAGAGTTTGCTGATCCAGGCCATTAACTACCAATCACTGGAAATGCCGCCTTCGGACGCAGGCGGAAAACTCAACGATGCAGAAATCGCCGCACTCACGAAATGGATTCGGCTGGGCGCATCGGATCCGCGTGAAGAAGTCGAACGTCATGGCGGCATGAGTCTGCAGGAGGCGAAATCATGGTGGGCATTCCAGGCTTTGCCAGCGCCCTCAGGACATCCAGCTCCAAACGACGTGGATCGCTTCATCAGCGCCAAACAGCAATCCCGATCTCTGACTGCGAATGCTCGGGCAGACCGCGGAACGTTAATACGTCGAGCAACCTACGACCTGACAGGGTTGCCACCAACGCCGAGCGAGGTGGAGCAATTTCTTGCTGACGAATCCGACACGGCGTTTGCAACCGTCGTCGAGAGATTACTGAACTCGCCGCAGTACGGCGTGAAATGGGGACGGCACTGGCTGGACGTTGTTCGATACGCTGACACAGCCGGTGAAAACACAGACCGCCCGCTGCCGCATGCGTGGAGATACCGCAACTGGGTCTTTGACGCATTCAATAGCGACCTGCCGTATGACCAATTCGTCCGTATGCAGCTGGCCGGTGACATTCTTTATGCTGACCACGGCCCGCAGGAAATGAGTGCAGGCATCATCGCGACCGGCTATTTGGCGATCGCCCGTCGCTTTGGCCATGACATCGACAAAGACATCCACCTGATGCACGAAGACGTGATTGACAATCTGGGGAAAAACTTCCTGGGCCTCAGCACTGGCTGCGCGCGATGTCACGATCACAAGTATGACCCTCTCACGGCTGAGGATTACTACGCACTGTATGGCATCTTCAGCAGCACTCGTTTTTCTTTCCCCGGCTGCGAGCCCAAAGGACAGCCGCGAGACCTGGTTCCGTTGTTGTCTCAAACACAAATCGATGAATTGACGCAGGCGTGGCAGCAAAGAAACGATGATGCCGTAGCTGAAAAGAAACAACGCGACCAATCTGCTACTGAAAGCAGAAAACGACTGAAAGACCAGGCTGCAAACTCGTCCCGACTGCTGGCGGCTGCAACTGTGGACGAGGGCGCCAGTGTTTCGTTCGCGGACGCTGAACGAGAATCACTGGGTCAGCTGGCACTTCGAAAGGGCGAAGTACTGCAGTTGACCGTCTTCCCCAACGACAGTCACGGCGCGGACAGCACACTGGTGGACCTGCAGATCATTGATGTCAAAAACAATGATCGTCAATGGAACATTTCCGACGTCATCCCTGACTTGCTCAGCGGAAATCCTCACCGAGCAAGCCATGGCGCGGCGTGGTGTTTTCTGGAGGTGACCGACGGCCCGAAATTCCTGGCTGAAAAACAAGATCGCATTGATGGTCACGTCGACCTGAGTGCGTGGCGTTTTGGAGACACACCATCCATATTCGTCAATCGATCGAAACAACCGATCAATGTCTGGACCTCGTTGCCGGCCACGTCGTTCTTTGTGCATCCCGGCCCTGGGCGACCGGTCGCAGTGGCGTGGGCATGCCCGGACGACGCTGTCATCCGTGTCAGCGGCCGAGTCATGGATGCTCATCCGTCTGGCGGAGACGGCGTCTCCTTTCGGTTGGAACATATAACGTCGCAGGATGCGGGAGCCGGGCTGGTCTCACTTGGCCAGTCGCCTCCTGCGTCGGATATCGTGGTCGAACCTTCACCCGTGGTTCCTGTCGCGTACGGCGTCGTGGAAGGAACAGTGGGTGACGTTGCTCTGCATAAACGGGGTGACCCCGATCAACTTGGGGATCCTGTGCCGCGCCGCTGGGTTTCGATTCTTGGTGGCGACATTGTGCCGAAAGGTGCGGGCAGCGGTCGTCGGCAGCTCGGTGACTGGATCGCACAGCATCCACTGACGGCCCGAGTCATGGTGAACCGCATCTGGCAGTGGCATTTCGGAAGAGGGCTGGTGGCAACCCCCAACGACTTCGGCTCACGTGGCCAGCGCGCCACACATCCGGAACTGCTGGACTACCTTGCCACTCAGTTCATTCAAAGTGGTTTCAGTGTCAAAACGATCCATCGCCTGATCATGAACTCCCGGACGTATCAACAAAGCAGCGACGTAACCGACGCATCAGCGACACACGATGCAGAAAATCAGTTCCTGACTCGATTCCCGCGGCGACGCCTGGATGCTGAAGAAATCAGAGACAGCTTACTGATGGCGGCGGACAATCTGGACACAACGGTCGCTGAAGCGCATCCATTTCCGGCTGAGAGCACATGGACGTTTACGCAGCACAATCCATTTTCGGCCGTCTACGACACCAACAAACGCAGCGCGTACATGATGGTACAAAGACAGCGCCGAGACCCCTACCTGGCTCTATTTGACGGAGCGGACCCCAACGCCAGCACGCCGGTCCGTCAACTGACGACCGTTCCAACTCAGGCTTTGTATTTTCTGAACTCGCCGTTTTTCCACGATCAGGCGGTGGGATTTTCGCAGGGAATCCTCACCGTGGGTCAGGAACAAGCCGACGGGAATCACCACCTCCGTCAGCGGCATCGAATCGAACAGGCGTTCCGATGGCTTTATCAGCGCCAACCAACCGCAGCCGAATACGCCGCCGCCGCAGATTTTCTGGAGCAGTACCCCGGCAGCCTGCAGGAGAAATGGGCGGCCTATGCGCGAGTGCTGCTGGCCGCGAACGAGTTTCTTTATCTTGACTGAATTGCACATGGCCGGAACACGCAACACACCCGATCGACGATCGATGCTGCAGTCAGCTGTCGCCGGTTCCACACTCTTCCCGGGAATTGTCCAGCAGTTGCTGGCCGACAGCGGTGACCCGCTTGCGGCTCGGCAGCCACAGTTTCCCGGTCGAGCAAAGAACGTCATCTTTCTGTTTATGACTGGCGGTGTATCTCACGTGGACACGTTTGATCCGAAGCCTGCATTGACTCGCGATCATGGCAGGGAAATCAAGGCGGATCATCCGGAGATCAAGGACCGCCCGGGATACGAACGTATCTTCCTGAAACGTCCTCAATGGAACTTCAAACAGCATGGACAGTGCGGCACGGAAGTCAGCAGCCTGTTTCCTCATGTCGCCGAATGCGTGGACGACATTGCGATGATTCGATCGATGCATACGTCTCATTCGAATCACTACAACGCGACACTGGGCATGCACACGGGCTCGTTCACATTCGCCCGCCCCAGCCTCGGTTCATGGGTAAGCTATGGACTGGGCACGATGAATCAAAATCTGCCTGGCTTCGTTGTGATCGCACCAAAACAGACGTATGCGGGAACTCAGGTTTACGCCAGCGACTTTTTGCCGGGAGCTCATCAGGGAACGGTGGTTGTGCCAGGCGCAACACCCGTGACAAACATCGCACCACGGGTACCTACGGACCGCCAGAAAATGGAACTCGCGGCACTCAGAGCAATGAATGCAAAACACCTGAATTCACGCGGCGGCGATGCCTTGCTGACCGCACGAATGCGTTCGTTTGAGACAGCCTTCGGCATGCAGATGGCAGTTCCGGATGCATTCGATTTCGGACAGGAAACGGAAGCCACGCTGTCGACCTATGGACTGCAGCGAAACCAGACAACAGGATTCGGCTGGCAATGCCTCGCCGCCCGCCGACTTGTGGAACGCGGCGTGCGTTTTGTCGAACTGATCGATACAGGTTCGGCGGGCAACTGGGATGCTCATGGAGACATGATGTCCCACGTGTCACTGGCGAAAAACGTGGATCGGCCAATCGCCGGACTACTGAAGGACCTGAAACGGACGGGCATGCTGGAAGACACGCTGGTTGTATGGACAACGGAATTTGGCCGCACACCGTTCAACAACACTGCAGATGCGAAAGGTCGTGAGCACCACCCGTGGGCGTTTACGTCATGGCTGGCGGGTGCCGGAGTCAAAGGAGGCATGGTCCATGGTGCCACCGACGAACACGGTCTGCGGTCGGTCGAACAACCGGTGCACGTTCACGATTTCCACGCGACAATTCTACACCTGATGGGATTCGACCACGAGCAACTGACGTACCGGCACGCTGGTCGGGATTATCGGCTCACGGATGTCGCAGGCCATGTCGTCAAAGATGTGCTGGCGTGAGCCAACTAAACATTTCCACGTTGCGCAGGTCCAGGACGCTTGTTTTCCTCGTGACGTGTAAGTCGCGCGGCTTCCAGAAACGCCTCGATGTCATGCTGCAACGATCGGGCGATGCCGAGCGCGAACGCAAAGCCCACGGCTCCTACTGCGCTAAGAATTTTCAACGCGAAGGTACTGTTCGCGTCGGGATTTTCGTTAGTCAGCAACAACAGCATGATTCCAGCCGCCGGCACACCACCGGCAAGATATAGCGACCACGCCGACCGTTCAGACAACTCCTGCAATTCCGCCTCGTCGCCGGCGGTCAAAGCGTCGCCTCGCAGTAACGCCGGAAAAAAAGAGCGGACGGCCAGCACGGACAGCAGGAAAAACGGATAGGCCGCGGCCACCATTCCACAGATCAGCAGCGACGCGAAAAAGTGGGCATACCATTTGGCGTCCAGCCCGCCGGTGATGATGTGCAGACTGATGGGATAGGCCAGTCCGGCGATAACCCATTCGGTGATTCCCAACAACGCGGCAAAGCGGCCCAGTCGCAGTGCACGGCGTCGTGCGCTTTCATCCGGGGTACCGACCTTCGCTTCTCGAGCATGTCGCAGAGCCCTCATCAGCGGGCGAGCGAACCAGACACACAGAATGATGGCCAGGGGAAACGCTATCGAATTAATCGTCAACTGGACGTTATCAAATGCGCCCTGCGCGTCAGGAAGTTGCTGGATGATCTTCTGGAAGTTGTATTTGAAGTTAAAGACAGCCGCCAAAGCGTTAGGAATAATGGCTGCACAAATGGCAGCTGTCGCGGGCCAATTCAAAGCCCACCCTGCCAACCCGCGTTCACCTTGCTGAAGTAACCTGGCGACTCGCGGTTGCAGACACAGGCCAAGGTCCTGAGCCAGCTCATTTCCCGATTGGTATCGGTTATTCGGGTCCGGTGCCAGGCACCGTTGCAGGACTGTCAACAGACGCTGTTGCACAGGATCAGCCGAAGCCGGCGGCACAGGAAGTTCCGCACGGCGAAGAGCCGCCATCGATGCCAGTGTTTCACACCAGTTGCCTACAACCGCTTCATCATTGAACGGTCGCTGGCCATAGGTTAGCTCCCACAACAGCACACCCAGTGAAAACACATCGGCGCGACCGTCGAGGTCAGTGGGCTGAGTCGCATGTCCGGGATCGCAGGCGTCGAGCTGTTCCGGCGACATGTAGGCCAGACTGCCACCGAAATAAGTGGCCGGACCCGAACCTTCCAGTTCAGAGCTGAAACTGATGTTGAAGTCGGCCAGCTTTGCTGTGCCATTCGCATCCAGCAGTACATTCGCGGGTTTGACATCACGATGCAAAATGCCCTGACCATGAGCGTAATGCAGTGCCTGAGCGAGTTCCACACCAAGTTGACAGGCGACCTGCGGCCACGGCTTTTGGGCCAGACCGTCCTTCAGCGAAACACTTTGTGAAGACAGGACGCCCGTTGATTCCAGCGCACGCGAAACACAATCGGCAATAATCTGTCCCGACTTTGCATCCGAATTCCTTGCGGCCCGAACGACCGACTGCAGTGTTCCCCCCGCAGCGAACTGCATGTACAGCAGACGCAGATTCTGCTCAGGCAAACGCGTCTGATCGTACACACGAACAATATTCGGGTGATCCAGTTGAGCCAGCGTCTGAGCTTCTGCGCCTTTGTCTGCAGATACCTTTAACGCCACCATTCGCTGCATGGATTCCTGACGGGCCAGAAACACGCTGCCAAAGGCACCGGATCCCAGATTCGACATCAGATAAAAATCGTCGATGCGGTCACCGGACTCATACGAATTGGTCAATTGCTGGCCGGTGAGCGACATACTGACCGTGGGCGAATGCAGCTTGAACATGCGAATGATCGCCTCCGACTGCTCTGGAAAGCGAGTCAGACAATCATTGACATCGACGGTTTCTCCTGCCGTTTTACGAACATGATATTCTTCATAAATGAGATCGACCGGCATTCCGTCCGGTTTGGCCAGATCCGGAAACTGCGACTGGTAGGTTTCCAGAGACAGCTTTTCTCCGTCGCTGCCGTAACGATATTCCAGATCGACTTTGATAAGTTCAATCAACACCATCCGCCGCAGCGTCCCCTCTGGCTCCGGAAGATGGCCTCCCATGCGTGGCGGCTCTTCTGCCGATTCCCATGCTTCCAGAAACCCCTCAACGTGGACGGCCAAGATTTCCCAATGGGCTTCGGCCGTCTCCAGCTTTAGCGGCGGACGATCGTGAGTCTCATCGTGGCTTACAGATTCGTCCGCAGTCATCGTTTCCAGGCTGTGTCAGAAATTCCCGATTCTCAACAGGTGCGCAGAGCCACCGACATGATAGAAGGACAGCTGGCAGGTGTTAACCGCCACGATATTTCCCGCCAGATGGGGTGCACTCACGGATTGTGATACAGGACCAGGGGGTGGCCGGAGGCTGGACTGAGCCTGCGAAGGAAAATCACGCCGGCACTGCCGGCCCCGGGGTTTCACTCGTTCCTCGCTCCAACCGCCGGCCACCCTCCCGAATTCACAACATTCCTTGCCTGCAGCTGTTCGATGAGGCCAACTGCCCCCTGATCACTGAGTTGTCACCCAGCGTTTCGACCGTACATTCATGCGCGCTACTGATCAGCTTCCTATCGGCAAATACGCTTTTGTAGCGTTTTGCAACGCTGCTGATTAATACAAAGTGACACCATTCATCGTAGTGAGTAGTGGTCCGGTTACGCGGAACTGCGCAATAGGTCGATCTGCAAGGTGTTGGCACCATTGGTTTTAGAGGCATTTTTAAGATATCATCCGATTACTGCAGACTTTTGTCCGGAATTGACCCAGAATTTGCGTTACTGGCATTACCGCAGCCGAAAACAATGTAGGACGGTGTCGGTGCGAGATTAAGAACAGAGGCGGGCGGCCTCTAACACAGCTGGACGGTTCCCGTGCGAACACTCCCTTCTGCCTTTAAGATTCACTCGAAATATTCCCATTCTATTGTTGGAGAACTCATTATGCAGTCACGTCGTCACACCGCAGCGTCCAGGAAGACACGACGCGGCTTCACCCTGATCGAATTGCTGGTGGTAATTTCCATCATTGCAACTTTGATGTCTTTGATTCTGCCAGTCATTCAGAACGCTCGAGAAGCCGGCCGCAGAACGCAGTGTCTGAACAACATCAAGAACGTAACGTTGGCGGCGCTGAGTTTCGCATCATCGAATCGGAGCAAGCTGCCCGCACTGGGCTACTACCCTGACAACCCAACGACAACTACTCTTGACTCTTTTGCAGGACGAAGTTGGGCGGTTGAGTTGTTGCCACACATCGATCAGCAGGGCACATACGACCGGTGGAATAAGGATGCACCACATAACGACAACACCACACCAGCCGTCGCTGGTGGCGAAACCAACCTAATATTGTCTCGAGATCTATACGTAGAAGCCTTTGCGTGCCCAAATGATGACTCCGCATATAGCGTGGCCGGAGGGCTCAGCTACGTAGCGAATGCCGGGTTCGGAGATAGTGCTTCGAATGCCCAACGGCAAAGTTTTGTTTCTGAAGACTTTGATTGGGATGCTGACGGAACACCAGGAACGTCTGCCGATGACTTAATTACGAAAGAAACAGGCGTTTTCTGGAATGAATATGCAGACCAGCCTGCAACAAGAAATGCCAGCGCGTCAATCGGAAAGATCTACGATGGGACCGGAAACACTTTGATGTTTGGCGAAAACATCAACGCGGGCGCCACAAGTTGGGCAAATCCAAGTTTCAACAGCTGTGGCTTTATATTCCCAGTCACAGGCGGGGCAGCCACAATTGATGATGACACAACCGCGTCGAATGTGGCCATGTTCAATCCCATAAATGCGGTACTGGCTATGACCGAGCCATACATCAACGAGAAGAAGGCCGGACCGGAGGGCGCTCCGTTTCTCAGCTCCAATCATCCTGGAATCGTGGTTGTTTCTATGTGTGATGGAACCGCGAGAACGCTGAGCGAAAACATTGACAAAGCCGTTTACATACAACTAATCACTCCTTCGGGGTCCCGTCTCCGCACACTGCCCGGCTCTACTCCTCCCGTGTGGCGTGCGGAGCCTCCACTAAGTGCAGATTCCTACTAACCAACATTTCGTTTCATGGTGTTTTGC